>JAJRWF010000004.1 GCA_024276905.1 Deltaproteobacteria bacterium
CCTTCAACGTAAAGAAGGCAGGTTTTCAATCTCTCTGTCACAGCGGACTACCTGGAACGACGCTCCGGCCCAGGATACTCGTGCAGTTGATGGCGCCGCAACGGATCTTCGCCCAGCACCGCCCAGCCCTTGTCACGCCGGAACTGGCGGATACGCTCACGTTCAATCAACAATTTGAGCAACGGCGGTCTGACCATCTCGGTTTTCCCATCGGCGTACATAACCCGGATCATCATCTGCGTCCTCCTTTCGAGCAATGCGTCTTTTCAGCATAGCACCATCAAGGGCATGCACAACAGGGGGCACCGCAGGATCAATCGAGGGGCACCAGCAAACCTCCGCATTCACGATGGAGCCAGCGTCGTCCCCGGGGCAGCCGCCGCAACCGTTTGAGCAGTGCTCCACAGTTTTTGCAGCGTGCTACCGGCTTGAGGCGCTGACGATAAAGTTGCTGGAGTGCCGCCGAGTTGCCCGAATTTTGCTGGCCACCAAGCCGTTCAAGCCAGCGCTGCCAACTGCGGCCGTGTGGTTGACGGGAGTTCTGGTTCGGGAGAAGGGTCTGATGATCAAGAAAATGGGCAATTTCGTGTAACAGGGTCTGACGCAGACTTTCCTCTTCCTGGGCGAACTGCAGACGAATGGCCAGAGGCTTTGCGTCACGAAAGCTGTAGGACCCGAGCCGGGTAACAGCACGGCTGTTTTTCAGCGGCAGTTGATATAAACGGGCGAGTAGTTCACGTGCTTTTTCAGTCCCGAGTTCGGCACTGACCTGGATCTGAAGGAATGCGCCCAGGTCAAATCGTTCCAGGAGTTCACCAACGAAGCGACAGTTCAACATCAATTTCTATCCTGTGGACGACCGGCGATCTGTTGCAGAAACCTGTCGGCTTTGGCCCGCGGGATCTGCCCCAGGCGTTTCAAAAGGGCGAAAGGAACTTTTTCAAACCCGTAGCGTGAACAAAGTTCCTGCTCCATCCGCAACCAGAGGGCAGCCGTCATACTGGCATCAGCCAGTGCCCGGTGAAAACGGCGTGCTGTCGGTAGCTCAAGGTAGCTGACCAGGGTGCCGAGTTTGTGATTGGGAGCGTCGGGAAAAATGCGCCGAGCAGCGAGCATTGAACAGCCGATAGCCAGGGGAACCTTGTGGCCGAAGCGGCAGAATTCAGCGATCAGAAAACGTCGATCGAATGAAGCATTGTGCGCCACCAGCGGAGTACACGCGACGAAACGTTGAAAATCGCTGATGACAGCTTCGGCATCAGGGGCGGTGGCAAGCATCGCATCGCTGATGCCGGTCAGATCGGTAATAAACGGGTTCAACGGACAACCGGGATTAATCAACGATTGAAACTGATCAGCAATCACTCCATCCTCAAGCCGCACGGCACCGATCTCGATAACCCGATCCCCCTGCTGCGGCGACATGCCGGTGGTCTCAAAATCAAAAACCACCACCGACGCATTGTCGGTGGTGGCAAACTGTCGAGGTGAGTTGAGGGCAGTCACAGCGCGCCCTCTAAGCGGAGGAAGAATTCAATCATCAAAATTGCTGCGGCGGTCAGAACCGCGATAGTCCCCACGCAAGGTGCTACGAATACTGTCTTTCCCCAACTCGACCCAGCCGCAGGAACGCCGAAACTGGGTAATCCGACGGGCATCGATCAGCTCCTGAAGCTCGCGCGGCCGCACCAGCTCGATCCGTCCGTCAATGAATTTTACCTTGATCTGCATAGCAACTCCGCTTATTAGCCTGTACTTATACTACCTGATCCCACGCAGATTTCAATCCAGAAAACGGTCAATCTCATCAAAATCGAGCCGTTGTTCGGCCAGCTCCTTGATCAGATTAATCTTTTCGGTATCTTCGGCCACAACCTTTGAAACATCTTCTTTGACAATTTCAAAGACCGTGGTCGAGGTACGACCAGCACGCATGTAGGGAATACCGCTGTTTTCGATAATCCGTTGGGTAATGGCGCTGATCGGGCCGACCCCGGGAATGATGATCCCGGCCAGTTTATCGCTGTATTCCGGCAACTTGTAAAGGTTGGCCAGGGTGACCAGCAGTTCATCACGGCTGCTGTTGACAATCAACAGGGTCGATTCCTTGAGCAACCCGGCCACACGCTGGGTTGATGCCGCGCCGATCTGGACGTTATGAACAATCCGCTGGGCCTCTTCTTCGCTGCAATGCAGTTCGATATCGAGTACTCCGGCGATACGCCGCAGGGTCGGATTGGCCAGGATCGGTTGATAATTAAAACCGCCCAGAACATCGACGCCGCTTTCGGCAAAAGCCAGTTCAAGGTATTTCAGGGTGCGTTCGCGTTTTTCGGGCAGGATCTTATTGACCAGAATCGATTTAACCGGCACCTGTTCCTTTTCGAACAATGCCATATTCATACAGGCTGCATCGACAACGTTGCCGAGGCCGCCACCGGTCATCATCATCACCGGAGCCGCCGCCAGGCGGGCAATCCGGGCGTTGCTGCAGCCGATTACCGATCCGACCCCGGTATGACCGGCACCTTCGATAATCAGAAAATCATTTTTACGCGCCAGCTTGTCTATCGCATCGGCAATCCGGTAGAGCACCTGCTCGCGCGTGATTTCGCCATCGAGAACCCGGCGGGTATCTCCGGGATGGAGGACAAAGGGCGACATCAAGGACAGCTCGTCTTCCAGGCCGAAAACCCGGGCAATCAGAATGGCATCCTTGTCGGCGATCAGCCCTTCATGTTGGGCCGGTTTGGGGCCGATCGGCTTGATAAAGCCGACCTTGCCGTACTTTTTCATCGCCATGTGCATCAACGAAAGGCTGGTTGTGGTCTTGCCACTGTTCTGCCCGGTTGCGGCAATAAATATCTTGCGTGCCATCGCGTTTTAAACTCCCAAAATAATTATACGCCCGAGATTCAGCATCTCATACCTCTCGGGCGCAAGGTGCCACGTCTGCTGCTCGGGTGCAAGCATTTATCGCCGCAGCGGCACCAGTTGCAGCAGGGCAAAAATCAGGGTTGCCGCAACGACAATAGAGGGTCCGGCCGGGGTGTCGAATTGCCAGGAGCCGTAAAGCCCGCCACAGACAGCAGCAATTCCGGCCACTGCCGCCAGCAGCGCCATCTGTTCCGGGGAACGGGAAAGTCGGCGCACTGCCGCGGCTGGCAGGATGAAAAGTGAGGTGATCAGCAACAGACCGACCACCTTCATCATAATCGCCACCACCAGCGCCAGCAGGCAGGAAAATGCCAGCTGGACCAGGTCAACACGTACCCCTTCGACCCGAGCCAGATCTTCATGCAGACTGATCGCCAGCAAGGGACGCCACAAGACCAGCAACAGGCCCAGAGCAAAAAAACCACAGAGATAGATCATCACCAGATCTCTGCCCCCGACCGCGAGGATATCACCGAACAGATAGGCCAGCAGGTCGATACGCAGGTCATCGATAAATGCGATTGTCACCAGTCCCAGCGAGAGCGCGCTGTGAGATAGAATACCGAGCAGGGTATCGGAGGGCAGTCGCTGTTGGCGCTGAAGAAAAAAGAGCAGTACCGCAACCAGCAGGCAAACCGCCATCACCGCCAGCAGGGGATCAACCTGCAGCAGAAAACCGAGCGCGACACCGAGCAGGGCCGAATGTGCCAGGGTATCCCCGAAATAGGCCATCCGACGCCAGACGACGAAGGTGCCAAAAGGACCGGCGACCAGAGCGACGCCGATCCCGGCCGCCAGCGCGCGCAGCATAAAATCAGCGAACATGCTCCCCCTCCTGATCCGTTGGACAGTTACAACCCTGATGCGGGCATTGATCGTGTCGATGTTGCGGATCATGGCTGTAGATCGCCAGATGGGGCAGAATGGCAGGACCGAACAATTTCAGAAACTGTTCATCGCGTTGTACTGCTTCAGGACTGCCGGTGCAACAGACATGCTGATTGAGACAGATGACACGGTCGGTGGCGACCATTACCAGATGCAGATCGTGCGAGACCATCAACACCGCGCAACCGTAATTGTCACGCAAACGGCCGATCAGTTCAAAGAGTTCGACCTGACCCTGAACGTCAACCCCCTGAACCGGTTCATCGAGCACCAGCAGTTGCGGACGGCGCAACAGGGCCCGCCCGAGCAGAACGCGTTGCAACTCACCGCCCGACAACTCGGCAAGGCGGGCATCCAGCAAGTGCCCGGCACCTACATCTTCGAGCGTCTGCTGCAACTGGACCTCGGGATACCGACCGGTCAGGCGCATGAAACGTGCAACACTGAGCGGAAAGGTCCGGTCGATAACCAGCTTCTGCGGCATGTAGCCGATGCGCAGTTCGGCGCTGCGCCTGACCTGACCAGTATCGGCTTTGAGCAGGCCGAGCGCAACCTTGAGCAGGCTGGTTTTACCCGCACCGTTAGGACCGATCAGGGTAATGATTTCACCCGGACTGATACGGCAACTGACATTTTTGAGAATATGACGTCCGCCACGTATCAGGCAGATACGCTCCAGGCTCAGCAAGGCTTCAGATTCTGACCTGTCTTCCCTGTTTTCACGCGACATAGACAACTGACTCGACATGTGTCCCGGGGGACGGAGAAAAGCGTCCGGCACGAACAAAAGCTCTTAGCCGGAGAGGGCACTGGTGCTAAGATTACATCATGAGTAACACTTTGTCCTGTCCCTTTTCGCGCCAGGTTCCATGATGCGTTTTTTTCTTACCCTGCTGCTGTTGCTGTTGGCTGCACCTGTCTGCCTGGCGACCCCAGAGGTCGTCGTCAGTATCGCTCCGGTTCATTCTCTGGTCAGCGCACTGACCCGTGGGCTCTACGAGCCGCAACTGTTGCTGACGCAAGGTAACAGCCCACACAGTACCAGTCTGCGGCCCTCTCAGGCCCGGGCACTGGCTGATGCCGACCTGCTGATCTGGATCGGGCCGCAACTGGAATCCTCCCTGGCACGCTCAATCGCACGTCTGACCAGACCGGAAGCAGACATGCGTCTCCTGCCCCTGGAGGGCCTCAAGCTTTTAGCGCAACGACAGGGAGGATTCTGGGAGCAAGGTGCGGATCACAAACAGGAGCGGCACGACCATTCGGACCAGGGAGTCAACCCGCATATCTGGCTTTCACCCTTCAACGCAAAACTGATCGCACAAGCGGTAACCCGCCGTCTGGCGCAGATCGACCCGCAAAACCAGGCGGTGTACGAAGCCAACCTTGCGGCGCTGTGCCAAAGAATCGATCTGCTGCAGAGGGAGTTGAGCGAACAACTGAAAAGTGTACAGAAACGGCCCTATCTGGTCTTTCACGATGCCTATCCCTATTTCGAACAGGCCTTCTCGTTAAATGCGGTCGGCTCGATCCGTATTTCGGCCGAACGCGCACCGAGCGCACGACGTCTGCAACAGATCCAGAGCCGCCTGATAAAGAGCAACGTCCTGTGTCTGTTCAGCGAACCACAGTTCAGTGCGGCCCTGGCACAGAGAATAACCAGCACCAGTGGCCTGAAATCGGGGATCCTCGACCCCCTTGGCAAGACCTCGGAACCGGGGGAGGACGCCTGGTTCATCCTGATGGAAAACCTGGCGCAAAACCTGCTGAGCTGCCTGGGGCCGCAGGAACAAGCAGACCAGAACGGTCCTTCGTCAGTGGATCATGCTTCGGACTGACACCCCTGCTCCAGGGCAGTACCGATCCGGCTGGCAATCGACGCAGCATCGATCCTGAGCAGCTCGCGCAACTCGGTCTGGGTCCCCTGTTCAACAAACTGATCGGGAATACCGATCCGCAACAGCGGCATACCGACACCGTTATCAGCGAGCAGTTCGAGAATAGCCGAACCGAAACCGCCCGCCAGGGCATTCTCTTCGGCACTCAGCAGCAAGGGAACCCGTCCGGCAATATCGAGGATCATCGCGCGATCAAGGGGTTTGACAAAACGGGCATCGGCAACCAGCAGGTCAATCCCCTGCTCGGCAAGAATCTCAGCGGCACGCAGGGCCTCGCCGACCATATTGCCCACGGCAATGATTGCGGCATCTTTTCCTTCACGCAGAATTTCGCCCTTGCCGATCGGCAATGCTTCGACCGGCTGTGCCAAGGACAAGCCCTCACCGTTGCCACGCGGATAGCGGTAAGCGAAAGGGCCATCGTGCTCAAATGCCGTCTTCATCGCCCGCTTCAATTCCAGTTCGTTCCGTGGTGCCATCAACACCAGGTTCGGGATATGCCGCAGATAGGAAAGATCAAAGACACCATGATGGGTCGGTCCGTCGGCCCCGACCAGCCCGCCACGATCAAGTGCGAAGCTGACCGGCAGCTTCTGCAGGCAGACATCGTGCAGAACATTGTCGTAGGCACGCTGGACGAAAGTTGAATAGATCGCAACGACCGGCCGTAGACCGCGACAAGCCAGCCCGGCGGCAAAGGTCACGGCGTGCTGTTCGGCGATTCCGACATCGAAGAACCGCTCCGGAAAGGCCTCGGCAAAATTGCTGAGTCCGGTACCGGCCGGCATGGCGGCACTGATCGCCACAATCCGCTCATCCTCTGCGGCCATTTCGAGCAGGGTCTGGCCAAAGACCCCGGTATAACTGACCGCGCCCGGTTTACCCGCGATCAACTGCCCGGTTTCAGGGTCAAAGGGACCGACGCCATGAAATTTGGCCGGTTCTTCTTCGGCCGGGGCATATCCCTTGCCCTTTCGGGTTGCGACATGCAGCAATACCGGGCCGTCGATATTGCGCAAATTTCCCAGAGTTTCAATCATCTCGGTCAGATTGTGTCCATCGAGCGGACCGAAATAGTCAAAACCGAACGCCTCGAACAGCATCCCGGGCGTCATGAAACCCTTGAACGATTCTTCGGCACGCTTGGCAATATTGACCAGATCCTTACCGAATCCCGGCACATAGTTAAGAATGTTTTCGGTCTCTTTTTTAAACCGCAAAAAGAGATCGCTGGTCATTTTGCGGCTTAAAAAGGAGGAGAGAGCGCCGACGTTGGCCGAAATCGACATTTCATTATCATTGAGAATAACGATCAGATTTTTCTTCAGATGTCCGGCATGATTCAAGGCTTCGAACGCCATTCCGGCGGTCAGCGACCCATCACCGATCACCGCGACAACCCGCTCGTCGCCCTGCTGAATGTCGATCCCGGCGCTCATGCCCAGAGCAGCCGAAATCGAAGTACTGGCATGGCCGACGTCGAACGCGTCGTGTTCACTCTCTTCGCGTTTGGGGAAACCGCTGAGCCCGTTGAATTGTCGCAGGCTGGCGAACTGCTCAAGACGTCCGGTCAGCAGTTTGTGACCATACGCCTGGTGGCCGACATCCCAGATGATGCGATCCTGTGGTGAGTTAAAGACCTTGTGAATGGCCAGGGTCAGCTCAACCACGCCCAGTGAGCTGCCGAGATGGCCACCATTTTGGGCCACTGTCGCGATAATTGTTTCACGCAACTCGCCAGCCAGTTGTTCTAGTTGGTCAAGATCCAGCGCCTTGAGTTCGGCGGGCGATTTCAGATTGGTGAGCAAATCACTCATGTTACGTACCTTTTAGATGCCGGAGAGGAGTGAGGCGTCAGGGGTAAAGCACAAAATCCGGACAATTCCTCGTGTTCTTCACCTCTCGTAAATGCAGTCGTTCAGAAGGAGCGATCAATAATATAGGTCGCAATATCACGCAATGGTCGTGCTTCATCGCCGAAAGGTTCCAGAGCGGAAAACGCCATGTCGCGCAGGTCACGTGCACGCTGTCTGGCGCCTTCAAGACCGAGGAGTGCCGGATAGGTCGCCTTGCCGCGCTCCTCGTCACTGCCGACATCCTTGCCGAGGTCTAACTGATCAGCAACAATATCGAGGATATCATCCGCGACCTGAAAAGCCAGCCCGGCCGCTTCTCCGTAACGATGCAGGGCATGGCGTTGTGTTGCATCGGCGCCGCCGATAATGGCCCCGATTTCAATCGCCGACAGAATCAACGCCCCGGTCTTGTGGGTATGGATATATTCCAGCGTCGGCAGATCGATCTTCTGCCCTTCAGACTCCATATCGACCACCTGGCCGCCGACCATACCAAGGCTGCCGGCGCCGCGTGATAACTGATGGATGATCTCCAGACGACCGGCAGCACTGATCCCGGTCAGCACCCGGGGATTGGACAGCAGGATAAAGGCTTCCGTCAACAGGCCGTCACCGGCCAGAATCGCAATCGCTTCACCATAAACTTTATGATTGGTCGGTTTACCACGACGCAGATCATCATCATCCATGGCCGGCAGATCATCATGGATCAGTGAATAGCTGTGGATCATTTCAATTGCGGCGGCCGCGGGCAGAACATCTTCGGTCTTGCCGCCAACCGCTTCACAGGCGGCAGCCATCAGGATCGGGCGGATTCGTTTGCCGCCGGCAAAGACCGAATAACGCATTGAATCATGCAGACTCCCAGGCAAGGTCGTGGCCTTGGGCAGGTAATGATCGAGAGCGGCTTCTACCAGCTGCGTACGGACTTGCAGATAGCTCTCCAGCGACCAGGGAGACTCACTCATCAAAGGCCTCCCGCGTCAGGCTGCCATCCTGCTGCTTAAGCAGGCGTTCAACCTGCAGCTCGACCTTATCGAGGGTCTTGCGACACTCGGCGGCCGATTTGACGCCCAGCTCGAAGGTTTTCAGGGCCTCTTCAAGTTCAAGATCACCATCTTCAAGTCGGGCAACCGCTTCTTCCAGAGCCTTCAGTGAAGACTCGAATCCCTTCTTTTTTGCCATCTGTTCGTCTCTCTTTTATTCAAACGCCATTGTAATCGCTGATTATCGCCAGCGGCTGAACCCCGGGTCAAGTCTCTTTCGCTTTTTTCTCTCTAACAATACGACTGACCTGGGCATCGAGTCGCCCCTGATGCAACTGCAGTGAAATCTGATCTCCGACCTTGACCTGCGATACCGCGCGCAGGGGTGTTCCGGCCGGTTGCAGGCGGGCCAGCGCATAACCACGACCCAGAACCCGCAAGGGGGACAATGCGTCAAGCTGTTCAGCCCATTGCTGCAGATGATTCTGCCGCTGTTGCTGGCACCAGATCATCGCCCGTTGCAGGCGTTGCTGCAGTTCAAGCAGTTGTCGCCGCCTTTCTCGCCAGGTTTCCAGTGGCGAAACCAGTCGTCGCTGCAGCGCAGTCAATCGAGACTGCATCAGTTCCAGCCGGGAGTGCAGAACCCGGCCGAGACGCGACAGCAGCTGATCGCAATGACGTTCGAGCTCTTCACGACTCCTGACCACCAGCTCGGCAGCAGAGGTCGGTGTCGGGGCGCGCAGGTCGGCAACCAGATCGGCAATACTGAAATCGACTTCATGCCCGACTGCCGCAACCACCGGCAGTTTTGAGGCATCAATGGCCCGGGCCACAATCTCTTCGTTAAAAGCCCAGAGATCCTCTAGCGAACCGCCGCCGCGTCCAACGATCAGCACATCAGCGCTTCCGTCACGGTTCAGATCGGCAATCGCTGCGGCAATCTCGGCGGCGGCCCCCTCTCCCTGCACCCGAACCGCACGCAGCAGAACCTTGATCCCGGTTGCGCGACGCCGCAAAACGGTAAGAATATCGTGAATCGCCGCGCCGGTCGCGGAGGTCACAATTCCGATGGTTTGCGGGTATTCAGGAAGGTCCTGTTTACGCTCCGCAGCAAACAGGCCTTCGGCGGCCAGTTTCTGCTTCAACTGTTCAAACGCCAGCTGCAACCCGCCGATGCCGAGCGGCTCGATCTTTTCCACGATCAGCTGCAATTCGCCGCGCTGGGTATAGACCGAAGCCCGTCCGCGACAAATCACCTGGGTGCCGTTTTCAGGATTGAACCGCAGCAGGCGGGCATGACTGCGAAAGATCACGCAGCGCAACTGACCACGCTCATCCTTGAGACTGAAATATCCGTGTCCCGACGCCGGTCTTGTGAAGTTGGAGATTTCGCCCTCAACCAGGACCTCGACGAAATTCTCTTCAAGAAGATCCTTGAACAGCGCGACCAGTCGCGACACAGTCAATGGCTCAGATGTCATTTTCATCACGTTTCAACCTGTCTCCTGCCCTTTCATCTCCAGCTCTTATCCACCCTCTTGCCATTGACAGCAGGGGGCTGATCTCCTATTTTAACGTCTGTCAGGAGTCCGTCGATAAGACCGCCTCCAAACCAAGGAGAATCCATGCCTCGCCCCTACGTTATCACTGTTTCCAGCGAGAAAGGCGGGGTCGGCAAAACCACCCTGGCAACCAACCTGGCGGTCTATCTCAAAGCGCTGGCAGAGGACCTGCCAGTCACCCTGCTCAGTTTTGACAACCATTTCACGGTCGACCGTATGTTTCGGCTCAGCGCCGATCAGACCGCGTTTCATGTCGGGCAGCTCTTTGGTGAAACCGCGCCGGCCGAGCTGATCCGCCAGGGCGAATACGGCGTCCAGATCATTCCCTCATGCCGGGATCTGAACAGCTTCAATCCGCAGCCCCCGGCAGATGATGAGCTGGCCGAAATTCTCAGCAGCACAGACCTCGGCGGGGTGATCATTATCGACACCTGCCCGATTCTCGACCCCTACACCCGCAATGCGCTCTTTGCCGCCGACCGGGTGATCGTCCCGATCAAGGATGCACCTTCACTTGAAAACTGCAAGCATCTGGCGAACTTCTTTGCCGATCACGGCATTTCCCGTGCCCCATTACGCCTGTTGCCATGCCTGATCGATACCCGGATTCGCTACAGCGGCCCCTTTCGCGATTCCTACCAACTGCTGAAGGCCTACGCGATCAACCGTGGTTACCGCTGCCTTGAAGGCTTTATTGCCAAAAGCCCCAAGGTTGAATCCCTGGCAACCAACCCAGAAGGCAAAGTCTATCCGGTTCTGACCCACGGTCGCGGAACCGATGTTCATCTGCAGTTTACCCATCTCGCGCGGCAAATCTATCTGGAATACCTGGAGAAAGGCCCGCATCGCATGGGGGAAATTTCAGAGAGACAACGAACCCGTGAAAACACTCTCCTGCGCCGTGAGCAGGAACGTCGGCAACGCTTGCTTGATCAATGCCTCTGCTGCGGTCGGACACTGGATTTACCGCAACTGCCTGCCGCTTTTTATCTTGAATCTACAGACCGAGAGGTTTGCGGGTTTATCGAGGAAGACTGTTTCTACGCAATGGTTTTTGATGATCTCTACGGCGAGCAGAAGTCTGCACCCGGTTCGGCAATCAAGGAACTTTTTCGTGAAACAGCCCAGACCTCCTACTTTCTGCTGCAACGACAGGAAGCCTCCAAAGTCATGCTGGCACGTCTCGATGCCACGGGAGAAACGCTCTCCTGCCGCAGCAGCGAGGTGAAATCGACCCGCGGACTGCTGCGTCGTGCTGTCCCATTGCTGCACAACCTGCTGGAACGTACCCTGCCGAGCGAAGGTCAGTCGCGCATGCTGCTGCTCAAAATGAGTGCAAACCCGGCCGCCAGTATCCTGGCCGAAGCTCCCTATGCCAGGTTTCAGACCGCCTACAGCCGCGCCCGCCTTGACTATGACATGCCAGAAGAGGTAGCGACCGACGTTTTGAGCAACCCCGTCTTCCCTTGAACCGCTGGCGGAACCTAATAACGCCGGACCATCTGTGAGGCCAGCACAAAATCAACCTTCTGGGATCGCAACCAGCTTTCGTTCTGGCGCAAGGCCTGAAATGTTTCGGGATAGGGGTGACAGATGGCGATCACCATCCCTTTTTCCTCGGCAATTCTGATCATCTTGCGCAACTGGCGGCTGATGTATGCGACATCCTCTTCATTGTCGAGAAAGATATTACGTTGCGCGGTACGCATCCCCAGGCGGCGTGCCTCATCAAATGCGACTGAATCGCCAATAGTACGACTGTCGACAAAGAAAAATCCCGCCGTTTTCAGCTCTTCAAGGACCGTACGCATTGCCGGCCGATCTTCGGTAAAGCGTGATCCCATGTGGTTGTTACCGCCAATGGCACCGGGAACTCGTTGGCGATACAATGACAGCCGCTGCTTCAGTTCATTGGGACTCAAGCTGAGCAGCAAGGCTTCGGGACCGGGGCTTATTGAAGGATAGTTACGGGGTTCCATCGGCAGATGGATCATATATTCGTAACCCTCGTCGCTGAGCATTCCGGCACCACGGGTGGCATAGGAGGTCTGCGGCAAAATGGATGGGGTGACCGGCAGAGTCAGGGAAATCAGATTACGAAAACCAGCCAGGTTGCGGCCCATATCATCCATGATAATTGCCACCAGCGGTCGTTTTTGGCGCACCTGTTCCGAAACTTTGTAGTGCAGCTCCATGCGCAGTTCGCTCTGCCAGTAGACGCGAACAATGCCCTTACGGGGTGCCAGATCAAGCTGCGCCGGACTGTCAGTCAAGGCAATCCGGGTTGCGAGCTCCATCAGGCGCTGCGCCTCGGGGTAATCACCGTACATCTGCAAGCGAACCAGGCGGTCACTGTCCCCGACCCGGCGCCAGCCGCTGGAGCGATCACTGGCGAGCAATGCCTCTTCGACCAGACGATTGACGTCCGCATAAGTCGAAATACGAATTTTCTCCGGTGGTGGCGGCGGACTCTGCAAACCGAAATACGCAATCAGCCCTCCCAGGACAAGTATCCCGCTGAGGACAATGACAAGCGCCAGTCTGACCCCTTGAACGGGTAGCCGCTTCTTCTTTTTTCCGGCCCGCAGGGGCTTCTTTTTACTGGTCATATCATCCGTTTATGAAAAAAGGGAGGGCTGGTCTCCCCCATTTATCCCGTGGGTGAAAAGGGAAATTCATGACGCCTTGACTGCCTGAAGGTAATCGAGACCCTTCAGCAGATCAAGTGCGCGCATCAATTGAAAATCACTGCGTTCTTTCGGCGTGAGATGGGGGACTTCCTGCTCTTTTTTTTGCTCGGTCTCTGCCTCAAAATGATTGGCCAGATCACGCTCCCGATAATGTTCCGGGATCTGCTTCTGTGGCAGTTCAAGCGAAGGGACTTCAATATCCGGGGCGATCCCACGCGCCTGGATCGAGGTGCCACTCGGAGTAAAGTAGCGTGCAGTTGTGAGTCGCAAACCGGAATCATCGCTCAGGGGAATGATCGTTTGTACCGATCCCTTGCCGAAACTTTTCTCCCCCAGCAGCAGGGCACGACCATGGTCATGCAAGGCACCGGCAACGATTTCCGAAGCGCTGGCGCTTCCTTCATTAATCAGCAATACCAGGGGGTAGTCTGGTTCGGTGTCCTCGGCGGAGGCCTGAAAGTGCAACTGGCTGGCCTTGTCCCGCCCCTCGGTATAGACAATCAGACCCTCCTTAAGAAAAAGGTCGGAAACCGCAACCGCCTGGTCAAGCAATCCACCCGGATTGTTGCGCAGGTCAAGGATGACCCCTTTGAGTCGCGTCTGGTTTTCGCGCCGGATTTTCGCCAGCAGATCCTTCAGTTCACTGCCGGTACGTTCCTGAAATTGTGTAATTCTCACGTAGGCAAAATCCGGTTCAAGGATGCGGCCACTGACACTGTGGATCTGTATCACTTCGCGCAGCATCTCGAATTCGAGCAATTTGTCCGTTCCCTGGCGACGGATACTCAGGGTGATTTTTTCACCACTTGGACCGCGCATCAATCTCACCGCCTCCATCAGGTTGAGATCCTGGGCCGATTTGCTGTCGATGCGAATGATGCGATCACGGGCACGGATTCCGGCCCGCTGGGCCGGTGTCCCCTCGATCGGAGCGACAACGGAAAGAACACCCTTTTCAATCGTCACCTCAATACCGACGCCGCCGAATTCTCCGTGGGTGTCGGCCTGCATCTCTTCGTAAAGTTCCGGGGTTAAAAAACTGCTGTGCGGATCAAGCGTCGCGAGCATCCCACGGATTCCCCCGTAGATCAGATCACGGATATTGACCTCTTCAACGTAACTGCGATGGATCAGAGCCAGGACATCGGTAAAGAGCTCAAGATCCGCATAGGCGTTGTCTTCAGCTGCAGGTTCAGTCTTTTCCTGGGCACTGGCAACCATCTGCGGCACCAGCAGGCAGAACAACAACAAAACCGGGATCAGGGTACGGAGAGTCGGCATACTCACCTCTTCCTTCTTGAAAATTGACATAAGAACACTATCTGCGTTTAAGCCAGGAAAGGGGGTTGACCGGCGCACCATTCTGGCGGATTTCAAAATAGACCCCCTGTGCACCAGGCAATCCGGCAATGGCGACAGCCTCACCGGCCTCGACACGATCCCCGCCCTGCTTCAGCAAACTGTCCGCCTGGGCATAAAGGGTATGGAAACCACCATCGTGAGCCACAATCAACAGGTTACCGTAACCTTTAAACCAGCTGGCAAAAACAACCTTGCCGGAAGCGACAGCCCGCATCTTGGTGCCGTGCGATGCGGAGATTTCGACCCCGTGGCTCTCGTACAGGGTTCCGAATTCCGGATTTTTCTGCGTCCCGAAACCAACCAGCAAGGAACCCTTCAGCGGCCAGGGAAGTTTTCCCTTGAGCGCCGCAAACTGACCGCCACTGCGATCCTGCGCACGCCCGAGATGATTGATCAAATCCTCTAGTCGCTGGGCTTTTTCCTTGAGTTGGCGCAGCTCAGCATGCAGTTGTGATTTGTTACGACGCACCCTGTTCAGCAACTTTGCCTGCAGCCGGCGAGCGGAACGGGCATCCACACGTTCCGCTTTTTCTGCCGCAAGGTTTTTTTTCTGCTGCTGGTGCAAGTGCTCCAGCTTATCAAGACGGGCTTTCTGACGAACCAGACTCGTCCTGAAATCGGCGACCATTTCCTTGTCATGATCAAGAATTCGCGAAAGATATTCATACTGCTGCGAGAGTTCCATCGGCGAATCAGCCGAAAAGAGCAGTTTGAGAATCCCGGTATTCCCTTCTTTGTAGAGAGCTGCCAGGCGTTTTTGCAACCTGCGTTCCTGACCGCGCAGTTCTCTCTTCCCCTGACTGATTTCAACCCGCACCCCAGCGATTTTTTTCTTGCCACGGCGCTGCCGACGCTGCAGATCACGGATACGACGATCAATCTCCTGCAGGCTGGTGTTTATTACCACCAGATCACGCAGCAGTGAAAGTTCCTGCTGTTGTTGTGCCTGCAGGGATTTATTTGTCTGCTCGATCCGCTGCTTTATCTGCTGCAATCGTGTGCGATTCTCCTGCTGTTCGACACCATAGACCGTCAACGGCAGGCAGAGCAGACTCAGACAGGTTAATATACGCAGAAAAGCAGACATAGCCTTAAAGCCGGACGAACTTACGTAACGAAAACAGACTGCCGAGCAAACCAAGCAAGACACCGCAGCATACCAGTACGAACTGTTGATTTGTGGCGAGAAAGACCGGGTCGAAGCCGACCGGGGCCAACCAGAAAGATTTCAGGCTTTTCTGCACCAGCAATTTAAAAGAGAGCCCAAGAAAACCGAGTGCCAAAAGCCCGCTGATCAATCCCTGCAACGCTCCTTCGAGCAGAAACGGAATCTGGATAAAACGCTTGGTCGCCCCAACCAAAGCCATGATTTCAAGTTCATCACGTCGAGCATAAAGGGTCAATTTTATTGTGTTCGAGACGATAAAGAGTGCCGCAAACAGGAAAAAACCTCCGAGCAGCAGACCAACGAATTTAAGCAGATTGACAAAATTCTCGAAACGCTCCAGCCACTCCTGTCCGAAACGCAAGTCATTGAAGCGCGCGTCTTCTTTCAGCCGGGAAACAACCCGAGTCACACCGTCGCGGTTGCGCGCTGCAGGCTTGAGAGTGACTTCCAGCGAGGCCGGGAGCAGATCACGACTGACGCCTTCGAGCAGGCCGGCATCATTTCCGAGTCGCGTTTTAAAGCGTTTGAGTGCTTCGGTTTTGGAAACATAAATGGCCTGTTTAACCTCGGGGAATTTTTCGACCTTACGGATCAGGGGAGCCAACGTGTTCCGTGACGGGGGCTGCTGGAAATAGGCCACGACCTGGACCTCTTCACTCCAGCTGCTGGCCAGTCCCTGGATATTTATCACCACCAGAAAAAAAGTCGCAACCGTGGCCAGAGCCACCGCCATGGTCAGAATAGCTGCGGTGCAAAGTACCGGCCATTGACGCATATTGCGCAAGGCACGGCGTATAAAATAGCGAACATTTTCCAGCACTGCAGAAACTCCATAAAATCGGTACGGCGTTCAGTGTTCAAGTTCAGCGTTAAAAACTCACTCGTCACCCGTCACCAGCCATCAAGGTTGATGATCCATAATCAAACGACCATCTTCGAGACCGAGAACCCGCTTGGGAAAGCGCTTGTAAAGACTATGATCATGGGTCGCCAACAGCACCGTCGTGCCACGGGCATGGGCATGTTTGAACAGCTCCATAATCTCGTAGGTGACTTCCTGATCAAGGTTTCCACTCGGTTCATCTGCCAGCAGAATCAACGGGTCAACAACAAGTGCACGAGCAATGGCAATCCGCTGTTGTTCACCACCAGAGAGTTCGATCGGACGGCGCTGCAGGCGGTGTTCAAGACCAACTTCCTTGAGTGCCTGATAGACCTTTTTACTGACTTCGTAACGTTTCTTCCCTTGTGCCTCCAGGGCAAAAGCAACATTTTCGTAGACAGTCCGACTGCTCAGCAGTTTAAAATCCTGAAAAACCACCCCGATCTTGCGCCGCAGGTAAGGAATCTGTCGTCCGGTCATCCGGGTAATATTGGTGCCGTTGATCAGGATCTGCCCCCGAGTCGGCTTGGTCGCGCCATAAAGCATACTCAGAAAAGTGGTTTTACCGGCACCGGAGGGGCCTGTGACATAGACAAATTCACCCTTCTCAACGTGAACTGTCATTTCGCGCAGGGCGACACTCTCTCTGCCGTACGATTTCGTAACATTAAATAATTGAATCATTGCGTTGAATCCACAGTCTGTCGTCTACCATTCACGGTAGGGAACACCGTCAATGCCGGTCTTGTCGCTACCGCTTTTGACATCAAAACAGCCACCTTCAGCGACGTCCCCTTCTTCGGTCGGCTCCGGCGGGACACATTCCCAGCTGTCTTCCTGCCGGGTAAATGGGTCACGTGGCAAACCACGCAGGTAATGACCGGCAACCAGATCTTCAAGGGAATTGGGATAAGCCCCCTTGTCGGCATAGTAACCGTCCAGGGCACGACGCATCTGATACAGATCCTCGCTGAGAATAGTTTCGCGCGCCCTGAGTTGATGGGTACGATAGCTCGGAATGGCAATCGCAGCAAGAACGCTGAGAATCATCATCACGGTTAACAGTTCAACCAGTGTGAATCCCTGCTCTGCGGCGGATCGGCTTAAAAAAAATCTCATCATCTTTTACCAGCTGTTGTAGGGGGTTCCGTCAAGCCCCAGCTTGTCACTCTGGGAGTAGACATCATAGACATCGCCACCGCCCCAGATCGTAGAGTCCGCGTCATCGGCATAGGCACGCAACCCCCAGCCTTCGTCATAAATATCGAAAGGATCAGGTGGAATTCGCCGTAGATATTTACGTTTATAACTGTAAAGACCTCCCCAGTCGGTCCCCTCTATCAAGACCTGCAACTCTTCCGGATAACCGGTTTCGTTGACTGACGCAGTGATTTTCTTTTCGCTGACCGCTTTATCGTAATCTGCCTTGTAATCATCGAGAGCCGTGCGGATAGTGCGCAGTGCACGACGCAATTCAAGCTCCTTGGTGCGCTGCACGGTGACTTCAGCCATCGGGATAACTGCTGCCGCCAGGACCGCCAGTATCGCCATGGCGACGACCATTTCGATCAAAGTCAGGCCGCGTTGGTCGTATCGCTGTCGAGACATAAAAAGCAATCCCTATTTCACCTCGACAATCATGCCACGGCTGTCGATCGGAAGTCGCTCACCTGCAGGATTACGAAAATTGATCCTCTCGGGCGCTATCGACAGTCTGCCCGTCGCCTTGGCCTTGAACACCAGGCTTGCCAGTTCACCACCGCCAGACACGCCTCGACCACCGGCGCCCTGTTTAAGCCCGACAATAACCCGGCCGGAATCAGCCATTGCGGTGCTGGTAAAGATCGTCGCCTTTCCGCCCTGCTTGAGAAATGTTCCTTCACCGGCACTGACAAAATCAACCAGCTTCGGATCGAAACGAATGTAAAGCGGTGCACTGAAGAGCTGCTTGACGTCCTGCACCATAAGCCTGACCGTAAAACTACTGCCGACACTTGTCAGGCGGTTCCCTTCGATGAAAATCGTCGGGCGAACGATCGCTTCGGGTGTTTTCAGCCCGGAAAGAACGACCTCCGGAACCTGGTTTGCCGGTGGTCCCTGAACCCGAGGCTTCTGTAGATCGGCTGACGGGGTCGGCACGGGCACAACAACAGGCGTTGCGGTCCGGGGAGCGGGCTGCGGATTCTCAACAGCTGTCACCGGTGACGACCGAACTGCGGGTAAACTGCCCATGGGCTGTTCTATCGTCTGCGATGAAGGTTGGGGAATCTCCAGCGACAGCGGTTTTTTCAGCGCCGGGACAGCATGGGTCGGTGTTTTGCCCTGAGCGTCCATATAGTCCTCGGTAAAAGAACCGAAATTTCGGCCTACGCGCAAATCGTCCTCACCACCGGACCAGATACTGGCGACGTTGCTTTCCGGCAGTTTGACCGAGCGTACAATATGCGGTGTGATCGACAGCAGAATTTCGCGCTTGAGGTTTTGTTTGCTGTAACTGGTAAAGAGTGCTCCGAGCAAGGGGATATCGCTGAGCACCGGGATACCGACCCTGGTCCGGGTCTCGGTATCGCGCAGCAGACCACCGATGATCGTTCGTTCACCATCTTTCAGAATAAGCTCGGTATTGGCATTGGTGGTCGATATGGTCAATACCACTGTTCCGGTGCTCGTCGTGGTCCGGTCAGAGACATTACTGACTTCAAGTCCGAGCTTGGTCACAATCGTATTGTCCAGCTGAATCACCGGTTCAATGTCGAGCTTGACCCCGACATCGACATACTGAACGTTTTCCGAGGTCAACCTGTCATTGATCGAAACCGTGACAACCGGCTCGCGACTACCGATATGAACCTTGGCTTTGCCTTTGTTCTTGACTCTGATCTTTGGATTGGCCAGAATTTCAGCATCCCCGTTTTGTTTCTTCAGATCGAACGTTGCCGAGGGAACGTTGTAGAGATACTTGAGATTACTGAGAGACCCGGTGGTGACACTGCCGATAGTTGTCGCCGGATTGGCTGGATCACTCAGCCCGACCCCGATCGAGTAGGCACTCAGTTTCGGCCCCAGATTGAGGTCTTTGGTATGGCTGACCTCAACCAGTTCCAGATCGAATACCACCTCGGAGGTTGCACGATCATTGGCCTCGATAATCTTCTGTGCCAGCCGGATGACTTCTGGCTTGTCGCGCAGCACAATGGCGTTCAATTCTTCATGGACATAGATTTTACGCACCTGCAACATGGTCCGCAGCAGGTTGACCGCTTTTTTCGCGTCGATATTCGACAGGTAAAACGTCTGAATTATCTGGTATGAGAACTGCTTCTTTTTATCTTTTGAGTTTGCAAAAAGGATAATCGTCTTGGCGTTAAGAATTTTTTTATCGAGCTTGTTCATCCGCAGCAGCAGTTCCAACGCCTGGGCAAAGGTTGCCTTTTCAAGGTAAAGCGTTGTGGTCTGGGAGCGAATTGCGTCATCAAGGATAAATCGAATCCCTGAAAGCTGGGTCAGGATGTCAAATACATCTGGCAACTCAGCGGACTTGAAGTTGAGAGTAATCGGCTCGTTCGAGGTGACTTCCAGTTCGACCCCATCGATAATCATTGAGGCATGACGATCAAGATCTTTTTGCAGCGCGATTGCCGGGTCAAATTCAGGCAGCATGGCCAGAATTTCCTTGACCAGTTCCCGTGACTGTTTGAAATGGCGATCACGCTGCATTTTGCGGGCCTCGGCCAGCTGTCTGTCGGCCTTCAGGTAACGCTCGGCCCGCTGGACACCAGCAGAACCCGACTCAATCGAACCATCAAGACCGGTAGCCAGACGATACTCGTCCAGAGCGGCCTGATAGTTTTGCTGTTTCATCAGTATCGAGGCTTGCTTCACATGCAGCAGAGCCGCACGGTGACGAGCAACCTGCAGGCGCATCCGATACTCAGCCTTGCGCGGATTCTTTTCGGCCGCCTCGGCGAAGGCCATGACTGCCTGGTCATAATCACCGACGATATATAATTTTTCACCCCGGTTAAAGGATGAGGAACCGGCACCGGCACAACCGCACAAGGTCAGCAAAAGCATCCATAGCAACAATTTCTTCATCGATTCAGGGCCTCGCAATCCATGGTTGACTTTGATCAATTCCATATCGGTTCAGTTCCCGCCACCCAAGGGTGGCTGATTACCCGGCTGAATCCGGGAAGGTGCAGCCCCTACAGAACGTTTAGGGGGCGTGGATACTTCCTTTAACGGAATACTGACGCGACCGGTACCATCATTTCGAGTAATCGTTATCAATTTTCGGTCCAGCGCCTCGACCCGATATCGACCGGCAAACTGTTGTTCATTTTTAACCAGATAGATTTCATCCGCCAGAGAAACAAACACTGTCAACTGATCATCCTTTTCCAGAAAACCCAACACCTGAAACGTCGGCATCCTGTCAATTTTGGGCGGAGGTGCTACCGGCTTCACCACAACGGGAGGAGCTGCAACAACAACTTTCGGCGGTGGTGCTTTCACCTTGGGCGGTTTTTTTAATTTAACCGGCGCAGAAGGTGGTGGGTACAAACGACTGAACAGATCACGTAGCGGCTTACTGAATTCTGCCTCTTCTTCCCGGCCGAAATTGAGCCGTTCATTTTCTTCAGAGGTATCTGAAGCGCGCACAGCAGCAGAATGCACCATTGCTTTATTCTCGCGAACCGACTTTGTTGCCGTTATACTCTGCAACAAAAAATATAGCGAAACGGCTACGACCAGAACAAGGAAAGGAAGCCCTTTTCGCATGACTTTCATTGCTCCTCCTCCCGAAAGAATGTCTGCAACTGTATCTGCAGCCTGACAATCTCTTTCTGTTCCTTCCGGGCCTCGTCAAGGGAGATCTTTTGCACAATCAGCAGCGAAGGAGATTTTTCCAGTAGATAGATAAATTTTTTCACCTGGCTGTAACTGCCACTGACAGCAAAACCGAGTTGATAGCCAAGCAATGCTGTCTCTTTGGCAAATTTCGCTGCATAGCTGATCTGATCAATATCGATTCCGGCGTCACCTGCATAGGAGTACAGCAGCCCGATAAAACTGCCGAGATCACTGCGCAACGGAACATTCCGGTAAAACCGCTCCAAGTCATCAGCGATCCCGGAAATTTTGGCCCCTCCGCCAGTCACCACTCGCTGTTGCGCCTGTCGTAATTCAGTCCGCGACTTTTCCAGTTGGACGCTGGAAATTTCCAGTTGTGGCGTTACCTGGAAAGATTGGTAGATCTGCAGGCCTGCGAGCAACAGAATGATAAGCAGTAATGACAGCACCTTGCCGCGATTTTCATCCCACAGAACCTGTATCCATTGATCACGCGACATCAGAAGATTCCCTCAAGCTGAATTGAAAAGGCGATCGCCGCGCGTTCCTTGCCGGCATAATCCTTAACCGTGATCCGGCTGTGATTCTTGAGATAAACCTGTTCAAAACCCTTATCTTTCAGCAACCGGTCCAGAAAAAGGCGCATCTTCTCAAGGCTGCGGGCACGGCCACTGAGAGACAGGGTCTTTTTGGTATAATTGGGACGAAATCCCTGCAGACTTACGCCCGCAGGCAGCAATTCTTCCATCCGGTCAAGCAATTCTGTCCAGCGAAAAGCATCCTGCTGCTGCAGTTGTGCAACCGCCTCGAATTTCTGTTCAAGAGCGCTTCGCTCGGTGGCACTCAAGGGCTCTTTCGGGCCACCACGTAAAACCCGGAGTTCCTGATCAACAGCATCTTTCTGCTGGCGGTTCTGTTGCAGCTCCCAGGTTGACGTGAGCAGGAGATTTACCTGCCAGGCACCGAAAATCAGCAGCAAACAAAGTGTCGCAACAAACGCATGATTGAGAACACGCTTGTTCACATGGCGACGACTGGCAAGATTCAGATTGAATTTCATCCCTTGTCCCACATCAGACTTTCGGCCGCTCCGATCGCTGCGGCCATTCCGGCGGCTTCGGCACGGGACAGTGTCAAATTCTGCTGCCCGGCAAGAGTGCTCAGCGGTGAGGGCAGAGTTTGAACTTCACGATCAAAGGCCGAACCGACAGCATCCTGGAGGTTCTGTTGATCCTCCCAGTCACTCTGCAGGTAGAGTGTGGAGCGGGCAAAAGCAGTGTGCCCACTCCGATAGGTGACCAGCGACCGATTAATCTCCTGGAAAATTGCTTCAGCACTCATCATTCCGGCCTTTGAGCGGTGGAAATCAAGTGTTCCATTGTGCACCGACAAGAGGCTGAGTTGACGATGATTGAGAGCAACAAAGATAAAATCACTGCCGAAATCTACTTTTGAACGATAGCAGTTGTAGATCTGCAGTGACTGAAAATCAATCAGTGCCACCGAGAACCCGGCCGTTGCCAGTAACTCTTCGTACTGCTGACGAATGCTGCGGTCGAGCACCGAAACCAGCACCCGACGGCTCCCCGAATCGTGCTCGGCAAGCACCTGGTAATCGAGGGCGATATTGCGAAAGTTCTCCGGCAGCATATCTTTCAGCTGCCAGCGAATGATATCCACCCCTTGCTGATGGTTTTTAAACGGGGTCTCGACATCAAGCAGAAAAATATGCCCGGCCGCGTCAGGCAGACAGAGTGCTACCCGTTCCTCGCGACCGGCAAGAGGAAGCAGAACCTCCTTGAGACCGTCGATAAAAACCTGCGGATCAAGCACGTTGGGCTCGCGAGCAGTCGGTGAAAGCACCCCTTCACTCAACTGCAGGGTTTGACCGCCACAGAGAATCCGACGACGTCCCTTGCGTTTGAGCGCAACGGCACGCAGTCCCTGACGGCGGACTTCAAGTCCGATGAAATTTCTGCCGAACACGCTGATTTCAGTCCTCTGCAAAGGTTACGCGGTTGATTTCACGCACCGTGGTTTCGCCTGCCAGTAACTTGTTTATTGCGGCTTCACGCAGAAAGATCGTCCCCATCTCAAGCGCAGCCTTCTTGAGTTCAGAGACCGGTCGTTTGCCGACAATCATTTCACGCAGTTCGTCGTTCATCTCCAGCAGTTCAACGATTGCACTGCGTCCGTGGTAGCCAAGACCGTTGCACTCCTTGCAACCTGCTCCCTCGTAAAGGGTTTTACCCGCAAAACGTTCCGGCTTCAACCCTGCTTCGCGTAGCTCTTCGTCCGAGTAACGGACCTCGTGACGACAGTGGGGACAAATCTTGCGGATCAGTCGTTGCGCCATAACACAGTTGAGACAAGAGACAAAATTGTAAGGATCGATCCCCATATGCATGAAACGCCCGAGCACATCAAAAACATTGTTGGCATGAACCGTGGTAAAAACCAGGTGACCGGTCAGAGCCGACTGCACGGCAATCTGTGCAGTTTCCGGATCGCGGATCTCACCAACCATAATCTTGTCCGGATCGTGACGCAAAATGGACCGTAATCCGCGGGCAAAGGTCAGGCCCTTCTTTTCGTTGACCGGAACCTGTACCACTCCGTTGACCTGATACTCGACCGGGTCCTCGATGGTAATGACCTTTTCCTCCACAGCATCGATTTCGGAAAGTGCTGCGTAGAGCGTCGTGGTCTTGCCGCTTCCGGTCGGGCCGGTGACCAGCACCATACCGTAAGGTTCACGGATACGTGCTCGCACCCGGATACGCTCGCGTTCCTCGAAACCGAGCACCTCGAGGGTCAAGCCCTGCATATCCGCGGCAATCGACTCTTTGTCGAGAATTCGAATGACAGCATCCTCGCCGAAAACTGTCGGCATGATCGAAACCCGGAAGTCGATCGACTTGTCCCCGAGACGCACTTTGAAGCGCCCGTCCTGCGGGATACGTCGTTCCGAGATATCAAGCTCGCTCATAACCTTGATCCGCGAAATAATCGGGGACTGAAAACGGCTGTCGATTGTCTCTGTGGCCTGATAGAGCACCCCGTCGACGCGATACTTGATCACCACTCCGGCCGCAGTCGATTCGATGTGGATATCGCTGGCCCGTTTGACCAGCGCGTCGTAAAGGGTTGAATCGATCAGGCGGATAATCGGGCTGGTATCGGCGGTCAGCTTCTCGATCGAGAGAACTTCGTCGCCCTTGTCGGTCTCCTTGATCAACTGCAGCTTAAAATCTTCGGAGGCCTCACGCAGCACGCGTTGCGAACCTTCACCCCGCTCCAGCAGACGTTCGATCTGGGTCCGCGAGGCAATCTTGAGCCGCAGGCTGAGACCAAGCTGCAGCTCAAGGTTATCGAGCATCATTACATCGGTGGGATCGGCGACCGCGATAGTCAGGGTGTCGCCGTCACGTTCAAGCGGCACCAGCTTATTTTTCAGTGGCATCCCGGCGGGCAGCGATGCCATCAACTCCGTATCGATATGCGCATCGTTGAGATCAATGTATTCGTAACCGAACTGCCGAGCCAGTGCCTGGGCAAGCTCCTCTTCACTGAAAGCGCCTTCGATCAGTCCGGTTTCGCCAAAATTCTTGCCGCTGATCTGCAACTTTTCGAGCAACATATCAACTTCGGTCGAGGTGATCGTCCCCATCTCAACCAGAATGCGTCCGATTTTTTTTCTCTCAAACTTCATCATTAGTATCTCTAGTGAATCGCCTGACCCATCTGGAAAATCGGGATATACATTGCAACAACAATCAATCCGATCATCAGCCCCATCACCACCATCAGGATCGGTTCTACCATGGTCGTCAGCTTGATCAGACGCTGTTCAACTTCAGATTCGTAGTAATCAGCAACATCGCCAAGCATTTCAGTCAAAGCACCGGTCGTTTCACCCACACCGATCATCCGCAGCGCGATCGGCGGAAAAAAACCGGCGCGCACCAACGACTCTGAGAGTGAAGTTCCCTCTTCAACCCGCTGCACGGCTGCGGCCATCTCTTCTTCAAGACATCGATTATTCAAAGTCCCGCGAGACATGGTCATGGCCGGAACCAGAGGCGTACCACTGGCGAGGGTGGTGCCCAGAGTGCGGGTAAAACTTGAGATCGCATAGTCACGCAGCAAAGGCCCGAAAAAGGGCAGGCGCAAAAGTACGCAATCAAAAAAAATCCTGCCCCGTGCAGAGCGCAGAAAGCGTCGGAAAAAAACAACACCGGGCACTACGACAGCAATAATCACCGGCAGGTAATTGGTCAACCCGTCAGTCACGCCGATCAACATCCGGGTCAGCAGTGGTAGTTCCAGATTGGCGTCGGCAAAAATCTGGGTAAAACTCGGCACGACAAAGAACAGCATGAAGAACAACACGCAGCTTGCCAGGGATGTCAGCAAAATCGGGTAGAATGACGCGCTTTTCATCCGGCTGCGTATCGCTTCGACCCGCTTCTGATAATCGATAAAACGACCGATGGTCACCGGCAGATCACCGGTTTTTTCCCCGGCTCTTATCGACGCCACGTAGAGATGAGGAAAGAACTGCGGATATTTTTCGAAGGCTTCTGAAAGCACACTGCCAGCTTTTATCTCTTCACGGATCTCACGCAAAATTTCGCGCAGCCCGCTCGCTTCCATCTGTTCGATCAGGGTTTCTATTACCTGCAGAATCGGCAGGCCCGAACGGATCAGAACCAGAAGCTCCTGGTTGAACGACAAAAAACGTGCGCCAGCCATGCGTCCGCGCTGCGGCCCGGCTCCGAACAGGTTACTGAAAAGCCGCCGGCGAATATTGAAGATAAAAAAACCCTGTTCTTCAAGATTCTGACGCAATAGTTCGCGACTCGAAGAATCGAAATTCCGCTCGACAATTCGCCCATCAGCAGTGCCGATTTTACATGAAAAACTTGGCATAACGCTGGATTCTAGCACAAAAAATGCTAAAATAGAATGCCTTAACCGGAGAAAATGACATCGTTTTTCGGAAAACATCCTGAATCGGGAAGGGATATATTTTCACAACAGGTTGGTCAACGGCCAGACTGACGTCGCAACGTCACCTGTTCGCCGGCAATTCCCCAGTTGTCGGTCGAAACCTCGTCGATAACCACCACCGTGGTCGCGGGGTTTTTGCCCAGGACATCAACCAACAACTGAGTAACGCCGGCAATCAGCTGTTGTTTCTGCTCAACAGTAACAGCATCATCGGTAATACGGATATTGACATATGGCATAAACGAGCCCTCAGGAGCGAATTTGAGCACCGGCCAAGCCGTACCGAGCGCGATGGCAACACCGCACAGGGCCAAATTCACGGCAGATGGTCAACCGACAGACAAACGGAAAACCACTACTCCCGGACATAGGTATCGATATCGGTTTCATGCACCATACCCATCAACCGCGCATATTCCGACTCGATAATCAGGTAATGATCACGGGTTTCATTAGCCATCTGCTCGAAAACCGAACGCGCAGCCGGATCGATTAACTGTGCTGCGGTGTAACGTAGATTCTTTTCATGCGATTCTTCTTCACGCAGCGCAATTTCCATAGCACTGCGCTCGTCCATCTGCTCATCAATCAGCTTTTCCAGTTGATGCATCATTACCGATATCGAATGTGACGAAGTCGTCATGAAATGTTCGAAGCTTCCCAGTTCTTCGCCCATGTAAATATTATAAAAATTCTTCGCGTGTTCGCGTTCTTCCATGGCAAGGGTTTCAAAGACCCTTTTCCCTCCGGGGTCTTTGGTGATTTGCGCCGCTCGCTGATAAAATTCCATCAGATTTTTCTCCATCTGCGCCGCCCGCTTGATCGCCTCTTGGTGATTGAATTCCTGCGTCATCGCCGCACTCTCCTTTCCTGTCGACAGGCGAAAGCCTGCAAAGCAAAAGAAGTCTCCTCATTCATTTCATATTATAGCGGATTTGACGCCCGAAAGGACCAGCCAACGGATTAACAGAATTGAACCCCAAAAAAAAGGATGGTGCACAATGCACCATCCCTGTAAACAGCTCCCGGATCAAGATCCCCGTTCAGCCTTGGGCCTGTACGGCAGTAATCGCCGAAACGTTAACGATATCGGCAACAGAACAGCCACGGGAAAGATCATTGACCGGCTTGGCCAACCCCTGAATAATGGGACCGACCGCCTCGGCACCGGCAATCCGCTCAACCAGCTTATAACCGATATTTCCCGCATCAAGATCAGGGAAAATCAGGGTATTCGCCTGCCCGGCGACCGAAGAGCCGGGAGCCTTCTTCGCTCCGACTTTCGGTATCAATGCGGCATCGGCCTGCAGTTCGCCATCAATTGCCAGCTCGGGCGCCAGTTCCCTGGCAATCGAAAGGGCCTTGAGAACTTTGTCACAATCCTCGTGACTTGCGCTCCCCTTGGTGGAAAAACTGAGCAAACCGACCCGGGCATCGACACCGAGAAAACTCTTGCAACTGGCCGCTGTGCTGACGGCAATTTCTGCCAGTGCCTGGGCATCAGGGTTCGGATTCACCGCACAATCCGCAAAACAAAGGACACCGTTTTCGCCAAAATCAGGATTGTTGGTCACCATCAAAAACACTGACGAAACCGTTTTCATCCCGGGGGCAGTCCCGACAACCTGAAACGCGGCGCGCAACACATCCCCGGTCGTATTGGCCGCACCGGCCACAGCACCACCGGCATCCCCCTTGCGGACCATCATAGCGCCGAAATAAAGATTGTCTTCACCCGTCAATAACGAAATCGCCTGGTCTTTGCTCAAGCCTTTTTTCTTACGGAGCGCGACCAGCTCTTCAGCATAACCGTCGAGCAGATCAGAACTGTCCGGCGCAATCAGGCTGACACCGTCCAGCGACACCCCAAGTTCCGCCGCCCTGGCCTGCAAATTTGCAACATCGCCCAGCAGAACCGGCCGTGCCAGGCCTTCGGCGACTATCTGTGCCGCCGCCTCCACCATACGATCATCATACCCTTCGGGCAGCACAACGGTCTGCAGACTGCTCTTTGCTTTTTCCTTGATCTGATCTACAAGATGCATTTCGACCTCCGTAAGTGTTTGAATTGTCTCGCCAAAATAAAGTTCAGCCATAATAAATCCGCATCAGTCAAAACCACGGACAACGAATAAACGTTTATAGCCAATGGCATACTGAAGGGTCAATGACTTAATCCATGCGCACGATTAACACGACTGCAAATGGGACTGGAAGAACCGTGACGACAGGGGTATAATCGCCGGACATGAAAAGAATCTCCCCACTCCGGTTACGGAAAAAACCGGGCATTTTTGCCCTGTTTTTTCTGATTTCATTGCTGCTCCACCTGCTGGCAGGGTTACTGCTGCAGAACCGTCAGATTTTTCCCGAACCAGAGGACAAAAAAGAGGAAACCCGGATCGCGTTACAGGAGCGAAAAAACTGGCTGGAACTGGATCAGAAACCACTCGAAAAAGCTGCAGAACCTCCGGAAGAAGCGAAACATATCGCCGAAGCCAATCAGAAGGTCGAGAAGGAAACGACTCGCGCGGGAGAAGACACTCGCGACCAGCAGGCAATTGTTGCCCCGACACAGCAAGCGAAGCGTCAACCGCCCCCCCAGGCGTCCCCTCCGCCCGTACCCCCACAATCAGCCCGGCAACAGCCGCCATCTCCGCCATTGCTGCCCGGCAACAATGGCGAACACAGCGCTGTGGCCGAAACAGAACCAAAGCAGCAGCCGATTAAATTGCCTAACCTGACCGACCTGACAAACCTCTCCCCCACCACCCTGGCGCGGCTCGACCGGCAACAGAGACAGCGCACCAAGAATCGTCCCGAAATCGAGCTGAAAGACGATGAGGTCTGGCTCAATCTCAGGCAGGATGACAAACTTATTTCTTTTTTTCGCAGATTTCGCGATCGAATCGAAGCGGTCTGGAACTATCCGATAGAAGCTTCAAGCAACGGAATCGAAGGGATTCTGCTGCTGAAAATAATTGTCGATAAAAAGGGCGAGCTGATCGACGTTTTCCCCCTCAAAAGTTCAGGATCAGATCTTCTTGATTACGAGGCGATTCAGGCGATCTATCGTGCCGCACCCTTTGGCAATCTGCCGAGCTACTACAAGCACGACCAATTGAAAATTTACGCACATTTCCAATACAGTCTCAGTCGGCGCATGATCTACGGGCAACCATAGGACACCACAAACCCGCCCGCAAAGAACAACGCCTCACGCCTCACGCCTCACCCACCTCAACTTCGGTTTGCGTGCCGCAAGGGTCTCATCAAGCCTGCGTGTGCGGGCATTGACCGGGGCCTGATGCAACAACTCAGGATGAGTTTTCGCTTCTTCGGCAATCGCCAGCAGGGCGTCACAGAACTCATCCAGAGCCAACTGGCTTTCGGTTTCGGTTGGCTCAATCATCAACGCTCCCTGCACCACCAGCGGGAAATAAATGGTCGGCGGATGAAAACCGTAGTCGAGCAGACGCTTGGCAACATCAAGAGTATGACAATTGTTCGGCAGGTCGATATCGCTGAAGATCACCTCATGCAACGAGCGCTCTTTATAGGGCAGATGATAGCTTCCCTCCAGCCGGGCGCGAACATAATTGGCATTCAGTACCGCCAGTTCGGTCGCCTTTTTCAATCCCTGCGCACCCATCGACAGCACATAAGCATGAGCACGAATCAAAATTCCGAATTGGCTGGCGAAGGCCCGCAGCCGCCCGACTGACTCAGGACGATCACTATCCAGGCGGTAGGTTTCACCCTCCTTGACAATTATCGGCAGCGGCAAGAAGGGTTCAAGTTCAGCAGTTACCCCGACCGGGCCAGCTCCCGGGCCACCGCCGCCATGCGGAGTGGCAAAGGTTTTGTGCAGATTAAAGTGCATGACATCGATGCCGAGATCACCGGGACGACAGATGCCGAGCAGGGCATTCAGATTGGCGCCGTCACAGTAGACCAGTCCGCCACGACTGTGAACCAGTTCACAAATTTCACGGATATTCGATTCAAAGAGGCCAAGCGTATTCGGGTTGGTCACCATCAGGGCTGCGACATCGTTATCCATCGCCGCCGCCACTGCTTCGGCACTGAGGACCCCGTCTGAGGCGATCGGGACGACTTCATAACCACAGAGCGCGGCAGTCGCCGGGTTGGTCCCATGAGCGGTGTCGGGGATCAACACCTTATGCCGTTTGTTTCCTTGTGCCTGATGCCAGGCGTGAATCATCAACATCCCGGCAAACTCCCCATGGGCGCCGGCAGAGGGTTACAGTGTCAGCGCCGGGAAACCGGAAATTTCGCATAGCGCCTGCTGCAGATCATACATCAGCCGCAGAGCGCCTTGTGCCAGCCGGTCCGGGACAGCAGGATGAAGATGGGCAAAACCGGGCAGTCGTGCCAGCTGTTCATTGACTTTCGGATTATACTTCATCGTACAGCTGCCGAGCGGGTAGAACCCAGTGTCCACTCCGTAATTCCAGGTGGAAAGCCGCGTATAATGACGAACCACATCAATTTCAGAAAGCTCGGGGAAACCGTCAATTCCGTCACGCAACAACTCTGCATCCGGTTCGACTGCCGGCACGTCCAGTACCGGAAGATCGTAACCGCAACGCCCTGCGATCGAACGCTCGAAAAGCAGTTTTTCGTCAAGAATCAGTCCCTTACTGCTAATCGCACTCATGCCGCACCTCCTTTCAGAGCAGCGACAAGGCTGTCAAGCTGCTTTCTGTCGTTCTGCTCGGTGACACAAATCAGCAGACCGTTCTTGATTTCGGGATAATCTGCAGTCAGGTCGATTCCGGCCAGGATTTGTTCCTGCTCAAGGCGTTGCAGGATTTCTGACGACGGTTGTGGGCAAGAAACAACAAACTCATTGAAGATGGGGGCAGAAAACGGCAACGAAAAACCAGACAGAGCTGCAATTTCCCCAGCGAGCCAGCTGGCCCGTGAATAGTTATCACGCGCCAGTTGCGGCAGGCCGTTTTTCCCCAAAAGTGCCAGGTAGATGCTGACCACCACCGCGCAGATGCCCTGATTGGAACAGATATTCGACGTCGCCTTTTCACGCCGGATATGCTGTTCTCGCGTCGCCAGGGTCAAAACGTAACCGCACTGGCCATCGCCATCGACGGTCTCACCGACCAGTCGTCCCGGCAGTGAACGCATATCTTTCTGTTTTACCGCCATAAACCCGACTCCCGGCCCGCCATAGGAGAGTGGCAAACCGAAGCTCTGACCTTCGCCGATCACAATATCCGCCCCCAGTTCACCTGGCGAACGGTAGAGACCGAGCGCCAGAGGCTCTGCAACGGCCACCAGCATCCGGGCTCCGGAAGCATGAGCCAGCCCAGCCAGTGTTTCAATATCCTCTACCACCCCGAGATAGTTGGGATAACCGGTCACCAGAGCGGCAACCTCAGCATCCAGCAACCGTTCAACAGCCGTGCAATCTGTGCGCCCGTCAGCGGTCAGCGGCACCTCCATCAACTCTACGCCAAGATAGCGAACGTAGGTCGCGACCAGCTCACGATACCCCGGGTGCAGCCCCCGTGACAGCAGGACCTTTGAGCGCTTGCGGCCGCAACGTAACGCCATCAACACTGCTTCGGCACAGGCCGAAGCCCCGTCGTAGAGTGAAGCATTGGCGACTTCCATGCCGGTCAGCTGGCAGATCAGGGTCTGAAACTCGAAGATTGCCTGCAGGGTCCCCTGGCTGATCTCGGGCTGGTACGGGGTATAGGCGGTATAGAATTCGCTCCGACTGATCAAATGGTCGATAGCGGCCGGAATATGATGATCGTAATAACCACCACCGAGAAAACGACTCCAGCTATCATCAACCTGATTGGCCGCCGCCAGCAACTGCAGGTGCCGTTGCAGATCGGCCTCGGCAAGCGGCGCACCCAGATCCAGGCTGCGCGTCAGACGGCAGTCGGCCGGAATCCCGCTGAACAGATCTTCGATTTTCTCAACGCCGATCAACTCAAGCATTGAGCTGATTTCTTGATCACTGTGGGGGAGATAGCGCATAGCAGGCCCTTTTCACAAAACTTGCGGATAAAAAAACCCGGTGTCACTGGATACGGCGACACCGGGCGGAAGCTGTTTTCTACTCTTCTTCAATAAACCCCTGATAGGCGGCAGCATCCATCAGGCCCTCAAGATCGGCAAGATCGTCGGGCTTGACCCGGATCATCCAGCCATCCTCGTAGGGTGAGTTGTTGACAGTCTCGGGAGCGTCGGGCAAAACGGAGTTAACCTCGATAATCTCTCCCGAGAAGGGGGCATAGATATCAGAGACCGCCTTGACCGATTCGACAACGCCGAATGCTTTACCGGTTTCGATCTTATCACCGACTTCAGGCAGTTCGACAAAAACCACATCGCCCAGTTGATCCTGAGCAAAAGCACTGATCCCGATACTGACCAGATCGCCTTCAACCAGCACCCATTCGTGCTCTTCGGTGTACTTGAGTTCTTCAGGAAAATCCATGCTCTCCTCCATCCAGGATTCAGGGTAGATTAAACGAAAGGCAGTTTCACCTTTTCGGCAGAAATTTCACGCCCGCGAATGACAATCGTTAAATCAGCATCACCGATAGCGGCCGTTTTATCAACCAGTGCCAGAGCAATCCCCTGGCGCAGACTGGGAGACATGGTGCCGCTGGTCACCAGACCGACATCCTTGCCATCGGCACGAACCGGATACTGCTCACGTGGCACTCCCGGCTGCGTCAGGCGCAGGCCGATCAACTGCCGGCCAAGACCTTCTGACTTGGCCTTGAGCAACGCGTCACGACCACAGAAGCCTGCCTTATCCAACTTGGTGATCCAACCGAGCCGGGCTTCAAGCGGCAAGATATCGGCGCTCAGTTCGTGACCATAGAGGGCGTAGGCCTTCTCCAGTCTCAAGGTATCGCGGGCACCGAGTCCAACCGGGACCAGCCCCTGCGGACGCCCCTGTTCCATCAGGGTTTGCCAAAGGGTTTCGGCATCCCGGGGCGCACAATAAAGTTCAAACCCATCCTCACCGGTATAACCGGTCCGTGAGATGAGTGTCGGCAGACCGGCAACTTCGGATTCACAGAAATGATAAACCCGCAACGAAAGGAGATCAGCCGAGGTCAGGCCGCTTAGAATAGCGGCAGCCTTGGGCCCTTGCAAAGCCAATTGGGCAAAGTCGTTACCCCGATCAACCAACTGATAATCCCCCGGCCGCTGAACGGCAAGATCCTGCAACCAGGCAAAATCCTTGTCACGATTGGCGGCGTTCACGCAGAGCATGAATTTTCCCGCATTAAAACGGTAAAGGGTAATATCGTCGACAATACCGCCGTCAGGGTAGCAGAGCGCACTATACTGCACCTGGCCATCGACCAATGCGGCCAGGTCGTTAATGGTGGCAAACTGCAAGAAGTCAAAGGCATCAGGACCACTGACTTCGACCTCACCCATATGTGAGACATCGAAAAGACCGGCCGCGCTTCTCACTGCCAGATGCTCGGCAATAACGCCGGAATACTGCACCGGCATATCCCAGCCGCCGAACTCAACCATCCGCGCTCCAAGGTCATGGTGCACCTGATTCAGTACTGTTTTTTTCAAACGATTCTCTCCTTCTCAGTCCAGCAGACAACCGGCTTCGGTGCGACAGGATATCAGTCAATTCAACAAAGACCAAAGAAGTTTTTTCGGTCACTCGTCACTTGTCACCACCAGCAACTCGTCGTTTAGCACTTTCCAGGGTATTGTACAGCAGCATGGTGATCGTCATTGGACCGACGCCGCCGGGAACCGGAGTAATTGCTGCGGCATTGCGCCCGGCAGCGTCAAACTCAACGTCACCGACCAGTTTTTTTTCGCCGACACGATTGACTCCGACATCAATCACCACCGCTCCCTTCTTGATCCAGTCGCCCTTGATCATCTCCGGGATACCGACAGCAGCAATCACCACATCGGCCTCCGCCACCTTGCCCGGCAAATCTACCGTCCGCGAATGACAGATGGTAACCGTGGCATGAGCCGCCAGGCACATCAAGGCCACCGGCTTACCGACAATGTTCGAACGACCGACAACAACAACATTTTTCCCCTTGAGATCAACGCCGGTCTCTTCGAGCATTTTCATCACGCCATAGGGGGTGCAAGGTTGAAACAACGGGTTGCCGGTCACCAGACGTCCGACATTATACGGATGAAAACCATCGACATCCTTGGCCGGGGAAATTGTTTCCAGAACCTTACTCTCATCTATATGCTGCGGCAACGGCAGCTGGACGAGGATACCGTCAATGCGCTGATCAGCGTTGAGTTGTGCGATCAGCCCCAGCAACTCTTTTTCGCTGGTATCTGCCGGTAATTTGTGCTCGTCAGATAAGATTCCGCAAGCAGCACAGGCTTTCTCTTTCATCGAAACATAAACCCGGCTCGCCGGGTCCTCGCCAACCAGCACCACAGCCAGGCCCGGGGTGACTCCCTGTCCTGTAAGTTCTGCGGTCCCAACCTTGATCTTTTCCCGCAGCTTTGCCGCGATTGCCTTACCGTCGATAATCTCTGCCACCTGGTCATCTCCCTCAGTCAAAATTAGCGCATCCAGTCATCCCGTAAGAGATCAAAAGCACGCTTCATCTACGATTTCATCGCCACTTGAATGCCGGTAAAAAACTATATGAAAGAAGGCAGGATGTAAAGCGGATCCGCGCGCTTTTCACATTGCCGATTTCGATCTGAAGTTAGAAATACCGAAACCCCGGATAACTTGTATTATCCGGGGTTTCGGCAAGCTGATAAATGCTGGCCTGATTATCCGTTGGCAGCCTTGGGGCAAGAGGCACAACCGGCGCCCTCCCCACCCGGGCAGCTCGGCGTACTGGCATACCCCTGATCGTACCAGCCACCACCCTTAAGGGCAAACCCGGCACGGGAAATCAGTTTTTCGATCTTCCCTCCGCACTCGCGACAACTCTCAAGCGGGGCATCGGAAAACTTCTGGCGGGCCTCAAAAACAAGCCCACAGGCGTCACATTGATACTCATAGAGCGGCATTTTTCTAACCTCCGGCTGTAATTTTTTTCTTCAGCGGCGCGATGTTAAGTCCACTGCGGAAAAATGTCAAGATCCGGAAATTTCAGTTTGGAGAACCCTTTCAACCGTCTGCAGGTCAAGACCGTGAAGCAGCACCCGTTTTTGCCGTGACTTGTCACCAGCCACCAACTCCACCTCTGACCTGGCAAGTCTGAACAGCTTGACCAGATACTCGCGGCAACACTTGTTGGCAGCCCCTTCAACCGGCGGTGAGGTCAGCTTGACCTTGAGACTCCCGCCATGGAGCCCGACGACCGAATTCCGACTGGAGCGCGGCTGAACGTAGAGGCTGAGGATTGTTCCTTTGGGGTGTTGTTGCAGGCAAGGGAGGGTCAACGCTCCGACTCCGGAGCTTCGAGGCTGAGTTGGGTTTCAAGCAGTGCCGCCTCATCTTCACTCTCGTCAATGGCAAAGGTTTCCATATCGAGCAATTTAAGATGACCGTCAATCAGGGCGCGCAAACTGCATTCAAAAGAGATTTTCTGGCGCTTTATTTCCTGAATATCACGCATCAGCTGCAGCCGCCTTTCCTCGGCACTGCGCACAATCTGCTCCCCCTGCAGGCGCGCATCAACCATCACCACATCAGCTTCCTTGCGGGCCGTATTCTTGAGTTCCTCGGTCACCTGCTGAGCGGTCATCAGAGTCTGCTGAAGAGCTTGTTCGCGGTCCTTCATCTGATCCAGAACTGTTCGGGTTCGCGCAAGAGTCTCCTTGAGTTCGTGATTCTGCTTGTGCAGCCGCTCCAGTTCGTCCGCCACCATTTCAAGAAACTGATCCACCGAACTCGAATCATAACCGAACATGCGGGTTTTGAACTGATGCTGCTGGATCTCAATCGGTGTGATCTTCATATCTGACTCTTATCCCTAGAAGGAACGACCGAGACCGATCAGCATGGTCACCAGAAAATTCTGCAGCATATAGAGCAGAAATATCAGGATCATCGGGCTGAAATCAATACTGCCGGTCGAAAACGGCAGCAGTCGGCGTAAACGGTAGAGTACCGGATCGGTTGCATTGTGCAGAAAACGCACGATTGGATTGTAGGGATCAGGGCTGACCCAGCTGACCAGCGCCCGGGCGACAACAATAAAAATATAGATATTGAGGGCCAGATCAACCAGTCGGGCCAGGGCAACAAAAAGAGAATCCATAAGACGAAAGCTCCAAACAAGTAAAAGTAACGTAATCTCGTGAATTTATACTGGCATTTGTCGTTTTAGTCAATTCTTCTCCAGCCAGGGGAAACAGGCCTACCAGAATGCTGCGAGACTGCCCGACGAGAAAACTGACCCCGGCCGTACAGCAGGCCTGATAATTTTGACTTTATCGGGCAAAAAGAGCTAGTCTGTTGCGGTTTTTAACAATTTTCTTCTGGAGAGAATCGATGGTACGGACCAATAATCTGAACATCCATGAAGTCACCCCGATTATCGCACCTTCTGACCTGAAACAGGTTTTCCCATTGACCATCGAGAATGCCGAATTTGTCGCTGCGAGCCGGGAGAAAATAAAATCTATTCTGCACGGGCAAGATTCACGCCTGATGGTGGTAGTTGGTCCCTGCTCGATCCACGATCCCGCCGCGGCCCTCGATTATGCCAGACGTCTGGCGGTACTGGCGAAGGAGGTCGAAGAACAACTGCTGGTCGTCATGCGGGTCTATTTTGAAAAACCGCGCACGACTGTCGGCTGGAAGGGTTTGATCAACGATCCGGACCTCAACGGCAGCCACCGGATTTCAAAAGGACTGGGTGCAGCCCGACAACTTTTCTGTGCCGTTACAGACCTGGGCCTGCCACTTGCCAGCGAGATGCTCGATCCGATCACCCCGCAGTACCTTTCGGACATGATCAGCTGGGGTGCAATCGGTGCCCGGACAACCGAGTCACAGACCCATCGTGAAATGGCCAGCGGTCTTTCCTTTCCGGTCGGATTCAAAAACGGCACCGATGGCGGACTGAAGGTCGCGACCGATGCCATGAGTGCCGCCCTGCATGAACACAGTTTTCTCGGCATCAATTTTGAGGGCCGCTCTTCGATCGTTCACACCCGGGGCAACCCTGACGTCCACATTGTCCTGCGCGGAGGGAATAAGGGCCCCAACTTCCAACCCCAGTCGATTGCAGAGACAACCGCGCTGCTGGAAAAGAACAAGCTGCCGCTTTCGATTATGGTCGACTGCAGCCATGCCAACTCGAACAAGGATCACAGCCAGCAGGACAAGGTTCTGAATGCCGTCATTGACCAGATCCTGGCAGGGAACAAGGCGATCAACTCGGTAATGATCGAAAGCAATCTGAAGGCTGGCAACCAGGCCATTCCCGAAGATATCAGTCAACTTGAATATGGTGTTTCAATTACCGACAAGTGCGTTGACTGGCCAACTACCGAGAAAATGTTGAGAACAGCTTGCATGCGGCTTGCAACAGGTTGAGGTCGGCACTATGACGCAGAAGAACTCCTGTGATACGCCAGAGGAAAACAGTCAGCGTGCCGCAGCAGAAAATCAGTCCTCCTGTTGCCCGCCAGCGAAAACTGTCGGCAACGGCTGCAAACCTTCAGAAAGCGCTGCAAGCACCTGCTGCCAGGCGACTGAAACTATTTCGATCTGCTGTCCACCACAGGAAAGTCACC
>JAJRWF010000027.1 GCA_024276905.1 Deltaproteobacteria bacterium
AGTTGTCGTCGGTAAATTCGAGCACTTTATCTCCTGCCATCAGCCTGTCTCCTTTTGTCTGCGGGCACATGATTTTCGCGTTTAACAAATCAATCCTCACTATAAATGACCCACCAGAAAAATCAAGAGGGCTGAAAAGATTCAGCTTTCTTGACAGCTTCTCATCCCGCCCCTATCATTGGCGCACTAACGGGGGAAGAGAGGACAGAAAAACGGCATGCAGGAACGATTGACACGCAGCTGTCAGCGGATCAGTTCACTGGTCGCCGAACTGGCAGACAAACAGGGGGAATCCCTGATCAGAATCGGTCATGACCTGGCCGACATCTTCACCAGGGGCGGACAATTGATTCTGGCCGGCAACGGTCCGCTGCAGGCCGTGGCCCAACAAACCGCGACCGCATTTTCACACCACCTCGGTTTTGAGCGGCCGCCTTTGCCGGCAATATCCCTCGGGTGCGACCCGATTTTCACCGCCGCCTTGCTGGCCGACCGGCAACCGCATGAAATTCTGGCCCGCGAATACCGGCTCCATAATGAACGCGAACACATGCTGCTGATTTTCTGTACCCAACAGCCCTCGCCGCAAATCAGTCATCTGCTCGAACAGATCGAGGACAGCCGTTGTCTGGTCATAATCGGCCCGGAAAACAGTCCCGCTATCAACAGGGATCGTCAGCCGGAACTGGGCCTCAGGCTGCCGGGGGACTCTCCGGCCCGGCTGGCAGAACTCGGCCTGATCTGCGGTCATCTGCTCTGCGAACTGGTCGAAGGGGAGTTGTTTGGAGTCTGAACACAGCAAACCGACAATCCGCCAGGAACCGGCCCGCACCGGCTACACAATCGAACTGCAACTGGATCACCAGCTGGTAGTGATTATCGGTGGGGGCACTGTTGCCAGACGCAAACTTCCCGGCCTGCTCGCTGCCGGAGCCAGGATCAGGCTGATCGCTCCGGCCCCTCTGACCGAATTGCCGCAGCACCCGCAATTGACTCATCTCGAACGTGACTACCAGACACAGGATCTGACCTCGGCCCGGCTGGTATTTGCTGCCACCGACAGTCCTCAAACCAACCGGCAAGTCGCCAGCGATGCGGCCCGTCAGGGGATCCTCTGCTGCCGAGTCGACAGCGCAGCGGACTCCGACTTCATCATCCCGGCACGCTTACTGCGACCACCGCTTGTGATTTCAGTCTCAAGCGCAGGAACAAGTCCGGCCATGTCAGCCGTCCTGCGTGACCAGCTGGCCGGGATGATTCCGGACAGCTGGCAGACGGCAACCGAGCTGGCCGCGGCCATCCGCCGAAAGGTATTGACTGAAGAGCGGCAAATTCCCTACAATCAACAGGTTTTGCTGCAACTTATCGAACAGGGGCTGCTTGAGCTTATCGAGCATTCCGACTGCGCCGCGATCGACCAGTTGCTGCTCAAGCATTTCGGTGCGGGTTTTACCCTGAAAGACCTGCAGTTTTCACTCTCCGGGACCTGTCAGCAGGCGACGACTCCGGAGTTACCCAGAGGAACGTCATGAGCATTCACATCATCCTCTTTAAATCGGCCCTTCTCTGCTACCTGGCAGCGACAGTCCTCTATCTGCTGCACGTTGTCGCCCGCAAGGAGAAACCGGGCAAGATCGCACGCTGGGTTCTGCTCGGCGGCGCGCTGGTACAGCTGGTGTCCTTTGTTCTGCGCTTCGCCCAGGTCGGGCATACCCCGGTCACCAACATGCACGAATCGCTCTCCTTCTTCGCCTGGTGTCTGGTGGTGATCTTCCTGTTTTTCGATCTGCGCTACCGCCTGTCGGTCATGGGAGCCTTCTCCAGCGTGCTGGCAGTCATTACCATGCTCGGCAGCGGCATTGCCCCCAGAGCGGTCGAGCCGCTTAACCCGGCGCTCAACTCCTGGTGGTTCCCGCTCCACGTCACCTTTGCTTTTCTCGGCAACGCAGCCTTTGCCATGGCCTTCGGCGCCGGGGTGATGTACCTGCTGCAGGACCGGATGCTCAAGAGTAAACGTTTTTCCGCTCTCTACTATCGTCTACCATCCCTCGATACCCTCGACAGCATCAACTACCGCGCCCTGACCTTCGGCTTTCCGCTGATGACCCTGGGAATTATCAGCGGTGCCGCCTGGGCCGAATCGGTCTGGGGCACCTACTGGAGCTGGGACCCGAAAGAAACCTGGGCCCTGATGACCTGGTTTGTCTATGCCGCCTTGCTGCATGGCCGTCTGAGTATCGGCTGGCGTGGCCGCCGCGCGGCGATTTTTGCCATCATCGGCTTTATCTGTCTGCTCTTTACCTTCCTGGGTGCCAACCTGTTACTCAACGGCATGCACACCTTCGAAGCGTTTCAGAGCACGCCCTACTGACGGAAATTCAGGGATCAAGATGAATATACTGGTCGTGGGGCTCAGCCATAACACCGCCCCGGTTGAAATTCGTGAAAAGGTCGCTTTTTCGCCGACGGCGATGGCCGAACCGCTCCAGCAGATGCTGGCGCTCGATGCCGTCAATGAAGGGATTATTGTCTCGACCTGTAACCGGGTTGAACTCTATGCCACCAGCCGCGAACCGGAACGCGCCATCATCCAGCTGCAACACTTTCTCGCCGACTTCCATAAATTGTCGTTCGAACGCATTGAGGAACATCTCTACGATCTGCACGGCGAAGATGCCATCCGCCACGTACTGCGCGTCGCTGCCAGCCTCGATTCGATGATCATCGGCGAACCGCAGATTCTCGGCCAGATCAAGACCGCTTACGGTTACGCCAGCGAGTTCAAAACTGCTGGCTTGATTCTCAACCGCTTCATGCATAAAGCCTTCTCGGTCGCCAAACGGGTGCGCACCGAGACCGCCATCGCCAGCAATGCGGTTTCGGTGTCCTTTGCCGCAGTTGAACTGGCGCGTAAAATCTTCAGCAACCTCGAAGACAAGACCGTCATGCTGATCGGGGCCGGAGAAATGTGCGAACTGGCCGCACGTCATTTCATCAACAACGGCATCGCCGAGGTGCTGGTCACCAACCGGACCTTTTCGCGCGCCGAGAAATTGGCCGCCGAATTCAACGGTCGCGCCGTCAGCTTTGAAAATTTTCGTGATCAACTGCACCAGGTCGATATTGTGCTCTCATCAACCGGAGCTCCCGACTACGTCCTCGAAGCAAAAAAACTTTCTGAAGTCATCCGCCTGCGGCGCAACAAGCCGATGTTCCTGATCGACATCGCCGTGCCGCGCGATATCGACCCAAAGGCGAACAAGATCGATAATATCTATCTCTATGATGTCGATGATCTGCAGGGCGTGGTGCAGGCCAACCTCAAGGAGCGCAAGAAGGAAGCCGACAAGGCCGAGGCGATCATCAATGAAGAAATTGTCCAGTTCTATCGCTGGCTGTCGACCCTTGAGGTCAAACCGACCATCGTCGCCCTGCGCCGTAAACTGGAAGAGCTGCGTCAGACCGAGGTTAAAAAAACCCTGGCCAACCTTTCCGCGGACGACAAAACAGCGAAATCGATCGATGCCCTGACCCGCGCACTGGTCAACAAGATCCTCCACCAGCCGACATCGATCCTCAAAGACGCCCAGAACAGTGAAGACGGCGATGCCTATATTGATGCCGTCCGCACCCTTTTCGATCTGCCCGTCCCGGTGGCCGATGATTCCACGGCGACAGACGGAGCAGGACAGAAAGATTAGAAGGAGCAATCCCCATGGCAAAGAAAATTCTGCGTATCGGAACCCGGGCCAGCGCCCTTGCATTGTGGCAGGCCAACTGGGTCAAGGCAGAGCTTGAAAAACGCTATCCCGCTCTTGAGGTCAGCCTGACCAAGATCAAGACTCAGGGCGACAAAATCCTCGACGTGCCGCTGGCGATGGTCGGCGGCAAAGGGCTGTTCGTCAAGGAAATTCAGGAGGCGATGCTGCGCAATGAAATCGACATCGCCGTCCATTCGATGAAGGATGTACCGACCTTCTTCCCCGAAGGAACCGGCCTGCGCTGTATCACCGAACGGGAAGATCCGCGCGACATTCTGGTCCTGAAAGATGGCTGCAACAGCTTCGCCGAGATCCCGCAGGGCGGCCGGATCGGCACCAGTTCGCTGCGCCGCAAGGCCCAGCTGCTTAGCCTGCGGCCCGATCTGGTGATGCTCGATATCCGCGGTAACGTCCAGACCCGGGTTCATAAACTGGTCGACGACAACCTGGATGCGGTGGTGCTGGCCGCGGCCGGCATGCACCGTCTCGGCTTCGACGACAAAATCGGCGAATACCTCGACCCCAAAACCTGCCTGCCAGCAATCGGTCAGGGTGCTCTGGGTCTCGAAACCCGCCTCGCCGACGACGAGACCAACGCCATGGTCGACTTTTTCAACCATCCCGCAACCGCCGCGGCAGTGATTGCCGAACGTGCGGTGCTGGCGACTCTTGAAGGCGGCTGTCAGGTTCCGATTGCCGCCTTCGGTACCGTTGAGGGCGACCGACTTGAACTGACCGCGCTGGTCTCCAGCGTTGACGGCCGACAGATGATCAAGAAAAGTACCAGCTGCGCGCTGACCGATGCCGAAGCGACCGGCGTTACCCTGGCCAATCAACTGCTCGAAGAAGGTGCCGGTCCGATCCTCAACGAAGTCTACGGCTGCGAAACCTTCAATGATGACGGAGGCGACAAGGGGTGAAACCCGGCAAGGTCTATCTGATCGGTGCCGGTCCGGGTGATCCGGGGCTCTTGACCATCAAGGGTCGCGATTGCCTGGCGCTGGCCGATGTGGTGATCTACGACTACCTGGCCAACCCGGTGCTACTCGGCTATATGCGCCCCGATGCCGAACGGATTTACGTCGGCAAAAGCCGCGGCAAGCACAGCGTGCCGCAGGACGAGATCAACCAGCTGCTGGTCGACAAGGCCACAGCGGGCCTGAATGTTGCGCGCCTCAAGGGTGGTGACCCCTATGTTTTCGGCCGTGGTGGCGAAGAAGCAACATACCTGCACCGAAATCAGATCCCCTTCGAGGTTGTCCCCGGCGTCACTGCCGGATTTGCCGCCGCGGCCTACGCCGGGATTCCGCTGACCCATCGTGACATCACCACCAGCCTCGCCCTCCTCACCGGGCATGAGCGTCCCGAGCGCAAACTCTCAAGCCTTGATTGGCAGAAACTGGCCACCGGCCTCGGGACCCTGATCTTCTACATGGGGATGACCAACCTGAAGATGATCAGCGAAAAACTGATCGAGCACGGACGTCCGGTCGAAACCCCGGTGGCGATCATCCAGTGGGCGACCCTGCCGCGTCAGCGCACCCTGACCGGCCGTCTTGACCAGATTGCCGACCAGGTCGCCAGCGCCGGGATTAAACCACCGGCAGTAATCATCATCGGCGAGGTGGTGCGCTACCGTGAAGAATTACGCTGGTACGACAACCTGCCGCTGTTCGGCAGACGTTTTCTGCTCACCCGGCCCTATGCCCAGGCCGCCGGGATGGTGGCCCTGCTCCAGGCGCAGGGCGCCGAAACCATCTGCATCCCGACCATCGAAATTGCTGAACCCACCGACTGGTCCGACTGCGATCAGGCCCTGGCGCGGCTGAGCGATTACGCGGGACTGATCCTGACCTCGGCCAACGGGGTCGAGGCCTTCTTCGGCCGCTTGAGTAGCCGCAATCTCGACCTGCGTGCCCTGGCCGGAGTCGAAATTATCGCCGTCGGACCAAAAACCGCTCGAGTCATTGAAAAATACGGACTCAAACCCGATCTGATTCCACAGGATTTCCGCGCCGAAGGGGTCGTTGAAGAGTTACTGGCTTCCGGAGTTTCAGGCAAACACTATCTCTACCCACGCACCGAAATCGCCCGCAGCCTGATCCCCGACCGCTTGAACGCGGCTGGAGCGCAGGTTGACGCCCCGGTCGTCTACCGCACCATTGCCCCACAAGGCAAACAGGAGATGATCCGACATCTGCTTGAAGCAGGGGAACTGGATGCGATCTGCTTCAGCTCTTCATCGACCTTCGATAACCTGCAGGCGATGTTCGGTGACGAACTGGCAAAGCTGAAGAAAGCGACCGATTTTTTCTCCATCGGCCCGCTGACCTCGAAGACGATCCGCAAGCATGGTTTTGAGGTGGCCCTTGAGCCAGCCAAATCAACCCTTGACGATCTGGTCACTGCGATGGTCGAATACTATAAAAACTGTGAGGCGTGAGGAGTCAGGAGTGAGGTAGCAAAAGCACCTCTCCTTACCCTTCACACCTTACTCCTCACTCAGAAGGAGTTCGTATGTTTTTTCCCGCTTATCGTGCCCGCCGAATGCGCCGCAATTCCAACATGCGAAATATGGTGCGAGAAACCCATCTGCGGGTTGACGACATGATCTACCCGATGTTTTCGGCTTTCGGTGAAAATATCAAAAAAGAGATTTCCTCAATGCCCGGCATCTACCAACAGTCGATCGACAACATTGTGATCGAGGCCAAAGAGGTCCATGCTCTGGGAATTCCGGCGGTGATCCTGTTCGGTATTCCCGAAACCAAGGATCCGGTCGGCCGTGACGCCTATTGTGAAACCGGCATCATCCAGAACACGGTGCGTGCGATCAAGGAAGCGGTGCCCGAACTGACCGTGATTACCGACGTCTGCATGTGCGAGTACACCGACCATGGCCACTGCGGGGTCATCAAGGATGGTGACGTAGATAACGACGAGACCCTCAAGCTGCTGGCCGCCGAAGCCTTAAGCCATGCCGAGGCCGGTGCCGACATCGTCGCGCCGTCCGACATGATGGACGGCCGGGTCGAAGCGATCCGCGACATTCTCGACCAGAACGGTTTCGAGCAGATCCCGGTCATGAGTTACGCGGTCAAATACGCCAGCGCCTACTACGGCCCCTTCCGCGATGCCGCCGAGAGTACCCCGCAGTTCGGCGACCGCCGTTCCTACCAGATGGACCCGGCCAACCGCCGTGAGGCCTTGCGTGAAGCCCAGCTCGATGTCCAGGAGGCGGCCGATTTCCTGATGGTCAAACCGGCGCTGGCCTATCTCGACATCATCCGCGACCTGCGCAACAATTTCGACCTGCCGCTGGTCTGTTACAACGTTTCGGGTGAATACAGCATGATCAAGGCCGCTGCTGCCAACGACTGGATCGACGAAGACCGCCTGATCATGGAAACCCTGCTCAGCATGAAACGCGCCGGGGCCGATCTGATTATCACCTACCACGCCAAGGAAGCTGCGCGTTTGCTCCGTACCTGAGCAAACGCGTAAGGAGTGAGGCGAGAGGGGTGAGGCGCAATCGAGAGACCTCACGCCTCCAGCCTACGTCCGCCCCACCTGTTATAATGTCTTCAGCCGTCTGACTCTTATGGCGGACGGCTGGAGGCTTTTATGAGCGATGAAAAACTTTCGCGCAGTGAAATCGTCACCGCCCTCGCCCACTACTACCGCGCCGAAGTCCAGCGCAGTCTAGCCTGGCGCGAACGGCTTGATCGCACCACCAACTGGGCGGTTGCCGGCACCGCGGCCTTTCTGGGCTTCGGTTTCAGTCACCCCGAAATCCCCCATCTCTTTTTTCTGTTTGGTTTTGCCATCCTCTACCTGCTGCTGTTTGTCGAGGCACGTCGTTTTCGCTTTTACGATGCCTACGAATATCGTGTCCGGCTGATGAACCAGAACATGATGTTCTCGATCATCAGTCAGGGCACACTGCCGCTCGACCCACTCGGTGATGAAGGTGTCTTCTGGCGCGCCGAACTGGCTTCCGACCTGCGTTACCCAGAATACAAAATGTCGCTGGTTGAAGCCCTGGCTAAGCGCTTGCGCGCCAACTACATCTACCTGTTTCTGGTCATGACGGCTGGCTGGATTCTCAAACTGGTTTCCCATCCGCGCAATGCCCAGAACTGGCATGAGTTTCTTGAACACGCCCGCATCGGCCCGCTTCCCGGGGTGCTGACCCTGCTCTTTCTGCTGGCTTTTCTGCTGCAGCTGTTCTACCTTGCCAGACAGGGTCGTCACACGAGTGGCGGCCGCGAAATCATCCATCCACATCACTAGAAAACAAATATGCCCGAATACTGTGTTGACACCCTCGCCAACGGCCTGCGCCTGGTCACAGTCGAGATGCCCCACCTGCATAATGCCGAACTGGTCTGTTATATCGGCAGCGGCGGCCGCCACGAAACCGAAGAGCGGAGCGGCATTTCCCACTTTCTCGAGCACATGCTGTTTCGCGGCGCCGGACGCTTCGAGAACAGTCGTGCAATTGAACGCGCCTTCGAAGCCATCGGCGGCGCCGTTAATGCATCAACCGATGCCGAAAGTACCTGCTATCATAGCCGCCTGCATCCGGCCCATGCCGCTGAAGGGGTCGAGATTTTCGCTGAAATGCTGCGCAAGCCGCTCTTCAACGATCTTGAGATCGAGCGCCGAATTATTCTTGAAGAAGCGCGTGAAGACTACAACCAGCAGGGTGAACAGACCAATCCCGACAACCTGATGGCCAGCCTGCTCTGGCCGCAGCAAGCGCTGGGGATGCCGTTGATCGGCAGCAACCGGTCACTCAATGATATTGATCTTGCGGCGCTCAGGGATTTTCACCACCGGCACTACGTCCCGCAGAATACGGTCATCACCTGCTGCGGCCCGCTGAAACAGGGATCGGTACTGGCCGCGGTTGAACAGTTTTTCGGCGGCTGGCAGGGCGATGCCCCCACAAGCGCCACGGCGGCCCTCCCCCAACGCCCGGGTCCACACCAACAGTGGACGCAGGACTCCGATTCGCAGATCAGCCTGCAACTGGCTTTTCCGATGAACGGCCGCAACGACCCGCGGCCCCTGCACTACAGTCTGCTGCGCCGCATGCTCAGCTGGGGCGGCAGTGCGCTGTTACCACAACGACTGCGCGAAGAGTGCGGCCTGACCTACGCGGTCGAAGCCAACTGCTCAATGCTTTCCGATAGTGGCTGCTTCTGCATCGACCTTGCTGTTGCGCCGCAAAACCTGACTGCAGCGCTCAAAGAAACCCTGGGTGTTCTTAAACGCTTGCGTGACAACGCACCCGAGGCCGTCGCCTTTGAAGCCGCGCGCACCAGCTATCGCTATGATCTTGAATTTTCTCTCGATCAACCCGAAGCGATGGCAGTCCGCTACGGTTGGGGCTTGCAAGCCGCTTGTCTGCGCACCCTCGAACAGGACCGACAAGAAATAGAAACCATCGACAGCACCCAGATTCAGACCCTGTGCCGCGAACTGTTCACCACCAGTCAACTGCATCTGGTGATCGTCGGCCCCTGGCAACCGGAGCAACGCACCCAGGCCGATCAGCTGCTGTTGCAGTTTGAGAAACCTGAATAAGAATGGATGAACTTGTCGATTTTGTGAATCGCCCCGACAAGGCAAGAGGAACAACCAATGGCCATAAAGCTGAAGTATGATCAGCATTCAAAAATTCTCAAGGTGACTGTCGTTGGTGATTTAGACCTCCATGAAATAGCGTCAGCATTTGATGAAATAACCAGTTCAGAGGGCTATCCGTCAAATGTGGACACTTTGTGGGATATGCGCAAAGCCAACCTTGATTCAACTAATGCGGAATTCTGGCAGTCCCTGATCGGGATGCGCCAGCAACGCTACCCGAAAAGAAAAAATTTCAGATTGGCCCTTGTCGCCTCCAGCGATTTTTCGTTTGGAATGCTCCGTATGTATGAAATGCTTTCAGAACCGCACCTGCCCCGAGAACTGATGGTCTTCAGGGATTTACCTGCAGCGGAACAATGGATTCTTGACAAACCGAACAGATGACGCCTGATTCAAGCGTCCCCGCCATGTGAAAACCTTAATTGTCAGGCGCCTATCCAACAGATATCAGGGATAAAGATCAGGGAGAGCCGCTATTTTTTTAGCAGCAGGTTGCTTCCAGGCTGCAATTTCAATTGCCAACCGGGATCCTTCCCAGGCGTGATCGGCGCTACCGTAAAGACTCTGATCAAGATATTCCAGCTCGTGACGCAACCCGGCATCCGCATTTTCGAACAACAGTTCATAGGCAGCGGCTCCCGCATCTGGCCAGAGCGTCCGGCTCCAGCGGATCAACGCCTGACGTGTCGTTTGCGGATCGTTCTTTTCTGCGGCCCGTACCAGGTCACTCCGCGCCGTCTTCTCATCGCTACGCACTGCGACAGAGCCCGTTTCGGCAGCCCGTTTCTTCCGGCGTCGGGCACGCCAGAAAAGCACCAGGGTCAACAACCAGCTGAGTGCCAGGACCAGACTCAACAAGGGCCAGAAACCGGACTTGTCTTCCGTGATTTTAACGACAGGAGGTACGGGCACAGGGGCTTCAACCGGGAGCTTCCCCAAGGTCGGCTCCACGGCTTGCACCTGAGGAGTCTGGGGAGATGGCGTCGCGACAGGTGCCGGGGGTGGTGCCACCGCGGTTCTGGCAGCCGGCGCAACATCCAGCTCCAGGGCATCAAGATGAGCTTTCTGCCAGCGCCCGGTCGTAATATCCCACCAATCGAGATCAAAGGCCGGAAGCTGGAACCGACCCGCACGGGTCGGGATCAGGGCGATTTTCTGTTCCATAACAGCCCTGGTCCCACTGGCGGCCAACTGATCCTTGCGCCTTGGCTGGTCAGGATAAACCTTGAATTCATCCGGTGCTTCCGGTTTCAGTCCCGGCAACAGGGCAGATTGAACGCCATCGGCGGTCAGGCGCAGAGTCCGGGTTACGGGCTCACCAACCACGAGCTTCGGGCGCTGTTTCTGCCAGTCGTCCTGCAACACAACGCCGCTGGAAGGAATCCACGGTCGCTGCTCCAGATCCTCGGGCAACGGCGTCACTTCAACCTGCAGCGGTTGCGAAGTACGGCGGACCTGCATCCCCTGCCGGGCAAAAGGATCCAGCCGGGTGCGACCACCTGCGATCACCCCGTCAAACTGCAGCGCCGGAATCAACAACTGACCGCTTTCCTGTGGGAAAATTGCATAATCGCGTTCAAAAACCTGGTAAACCAGACCATTATCACCTTTGTCATATTTGCGAATATCGGTCAGTTTCTTGATCAGAACCTCAACTCCGGTCGGCTGAGGTTCGCTGAGTTGTCCTGCCGGAAGACCGCCCCGGATCGACAGTCGAACCTTGAACAGCAGCTGCCCCTGAGTCACTATTTTCCGCGTGCTGACACTGGTCTCGAGCAGTACCTGTTTCTCTGCCGGAATACTCAGGGTTGAGCGGGTCTAAACTTCGATGGTCAAAGACCGCGAACAGTCCTTGTCAAAACAGACCGCCGGAATCTTCAGTGCGCCTTGCCCACGCGGCATCAACGCCAGAGTGTAGACCAGCGAACTGGTATAACTGCCGTTGACGATCCGCCGCTGGCTGCTCCGGGAACTGTTGAGGATCTCCCAGTTCTCCCGCAAGGGAGATAAATCCGGTTCCGCATCGGGGATGCCGTCGAGCCGTAACTGCAACTGCAGACTCTCTCCCACGGCCATTTGATCCCGACCGGTGACTGCCTTGACTGTAAGCGCCGCCGCCGAACTGACCCAGAGGCCCGTAATCAGCAGCGCCAGCAAAACCATACGCCCTCTGTTTACCATGATCGATCCGATTCACGTTGCTGACCGCGTTGGCGGTACTGATAAAGAAACTTGCGCCGTAGCAGACCACCCGGATCATCGGGGATCTGTTGTAACAGCAAACGCGTTTCACGCTGCTCGGCACTTTCGGGTGTTTTCTCAGGCAGTTCAGAAGCAACACTGGCCTTTCCTGACTGTTCGGCGGTGTCCTTCCCTGCCTTTTTTTTCTGTGCAACGTCTTCAGGTTGAGGAGCGTTATCTTCATCAGCAGACGGTTCTGATGGCTTCTCCTGCTGTGGTTTATCCTCTCCACCAGCGGCCTTCTCCTGTTGTGACTGTTTTTCGCCCTCTTTTTTATTCTGTTTTTTCTGTGCGCTGGAGGAGGGTTTATTTTGCGACTGCTTCCCACCCTTGTCAGACTGTTCCTGCTGGGGACCCTGCTTGCCCTTGTCGCCCTGTTTTTTCTTCTTCGGACCCTGGTACTGCATCGCCTTTACAACCAGACGTTTATTGAACTTGGCATCGGCATGTTCCGGATCTATTTTCAGCGCCTGCCGATATGATTTAAGGGCCGCCGGAAGATCCCCCATTTTTGCCAATGCGTTCCCCCGATTGTACAAATCATCGGCCGTCGGAAGTTTTTCCAGCTGTTCGGCCGCCGCATCAAATTTTCCAGCCCGATAAAGAGCACCGGCTTTCCAGCGTGGGTCATGAAATTTCTCTGCCGCCACGGAGTAATCCTGACGCTCAAAGGTCTGACTGGCCTGCTGATCGGGGGTGCTCCAGAGCTCATCCCAGCGAAGAGCCTCGGCAGAGGGTGGAACCAGCAGGAGCAGAGTCAGCACCAGCAACCAACCACGACGAAATGCCGGAGCCGCCAGCAACAACAGCGGCCAGAGCAACCAGACACCCTCTTCACGCCAGCGGTCGCCGCTGGCACCCGGAGTCTGATCGACCCGATCAGACTGATCAAGGCGACGATCATCCAGACCGGCAAGCAGATCGCGCAGATCGTTGTCATCAATACTAATATTTCGGTAGTTCCCGCCTCCAGCATTCGCCAACTCCTGCAATCCGGGGTGATCAACTCCGGGCAGGACCAGCTTGCCCTGCGCATCTTTGAAAAAACCCCCTCCGGGCAGTGGAATCGGCGCGCCTTCAGAGCTCCCGACGCCGAGCACCGCCAGTTCAAAACCCTGCTGTGCCAACTGACGAGCGGCGTCCAGCGCTAGACCCGGCCGGTCCTCATCAGTCACCAGCAGCAGGCGGCCGTTCTTCAGGCCCGCCTGATGCAGCAGATCCAGTCCGAGTTCAATAGCACGCGCCGGATCGCTGCCCTGAACCGGCATCATCCCGGGATCGAGACTTTTCAACAAGGCTTCGATGGTATGGCGATCCTCGGTTAAAGGGGTGACGGTGAAGGCGTCAGCGGCAAAAACGATCAGCGCGGTCTGCCCTTCCTGACGTTGCCGCAGCAGATCTTCAATTTTGAGTCGTGCGCGCAGGAGACGGCTCGGCTTCAGATCGGCGACCTGCATCGAACGCGAGAGATCGAACAGAATCACCAGCGCAGATTGTTGACGAAACAGCGGCTGCGGCTGCCGTTTCCAGGCGGGACCGGCCAACGCAAGAACAGCCAGCAGCAAACCGACCAATCCCAGCCACAGTGGCCAGTTGGCCCGGCGTACCGAGCGCCCGAGCAGCAGGTGCGGCAGGAGTTGTGGATCGCAAACAGCCTGCCAGCTACGGCTGCGCAGTTGACGTCGCGCAAGCCAGAAGAGCAGCAACAACAGGGGCAGCAAGGTCAAAAACCATTGCGGGCGCAGAAAATGAAAACTGTTCATCGACGCCTCCTGACAGGCAGCTGTAACAGCAGGATCAACAAAACCCCACTCAGCAGGGCCAGTCCCAGTGGCCAGGGATAAAGCTCGGAGATCGGCCGAAAGATCTTCTGCTCCTGCTCTACCGGCTCCAGACGATCCAGTTCCGCATAGATCTCGGCCAGCTGCTCGGTGTCACGGGCTCGGAAGTAACGCCCACCGGTTTTTCTGGCGATAGCACCCAGGGTGTCTTCATCAAGGTCCGCCGAGGGATTAATTGTTTCGCGAAAGAAAAAACTGCGTACTTCCATGGCGTCGGCACCGATGCCGACAGTGTAGATTTTCAGGCCCTCGCGGGCCGCGAGTTCCGCCGCTTTGAGCGGTGTCAGCTGACCGGCGGTATTGGCACCGTCGGTCAACAGAATCAGAATCTGCTTCTCCTTCGGTTTTGCCTTGAGGCGCTTGACCACCAGCCCGATTGCATCACCGATTGAAGTCCGGTCACCGGCCAGTCCCAGGGCCGACTCATTCAACAGTTGCCGCACCGTGCGCCGATCGAAGGTCAAGGGCACCTGAACATAGGGCTGCTCGCCAAACAGAATCAACCCCAGACGGTCACCGACACGACGCTGGATGAACTCACCGGCCACCGCCTTGAGTGCGGTCAGACGATCAACATTCGCACCGTCAAGACGAAAATCCCTGGTCTTCATACTGCCGGAAAGGTCGACCGCCAACACCAGGTCACGTCCGCTGACCGGCAGCTCAATCGGCTCACCCAGCCACTGCGGCCGTGCCGCGGCAGTGATCAGTAACAGCCAGCACAACAACGCCAGCCATAGCTGCCAGCGCCCTTTGCGGCGCGTATTCTGATGCTGTGCCCCACCAAAAGGGGAGAGCATCGGCACCCAGAGCGCTGCTTCTTCGGCGGCCAGCGCCGGTGGCCAGAGCTTGTGAACCAGTCCGGGGAGAACCGACAATGCAAAGGCCCAGGGCCAGGCGAAATGAATCATCGGCCCCTCCAGAACAGCACCACTCCCGGCAATGTCCGGGGGGGCAGTTTTTGCAACCAGTTACGGCAAAGGTCTAACAATTCCGGCACTTGGATCTCGGCAACCGGCTGGTAGGGAGCAGAACACAAGGTCCGTCCGACACCGGCAGTAAAAGGTTGGCCAGGAAGGGGACGATCAAGAAATTCGAGCCAGGCTTCGCCACTTAAGCCCGCAACTTCATGAGGCGGAAAATGGCTGATCGCGGCCTGACGCAGCAGGCGAGACAAAGCGGCCGCCAGCTCGCTGCCACCCAGGTTCTGCAGACTGTCGAGCTGCGACAGAGCCACTTTGCGCAGATATCTGCGCCGTCGAAAGCGCATCAACAGGAAAACCCCCAGACAGAAAGAAAAGACCAGTCCCAACAGTAGCCACCAGCCGGGGGCGAGAGGCCAATAACCGATTTCAGTGGGCAGATGAATATCGCGCAGCGGCAGATCGGCCGGAGCCAGAGAGGGATTCATGCTGGGCGGTATCAGCGTTCGTGGCATCTCAGCCCTGCCCTTTCACACCGGTCAGGCATTCCAGTGGGTCGAGATCGGTCGGCAGTTCCAAAAATCTGGAACGCTGGCGGCGGCAGAAATCCTGCAGCATTTGGCGCCGCTGAACAAAACCCTGTTGATACTTCTGCCGTACGCTTGAATCTGTGGTGGAAATAGTCAAATCACTGGCCCCATCACTCAAACGATAGGTTCCGGCAGGCGGCAACTCAACCTCCAGCTGATCGAAACAGTGCACCAGACCCAATTCACAGTGGCGTCCCAAAAGTGCCAACTGCTTCTCAACCGCCTCGTCCCACTGGTTAAAATCGCTCAAGAGCAGGATCAGGCTGCCCGGTTTTGCCACCCGCTGTAAACGCTGCAGGGTTGCGGCCAACCGTTGCTGCGGCGCAAAGGGCTTGTGCGGTGCCCGCTGCCAGACCGGATCGGCCACCATCTGCCGCAGCAGCTGCAAGACCGCCTTTTTCCCCAGCTGCGGACGGAGCTCCAGATTACGCTCTTCAGAAAAGATAAACCCACCGATCCGATCCCCACGTGCCAGGGCCTGCCAGGCGAAGAGTGCCGCCAGCTGTGACGCCTGTACCGCTTTGAAGCGACCACGGGTCGCAAAAAACATCGGACGACGATAATCAAGAGCGAGCAACACCGGGCGCTCGCGCTCTTCGTGAAAGAGCTTGGTATGGACCTTGCCGCGCCGCGCCGTCACCCGCCAGTCGATACTGCGCACATCGTCCCCGGGCAGATAGGCACGCACCTCGGCGAATTCCATCCCACGACCGCGAAAACGGCTGTGGTAGCCGCCCTGCTGTGCAGCCAGTCGGCGGCCAGGGCGCAAGCTCGACGGCAGCAGCTGATCTCCGAGAGCAATCAATTCGGCCAGATCGATAGCGACCGGCGAAGGCCTTGCGGATAAAGCCTTGACCGCCATCAGGGCACCGGCACGCGCGCAATCAGTTCGGAGATCAAACGGTCGGCATGCATGCCGCTGGCCTCCGCCTCGTAACTGAGAATCAGGCGGTGACGCAGCACGTCAAAAGCCAGCTGCTGGATATCTTCGGGCAGCACGTGATCACGTCCGACCAACCAGGCTCTGGCACGTGCACAGCGATCAAGAGCGATGCTGGCCCGCGGGCTGGCTCCGTACTGAATCGCATGCTGCAGATCTGCGCCGTAAGGCTCTGGGTTACGGGTCGCCAGCACCAGCTGCAGCAGATATTCCTGCAGATTATCCGCCAGGTAAAGATCGAGCACTTGCTGCCGCGCCTGGTGCAGCTCATTACTCGACAGGGGCGCAAATTCGCTCTGTGATGTTGAGATCGCGGCCTGGCCCGCAGCTTCGCGCCGCGCGAGTTCAAGAATCAGGCGTTCACTCTCTACGGCCGGATAATCGACCCGGACATGCAGCAGAAATCGATCGAGCTGGGCTTCGGGCAGCGGATAGGTTCCCTCCTGCTCAATCGGGTTCTGGGTTGCCATGACCAGAAAGGGGTCGGCCAGCGGATAGGTCGTCTGCCCGATGCTGATCTGACGTTCAGCCATCGCTTCAAGCAGTGCCGACTGCACCTTGGCAGGTGCGCGGTTGATCTCGTCAGCCAGAATCAGGTTATGAAACAAGGGGCCGGGGACAAAGGCAAAGGACCCCTCCTGGGCGCGGTAGACATCGGTGCCGGTCAGATCGGCAGGCAACAGATCGGGAGTAAACTGAATGCGATGAAAGCTCCCCTCCAGCAGCTCGCCCAACTCGCGGATGGCGCGGGTCTTGGCCAGGCCGGGCGCCCCCTCTACTAACAGGTGGCCATCGGCCAGAAGCGCAATCAACAAGCGTTCAATCAACTGCGGCTGGCCGATCACTTGTTGCGAAAGATTCTCTTTCAACTGACTGAAACGTTGCTGCAACAGCTCCATGGAGGTATCCTTTAGCAAAATGAATATATTTAAAGTCGCCAGGAAACTCTAATGGTCTCAGCAACTAAACGCAAGCGACTCAAAAAGGAAAATGTATGCCATACGAAATATCCATAGAAAACGAGGGAGCCAAAATAACCACCCGCTATTACGGGGAATTGACCACCGCTGAAATATACGCAGCATATGATGAACGGTTTACGGACAGTGCAAAAATAAAGAAGTATGAACTCATCATCAATGATTACACTGAGGTTTCAGGAGTGATGCTTGACGGTCTGGATGTGTCCAGGCTCGCAAAAACCTACCTGGATGCTGCAATTTACAAATCCAAGGTTCTCGTTGTCAGTATCATGCCCACGGATCTGCAATATGGTCTGGGAAGAATGTGGCAGGGATACGCATACGAAATCCCCTGGGAAGAAACTATCGTGCGCACACGACAGGAGGCATTCGACTGGCTGGCAGAAAAAACCGGCTGATAAATCATACTGACTATTCTACACGGCAATGAGCCGTTTCAACGGTAATTTGTATCCTGTCACCCTGCAGAAGATTTACGCTCCTCGCACTCTGTCGCACCTTCATCAAGGCGCTCGGTAGCCCAAGCGATAAAGCTTGTAGCGGATCTCCTTGCCGAGATCCCGGGACGCCGAAGACACACCATGGCCGGAATGGCTCATCCCCCGGCGCAATTCGGCAACACAATCCTCAAGCACACCGGCCAGGGAGGCCATCTCGGGATCGTCGATCCGCCGGGACCAGTCGCGAGACTGTTCCATCCGGGATTCGATATAGGTCAGGGTTTCACGAACCATTTTCGGATTGTTGCTCTTCATGGCCAGGGTCATGATATCGAGGTCGGCAAGAACCTGCAGATAGCGCTCGACTTGCTGGTTCCGACCAGCCGCGACCGCTTGCCGGTCACGCGTGTACTCGATCCGCAGGGGAAACTGGCTCTTCATCCGTCCAATGGCACCCGCCACCTGGTCGTAGTCGATCTCCATCCAGCCAATTTCCTGCAACCCTTTCTGCCCATCCGACAGACGAAGCGACAGCCCAACCAGGCGGCGCTCCCCGGAAGTCATGTCCCCAAGGCGGATGCGCGTCACGTCGTCCGTCTGTTCGAAAGGCAGGCCGAAGACATCGACGACCTCGACGCCCCGCGCAAGGCGCAGCGTCAGGGTAACATTCTGGGAAACGACTGAAGCCAGCCCCTGCATTTCTTCACGGAACACTTCAGGCAGACGCTCAGCGTTACCAACATAATAGTAGTTGCCGCGGCTCGCAGAAGCGAGGGCCATCAGGAGATTTTCGTCGAAATCCTGGCCCACGCCGACGGTCGAAATGGAAATGTTTTCACGGCCGGCCTTCGCGGCATATTGCGCCAGTTTCCGACTGCTGATCACCCCGCGGTTGGCGAGACCGTCAGAGAGCAGGATAAGCCGGTTGTTACCCTGGTCCAGAAAAAAATCCCTGAGCAAGTTCATGCCTTCGAAGAGGCCACCACTCAGATTTGTGGTCCCCATCGGTTCGAGCATTTTAAGATGATGGTCGATAAGGAGCCGGTCGCGAACCGTCCCGCCTGCCAGCAGGACATCCGCCTCGTCGGAATAGACCACGATCGACAATCTGTCTTGCGGCTCCAGATTTTTCGCCACCAGACGGATCGCTTCTTTCACGTACTCCAACTTGCCGGCATCGGCCATGGAGCCGCTGCGGTCGATGACCAGCACCAGGTTGAAGGGGGAGCGCCGGGCAAAGGTCGCGCTGGGCGTCCTGATATCGACCAGATAACCCATCTCGGATGGCCGTCGGAAACCGGGCGGGTATATTCTGGTGTTACGAGGAGCAACACTGATACTGAGCGAACCGCTTGCCGACGGATCATTGCCCGGCAAAAGGCCCTCCGACCAGTCGGGGGCGGTTGCGGTGGACCGGGTGGTCTGCTCCTCCGGATAAGAGGGCCGGTTGACGATTGTTTGTGAGCGCCCCTCGGGCCGACTCAGCCACAGGGTGGTGGCCGCAAGCCCGCGCAGAGCAGCGGGAAAATCTTTCTGCAGCACAGGGCGGCCCTCCCCCAGCAAAAGGAGCCGATCCAGATCGACGCTGATACCGACGCCGACCTGTGAGGGAGTCCCCCTGGCGGGCGACAGCGTGATGCGGGCCTCTCCTGCTTCATCCGTGGTCGCCGTCTCTGTATCTGTCCCGGCGGCGGTCAAGAAACGGATCTGCAGAGGCAACCGGCGCAGGGGGCTCTCTTGCGTCCCTTGCCGCAGCACGGCCCGAACTGTCCAGGGACCGCCCTTGGCAGCCGAAGCCTCCGCGTTCCCGTCGGAGATCAGGATAACAACACCAGCCAGATCCGACTGAGCGGTCCTGATCTCCTGGCGCAACGCATCAGCTCCCCATTCGCCTTCCACAAGGCGCCCGGCCTCCAGCCAACGTCGCAGAGCAGCCCCGACGGCTCCACTTTCCGCATGGGTCCGGCCTTCCTGCAGCAGACGAGCGGCGAGATCGAGACGACGTTGTCGATCCAGCTTCAGACGCTGCTCTTCCTCTTTGAGCATCCCCTGGGGAATTCTGAGCAGCACATAAACATCGAAGCGTTGTCCGGTTTTTCGCGTACTGAGGGTCTGAAAACGTTCATAGTACATTTCCACCGGACGACTTTTCGTGACCTGGGCAAAGCCTTCCGATGTGATTCGGTTGACCAGACGGGTCGAAAGTTCGGTTCTGGTCTCAGTGTAATGGACCTTCGCCCGGATCCCCAGGTAATTTACCACGTCCTGAAC
>JAJRWF010000028.1 GCA_024276905.1 Deltaproteobacteria bacterium
CAAAACCCCACTGAAGCAGCTTGATTTTATCCTCGAAGGAGGAAGTCTTGAATCGGACGGTGCCGGGACCCTGCTGACAAGTAAGAGCTGTCTGCTCGAAAAGAATCGGAATCCACGCCTGACACAACCCGCAATCGAAGATTATCTGAAAACCTGCTTCGGCAGCCAGCAGATTTTATGGTTGTAACATGGTGCCCTGCAGGGAGATGATACTGACGGCCACATCGACACTCTGGCGCGCTTCGCTCCCGATGCCACCATTGTCTTTCAAGGCTGTCAGAATCCGGATGACCCCCAGTATCATGAACTTCAAGCCATGCAGGAACAACTGGCCGGGTTCACTACAACCGAGGGTCAAAACTACCGTCTGCTGGAACTTCCCTGCCCACAAGCTCGGGTCAACCGGGATTCCGAACGTTTACCGGCAACCTATGCCAACTTCCTTGCTCTCAACGGGGCGGTTCTGGTCCCAACCTACAGCGATCCGGCCGACCTGACCGCACTCAAGATCATTGAAGCAGCCTTTCCGCACCGAAAAATCATTCCCGTTGACTGCTGCCCTTTGATTGAACAGTACGGTTCACTGCATTGTCTCACCATGCAGCTTCCAAAAGGAGTTTTACCGTGGGGTTAAAAACTGCTCTGATCCAGCTCAAATGTTCGGAGAATCTGCCAGCGAACATCGAAAGGATCCGTGCCGAAATTCGCGCCGCAGCAGCGTCTGGAGCACGGCTGATCCTGCTGCAAGAGTTGCATAACAATCACTATTTCTGCCAGACCGAAGCAACGGATCATTTTGACCTGGCCGAAACAGTTCCTGGTCCATCAACCGAAATCTTTTCGGCATTAGCGGCCGAACTCAACATTGTGCTGCTCCTTTCACTGTTTGAAAAACGCAGCAGTGGACTCTATCATAATACCGCCGTCGTCATTGACTGCGATGGCAGCCTTGCCGGGTGCTATCGCAAGATGCACATCCCGGATGACCCAGGTTTTCATGAGAAATTCTACTTTACCGCTGGTGATCTCGGGTTTAACCCGATCCAGACCTCTGTCGGCAAACTCGGCGTACTGATCTGCTGGGATCAATGGTTTCCTGAAGCAGCACGTCTGATGGCTCTGTCCGGAGCGGAAATCCTGATCTACCCGACCGCCATCGGCTGGGATCCTGACGACCGGCAAACGGAGAAGAAACGCCAGCTAGAGGCCTGGATAACCGTCCAACGCGGCCATGCAATAGCAAACAGCCTGCCACTGGTCGCAATCAATCGTTGCGGCACTGAAGCTGCCGCTGACAGACGAAATAAAATTGATTTCTGGGGAAACAGCTTTGCCTGTGGAGCACAGGGGGAGATGTTTGTTCAAGCAGGTGAAAAGGACGAGACCCTGTTGGTCGATATTGACCTGGAGCAAAGTGAACAGGTCAGACGGATCTGGCCTTTCCTGCGTGATCGACGAATCGATGCCTATGACGACCTGCTCAAACGCTTTCGTGACTGAGCGTAAAAAAGCGCGCCCTTTATGGACACGCCTTTTCACCGGAACTGAATCAGAGGGCTGCCCTGCTTCGCAGGGAATCGGCTCGATCTTTTCGTTCCCAGAAGAAATCCGGCAACTCGCGGCCGAAATGCCCGTATGCTGCGGTCTGGCGATAAATCGGTCGCAGCAGGTCAAGCTGTTCAATAATGCTGGCCGGGCGCATATCAAACTCCTCACGAACGATTTTCGCAATTTCATCGGAAGCAATCACACCAGTTCCATAGGTATTAATCATCACCGAAACCGGCTCAGCAACACCGATTGCATAGGCCAACTGGACCTCACACTTGGTTGCCAGGCCAGCCGCGACAACATTCTTGGCGACATAGCGTGCCATATAAGATGCGCTGCGGTCGACCTTGGACGGATCCTTGCCACTGAAGGCACCTCCGCCATGGGATCCCTGGCCACCATAGGTATCGACAATAATTTTGCGCCCGGTAAGCCCACAGTCACCCATCGGCCCACCGACTACAAAACGCCCGGTCGGATTGATCAGATAACGGGTTTTGTCGCTGACAAGATCAGACGGCAGGGTCGGCTTGACAACCTCTTCGATAATCGCTTCTTTCAGGTTTTCGTAACTGACGTCCGGGGTGTGCTGCGAAGAAATAACCACGGTATCAATCAGAACCGGCCGGTCATCAACATACTGAATCGACACCTGGGATTTACAGTCTGGGCGTAAAAACTCAAGTTGCCCAGACTTGCGTACATCCGCCAGTCTTTTGGTTAATTTATGTGCCAGAATAATCGGCATCGGCATCAGTTCGGGCGTTTCATCACAAGCAAACCCGAACATCAGACCCTGATCGCCGGCCCCCTGATCCTTGAACAGCCCCTCTCCCTCAGAGACGCCTTGTGAAATGTCTGGCGACTGCTGGTCAATCGAGGTCAGTACCGCGCAGGTCTCATAATCAAATCCCATGGCGGAATCGTTGTAACCGATCTCTTTGATCGTCTGACGCACGATTGCAGGCAGGTCAGCATAAGCACTGGTTGTGATCTCACCGGCGATCACTGCCATGCCGGTCGTCACCAGGGTTTCACAAGCCACGCGGGCGGTTTTATCCTGCTCCAGAATCGCATCGAGGACCGCATCGGAAATCTGATCAGCAACCTTGTCGGGGTGACCTTCACCGACAGATTCAGAGGTGAATAGAAACTCAGTCATAGCCATTTCTTGGGTATCTCCTGTGTTAGTACACGCAAATAGCGGGTCATTCTAAGGGGAAAACGCCGACAGGTCAATACACCGGCGGATATCTGCTCAAGAACGTGTTCAGATCACAAATTCACCGAAAAGTTCGGGGAGGCGTCGACGCATTTCGCGCTCAATATAAGTGGATATTTCCTTGCCGGTCGACAGTTGCAGTAAATGACCCAGCATCTCATCCCCGGCGGTGCGCGTCAGGTTGCGCAGAACCCGTTTAACCCGTGGGATACAGGCATGGTTCATCGAAAGCTCATTCAACCCCAGACCGAGTAAGACGAGAACATATAAGGGTTCAGAGGCCATTTCACCACACATACTGACTTCAATCTCGGCGTCGTGCGCCGCATCGCAGACCTGTTTCAAAGCACGTAAAATTGCCGGGTGCAAAGGTTCATAGAGGTAGGCAACATGTTCATTGCCACGATCGACAGCCAGACAGTATTGAATCAGATCATTGGTCCCGATGGAAAAGAAATCGACCTCGCGCGCCAGTAGCGGCGCAATCATCACCGCGGAGGGTGTTTCGATCATGATCCCGACCTTGACCTGCGGATCGAAGGGAATCCCCTCCTGTTCAAGTTCAGTTTTAACCGCACGAAGAATCCGGTTACAGGTCCGGATTTCGGCAACCCCGCTGATCATCGGAAACATGATCCGGACCTGACCAACGGCCGACGCACGCAGAATCGCACGCAACTGCACCTTGAAAAGGTCAACTTCACGCAGTGAAAATCGAATCGCCCGTAAACCCATTGCCGGGTTGTCTTCATTTTCGAGGCTGACATCCGGGATAAACTTGTCACCACCGGCATCGAGGGTTCTAATCGTGACCGGATGAGGTGCAATTTTTTTAACAATCTTGCTGTACGCTGTAAACTGTTCGTCCTCACAAGGAGGTTCACTGCGATTCATATAGAGGAATTCGGTTCGATAGAGACCGATGCCGACCGCCCCGTCATCCAGCGCAGCAGGAACTTCAGACAGCAGTTCAAGGTTAGCACGCAGTGCGACCTCAACATGATCACTCGTTTCTGCCGGCAGATCACGATAACTGGTGAGTTCCTTTTCCAGATATTCAAAAGCCAGTTTTCGTTTGAGATATTCTCTGAAGGTTTCTTCACTCGGATTCAGCACCACGACACCGGTGGTACCGTCGATGATTGCCGGCATCGCGTTGTCTACCACCGCCGTAGCCGATTCAAGACCAACAACCGCAGGGATTCCCAGCGAACGAGCAAGGATAGCAGTATGAGAGGTTTTCCCGCCGCGATCGGTCAAAAACCCAACCACCTTGCCCTTATCAAGCTGCATGGTGTCGGCCGGAGAAAGATCATGCGCTGCAACCAGCGATTTTTCCTCTATCTGCTCCAGGGTGGTGTCATTGACACCGGCAAGAATTCTCTGCAGACGCTGGCCTACGGCATCAAGGTCTGAACTGCGTTCCCGCAGATATTCATCCTCGATATTTTCAAACATGACCCGCAATTGTTTCAGGGTCTGATTAAGCGCACTTTCCGCGTTGGTTCCCTGGCGGATCAGAGTTTCAGTTCGCTCGGTCAGCAGCTCATCTTCCAGAATCAGCAGGTGGGTATCAAGGATATAAATATGCTCGCGCAGGTGGGGCTGACGGGAGACATTCTGTTTGACTTCGCGCAGCTGTACTGCCGCCTCAGTCAGAGCCTGACGAAAACGTAGAATCTCTGACTCAATCTCCTCCTCGTCAATCCGCCATTCCGCAACCATGGAAAGACGATTGAGCAGGCAGATTCGCCCGATGCCGATCCCCGGCGAAACGCCCAGACCGACCAGATAGGTGTCCTTTTGAACCTCAGTCTTCCCCAAAACCGTCCTCTATCAGATTGGCAAGTGCCTGCATGGCATCAGCCTCATCACAGCCCGAAACACTCAGGGAGATGTCGGTCCCCTTGGGAGCTGCAAGTAACAAAATCCCCATGATACTTTCCCCGTTGACTTCAATGCCGTCTTTTTCCACCAAGACCTCACTGCTGAAGCGGTTGGCGGTCTGGACCAGTTGAGCAGCGGCCCGTGCGTGCAGTCCAAGACGGTTGATAATGGTAAAACTTTTTTGCAAAACCAAACCCCTTATTTCATCCCTCATCTGACGAGCAAACGCAGAGTCAAGGCAACCAGACCACGACATCTGCAGAGAAAATACTGCAGATCATGATCAACGCGGAGGAGATCAGAACCAGCAGCAGGGTCGAGATACCACGCCGGGCCAGATAACCACATAGGAGCACCGCCGGAACGGCCAGAAAACCAAGCCACAGCGGCTTTTGTTCGCCATCAAGCAGCTGAAAAACCAGGAATGCCGCAACCCCGCCGAGCAGAACGACAGAGGCCTCTTTGGCCCGAATCGCCAGATCGGGCAATTTGCGCCGTTGCAAAAACTCGACAGAGCGCAACCCGAGTTCGTAACCACTCAGAAAGCCGGCAATACGAAACCAGAGCGGCAGGGCATTAAACAGCACCAGAAAAACAATCGGCGCAACAACCAGACCCTTTGCGGCCAACAATAATGCAACGCCAGCAGCCAGTGGTCGCAAGCCCCCCCAGAAAAGAGCGTCCCCCACGGCGGCATAAGGTGTACCGACCATTTCCTTGAATTCGGCAATCCCAACTCCGTGGTCATTCCCGGCGGCGCGTTCCAGCTCCAGGCGGATCACTGCTCCGGCAACGGCCGGGGCCAGGTAGGGATGCGTATTGAAATATCCAACATGCTCACGAGCAATCCTCAGCATCTCCTTTTCGCCATAAAGCAGGCGTAATATTGGTGCCATGGCATAAAACCAGCCCCCGCCCTGAAGTCGTTCGAAGTTCCAGCTTCCCTGCAACAGCAGCAGACGCAACCAGACCTGAAATAATTTCCAGCGACCAATCTTTACCATCACACCAGCCACATCAAAAGAAAAGCCATGCCGAACGAGGCCCCGAACAGAGTCAACGCCCGGTTAACATTAATCGTTCCCAGAATGACGGCGATTCCGACCAATGGCAGGGCCAGCCGCAGCCAGGGCGCTGTTGCATCAAGCGACGGCAACAACAGGGGCGCAAGGATCGGGATTAAAATCAGTCCCCCGCAGATAATCAGCAAGTAGGTCCCGACTGCAGCCAGGCCGAAGCAGCACAGACCCATGCGATGAGCCTGTTCCATCGCCCGGAATCGCCCGGATTCCAGATGACGGTCGCTCTGGGCAACTTTTCGACCATTGTACTGCCGAGCGAAACGATCAAAAAATTGACCGAACTTGCCAAGCGGGATGGCAATCAACAGACAGAGCAGCTGATATTCAAGACCGTTCTGCCCCAACAATCCCCCGAGACTGACCGCCAGTACCGTACCGGCGATGGCGACCTGTGTATCGTCCGGCGGGATTGCGGCCCCGACCGGCAAGCGCGCCAACCAGAGCAGTTCGACCATCAGGCCGATCTCCAAACCGACTCCCACATCACCCAACAACCAGGCCACCAGCGGTGCCGCAACAATCGGGCGCGAGATCATCACCTGCAACGCTGCCGTTCGATCCAGCCCACAGATCAAGGCAACCCCGGCGCCTATGGCAAGTTCAGTCGCAATCAATGACCGGCCTTCTTCCCGGGAATCAGTCGCCGCCAGTTTCTGGACATATCTGCCGGGATACAACGCGCGGAGATATCGACGCCTGCGCTGTCGAGTTTTTCCAGATTTTCGATATCCTCCGGATCCAGAAAAACAGTACAGCTGAACTGGGTTTTCCCCTGCCCCGCATGCAGGTTGCCAAGATTCAGACGCTCATATTTCAGCCCGGCATGCAGGGCGGCAAGGCTGTCAGCCGTCGTTGCAAACAGAAGCAACACACGACAAGCATCCAGTTCACCACTGAGAAACAGCGCCGTTATCTCCTCAACGCTGCCGATCTCGACCTGAATCGAACTGGGAACTGAAGCCACCATCATCATCCGCTTGAGCGGTGAAGAGGCAATTTCATCATTAGCAACCACCAGACAATTGGCGTGGACATACGGCAGCCAGGTTTCAAGAACCTGCCCGTGAATAAGGCGGTTATCAATGCGGGTCAGAACAATACTCATTCAAACTCCGGTTGCGGGGAACGGCCAGGACCTGTGCCGCAAAAGTTCTCTATTTTTTTACGTTCAACAACTCGGCAGGCCGCCGGATTGCCTGTTGGCCATATTCACATAAAAAATCCGCCAATGCGAACAGATCCATCTGCTGCCTGGCGCTGACGGCCTTGATCAACACGGGCAGATTCACCCCCGTCAGGATATCGACCCGACCCGCGACAAGAAATTCAGCCGCAATGTTGGTCGGAGTCCCACCGAACATGTCAGTCAGAATCAGAACAGCCTCTCCCTCGGCACCCAGCTCAGACAACGCGGCGGCAAGGCGGTCGGTCGATTCCTCAACCGAACAGGTTCGGTCAATGCTGATTGCACGGCAAGCACTGACCGGACCGATAATCATTTCAGCTGTTCGCAAACACTCTGCTGCCAGCTGACCATGTGTAAGAACAATAAGACCAATCATGTCAAACCATTATACGAATCAGGTAATCGTCAACACAACCAAAGCGCTAACTTTTTCCAATATCACGATGATGAATCCGAACCCGAATATCATCGTCACCCAAACGACGTGCAAATTCTTCAACCAGCGAGACACTGCGATGCCGCCCACCGGTACAGCCGATGGCCAAGGTCAGATAACTTCTCCCCTCACGGCGATAGCAGGGCAAAAGAAAACCGAGCATCCTGTCGAGATGCGCTATAAATGTCCGACAATCATCCTGTTCGAGGACATAGGTCTGCAACTTCAAATCCAGACCGCTGAAAGCCCTCAACTCACTGATATAGTAGGGATTCGGTAAAAACCGCACATCAAACACGAGGTCGGCATCAGGCGGCAAACCATAACGATAACCAAAGGATTCCAACTGCAGCATCAACGGTGACGACTCACTGTCTCCGACAATTTCAAGCAACAGCTCCTTCAGTTGATGGGGATTTAACCCGCCGCTGTTGATTACCTGGGTCGCACCACCCCTCACAGGCTGCAAAAGCTGACGTTCACGTTCGATAGCCGCATTCAGGTTTTCAGCATCGGCCAGGGGGTGACGCCTGCGGGTTTCAGAGTAACGCCGCAAAAGAACTTCGTCTGAAGCTTCAAAAAAAAGAACGTTAAGGAGATGTCCCTTATCGGCAAGCTGCTGAATAATTGCTTCATATTGAGCCAGAAAATCACGATTTCTGACATCAATGACAACCGCAAGATCCCGCCCGGCGCCTAGTCCCTCTCCTGTCAGTTCCAGACATTGCGGCAACAGGGTCAACGGCAGATTATCAACGACAAAAAAACCCTGATCTTCAAAAACTCTGGCCGCAGTACTTTTGCCCGACCCGGAGAGTCCGGTAAGAATATAAACGGGCCTTTTTTTCATTCGAGATTATCTCCGATAATCGTATGCGCGTGCAGACGGGCCGCCTCAGCCATCCGCTTTTCAAGCAGGTCCTGAAACTCACGGGCACTGTGGTAGCCCATTTCCTTAAGCAACTGGTTACGGGCCGCAACCTCGACAATGGTACTGGTATTGCGGCCTTGCCGTACCGGAATACGCATCATCGGGATTTCGACACCATGAATAACATAGGTATCTTCTTCGAGTCCGAGCCGATCATATTCTTTTCCCTGTTCCCACTCGACAAGCTCCAGCACAAGGTCAATTTTCTTGCGTTCACGAATTGCCGCAACCCCGAACAGATGCTTGATATTGATAATGCCGAGACCGCGGATTTCCATGTGGTAATGGAGCAGGTCCATCCCCTCACCGAAGATAACCGAGGGCAGCTTCAGGCGGGCCTTGATCACATCATCCGCGACCAGGCGATAGCCGCGCAGAATCAGATCAAGAGCACATTCGCTCTTACCGACCCCGCTCTTGCCCTGCAGAAGAACCCCCACCCCCAGAACATCGAGAAGGACACCATGAAGAGTCGATGTCGGTAAAAGACGTTCTTCAAGAAACTTGGTGATCAGTGAAATAAAATCGGAACTGAGATGAAAGGTTCTGAGCAGCGGAGTGTGGTGCTCATCAGCCGCTTGTCGCAGGTAATCAGGAACATCCTGATTTTTTGTTACAACCAGACAAGCCAGGTCAAGGGCACAGAGCCCCCTGGCGGCCGACACCGCTTTTGCGCGTGGCAGGTGAGCCAGGTAGCTCAACTCGGTTGAACCGAGTACCTGAATCCGGTCCGGATGCAGATTCTCGGTATAACCAGCCAGAGCAAGGCCCGGCTTCTGAATACGTGGAACCGAAATCGTCTGGGAAAGTCCCTCTGCACCAGCCAACAGCTCAAGGTCAAGACCCGCTTCTTTTTCGTTCAGAATTTCCTGAATCGTCAGTTCGGTCATGGGTCCGAAAAATCTCTCAAGAGGGGTGATTACAGCAATCAGGGCAGGAACAGCGCTTGAGAGCCGCTATTCCTCTCGCTCACAAATCAGCTGATAAATCTGTTCGGCATCAGTCGCATCAAGCAACTGCTGACGCACTTCTGCATCCTTCAACAATTTTGAGATCCGGGCCAGAGTCTTCAGGTGAACTCCAACCGATTCTTCAGGAGCGATCAGCAGAAAAAACAGGTGAGCCGGTTGACCATCCATCGATTCAAAATCGACACCCGACACACTGCGCCCGAAAGCCAGCATCAACTCCGGGATCCCCTTGAGTTTCCCGTGCGGGATTGCAACCCCGTCACCAATCCCGGTGCTTCCGAGCCGTTCACGTTCCTGCAAAACCTGCAGAACCTCATCGCGCTGCAGTGAAGGAGCGACGGCAAGAAGGGCTTCGGTCAGTTCGGCAAGAGCGGCATCTTTCCCACTCGCTTTCAGATCGGCGACAATAGCCTGTGGATTTAAAAGCTCACTGATTTTCATTGATTCGTTCGTTTCTTTGACAGAACAGAAAAAGGGCGGCAGCTGCATCGCAATGCTGCGTCAGCTGCCGCCCGGAGATTATCATCAACTTCCCTGAGGAACGATCAAACCGTAGTTTCCGTCACCCCGGCGATACACCACGTTCATCTCTTCAGAATGGTCATCAGTAAAAACCAGGAAACTCTTGTCGAGCAGATCCATCTGCATGACCGCTTCCTCGACCGACATCGGCTTAACGAAAAAGGAGTGACTGCGAACGATTTCAGGCTCCGAAGTCCCCTCGTCAACACTGCTGGCCGCAATAATTGTTTTCTTGATCCGACGGCTGTTCGCATTGCTGTTCTTGTGGTGCTTGAGTTTTTCCTTGTAGCGTTTCAGCTGACGTTCAATCTTGTCGACCATCAGATCAATCGCAGCGTACATATCCCCCGTTTCTTCCGTACTCTTCATGGTCAGCCCTTTGGCCACCATGGTCACCTCAGCCCGATTGTGAATTTTCCTCTGTACCGAAAGCACCACCTGGGCGTCAATCGGTTCCTCAATGTACTTTTTGACCCGAGAAAGTTTCTCTTCGACATAGGTGCGAACTGCTTCACTGCTTTCCATGTGACGGAAGTTTACGGCAATTTGCATAGACGATGCCTCCTTATAGCGATGCCCTTGCGGGCGGATTCTCTAGATTATACCTGAATCCATAAACAATGACGGATTCTCTGAAACTCAGAACAGTCTCTTGCGTTCGGTCGAAGAACCAAGCCCGAGCATTTCGCGATACTTGGTCACCGTACGACGAGCAATATGAATATCATTTTCCTTGAGCAGTTGGACGATTTTCTGATCAGACAACGGTTTTTTTGGGTTTTCTTTGGCGATGATCTCCTTGATCCGGATTTTGACACTTTCAGAAGCAACCGAGTCCCCACTGGAGGTTGAGATCCCGCTGTTGAAGAAATACTTCAATTCAAACAAACCCTGAGGAGTCTGGACATATTTATTGGTTGTCACCCGGCTGACCGTCGATTCATGCATCTCGATATCCTCGGCCACATCACGTAATACCAGCGGCTTGAGATGCTCGATCCCAAAATCGAAAAACTGCCGCTGAAACTTGACGATACTCTTGGTGACCTTGTAAATCGTGCGCTGACGCTGATGAATACTTTTGATCAGCCAGACCGCGCTGCGCATCTTGTCCTGAATATATTCACTGGCCTTCTTATCCACCGCATCCCGGTTGGTCAGGGCACTGCGATAAAACGAATTGATGCGCAAATTCGGCAGACCATCGTCATTCAGGGTCACGACATACTCATCGCCAACCTTATGGACGAAAATATCGGGAGAAATATACTGGACATCCTCCTGATTGTAGGCCCGTCCCGGACGCGGATCGAGCTCAGAGATAATCTTGGCTGCGCCCAGAACTTCGTCCAGATGAACCTTCAGTGCCCTGGCGATGACCGGATACTTGCGCCCTTCGAGATTGTCGATGTGGTCACGCAGGATAATCGCAGCAAGCGAATCTTCCTGCCCCAACCGTTCAAGCTGCAACAACAGGCATTCCTGCAGATTGCTGCTGGCCACACCAGGCGGATCAAATTGCTGCACCCGGCGCAAAGCTTTTTCAACAATCAATTCATCGACAGAAGTTGCCGTACAGATATCCTCAAGGCTGGCATGCAGATAACCGACATCATCCAGGTTGCCGATAATTTCGGTTGCAGCCAGACGTTCCGCAGCGGGAACCATGGAAAGGTTCAGCTGCCACATCAGGTGATCAGACAGGGTGCTTTTCTTGGTTAACAGACTTTCGTAGGAAGGACGCTCTTCACTGTCTTCATATACATCACTGGTGGTCGTACTGCTGAGACTGTAGCCTTCAAGGTAGGTCTGCCAGTCGATGTCTTCCATCCCCTCGGCTTCGCCCTTGACCTCTTCAGCATTTTCCTCCGGAGCAGGCTTCTCTTCTCCCTGGTTTTCAGGAGTTGCCAGCTCCTCCCCCTCTTCAAGCATCGGGTTTTCAGCCAATTCTTCAGTGACGACATCGACCAGTTCCATGCGTGACAACTGCAGTAGCTTGATCGCCTGCTGCAACTGCGGAGTCATGACCAGTTGCTGGCTGAGCTTGACCTGTAAACGTAGTTCTAAAGCCATATAGACGTACTATCCGATTCTGCCCGTAAGCAACGATTGCGGGCTGTTTCCCTCGCTACCGATTCTATCATCCCCGACAAGAAAAGTCTGTGCCAATTCTGTTCATTTTTAAAAAAAAATCAAACCCATGGAACCCCGCGCGCCGATCTAAAGTCTGAAATTGTCTCCCAGATAGATCGCCCGTGCTTTTTCACTGGAGGCAATCTCTTCAGGGGTGCCGAATTCAAGCACTTCACCCTGATTCAGAATGTAGGCGCGGTCACAAACACCGAGAGTCTCCCTGACATTATGGTCCGAGATCAAGATACCGATACCCCGCTCCTTGAGCTGGGTTATCACTCCCTGAATATCGTTGACCGCCAATGGATCGATTCCGGCAAAGGGTTCGTCGAGCAACAAAAAGGCCGGCTCGAGCACCAGGGAACGAGCGATTTCAACCCGCCTGCGCTCACCACCGGAAAGAGCGTAACCCTTTGAGTTGCGGATATGGCCGATACGAAACTCATCCAGCAAGGCTTCAAGCCGTTCCTGACGCTGAATAGTACTCAGATCAAGGGTTTCAAGAATTGCCTGTAGATTTTCGGCGACTGTCATCTTACGGAAAACCGAGGCTTCCTGCGGTAGATAGGAAATCCCGGAGCGGGCACGCTGATACATCGGCATTTCAGTCAGATCGGTTTCATCGAGGAAAACCTGCCCGGCATCAGGAGTTGCAAGACCGACAACCATATAAAAACAGGTTGTTTTCCCCGCGCCGTTCGGGCCCAGCAAACCAATAACCTGACCAGAAGAAACCTCCAGATCAACACCGGCAACAACCTTGCGCCCGACATAGCTTTTTTCAAGCCCCTCTGCACGCAGACTTCTCACGGCGCCTTCCTCTGGGGCAGAAAAACCGCCTTGACGCGCCCATCTTTGCCACTCTTGACCAGGGAGCGATTCTCGCGGAGGAAAAGGACGATTTCGTCTCCGGCAACCTGATTCCCCCCCTGATGGATCATGGCATCACCGGTTAAAGTCATTTTCTCTTCGGCCTGCAGATAATCGAGCCGGTTTGCCGTTGCAACCCGATCACCATCGATGACGCGTACAGCACCTTCGGCCTCCAGGCGTTCAATCTTACGTTCATTTTCCGTCTCGATAAAAACCAGTGTCAGCTGATCAGCATAAACCGTCATACTGCCCCGCTTTGCTACCACATCACCGCTGAAAAGAACTTCACCGCTCGACTGATCGGCATCCATCCGCTGGGCGGTCACCTCGATCGGACCCTCAGGGGCCGATGGCGCAGCCTCCTCGGCAGCCATCACCGGGGTCGCCAGCAGCAATAATGAAATCAGCACCCAGCCGCAAAAATTCACCGCGGTTCTCCTTTAACACTGCGTTCGTTAATCAACGCGTGGACATCATTCAGAACCTGCATCTTTCCCTGGGCCAGATCGAGAAGCATTCCGGTCCCGGTCAGTTCAAGCTGTCGTCCCTGCAAGCGGACCCAGCTGTCGGTCGAAACCAGGCGACGGGAAAAATCGTAACGCAAAATTTCACACCAGAAGCGATCCCCGGTCGCCGTGACGATTCTGACATTCCCTTGCAGGTCGATCAGCTTCTGCTTTTGGCGCAAAACGCCATGATCTGCATTGAGCTTCAACTCGCCGAATTCTCCGGCATTAAAGAAAGTCAGTTCGACTCCAGTCAATGCCAATTCCTCATCTTTGCGCTGGTACTCAGCCCGGTCAGCATCGAGGACCCAACTTCTCTTGCCGTTCTCATTCTGGCTGTAATGGACCCGTTCCAGCCCGAGATCAACATTTTCCGGTAATTTTTCAATAATCTGCGGCAGCAGGTCATCCGTGGAACGACTTGACCAGAGCATCCCGCCGAGGACCACAAGGACCAGAAGGATGGCGACACCAAGCAGTGTCTGCGCCTTGCGCCGTCCTGTTCCTTCTGCAGCCAAGGATCAGCCTACCCTTGCTCACCGAAATAGCTGGCGGTGATCTTTTCCCAGTGCCCTCCAGCCTTTAACAGCAGGTCACAGATTTCGCGCACGGCACCGTGGCCACCGGGCAGACTGGCGACATAATCGACCCGTTCACGCACAGCCGGGTCAGCATCGGAAACACTGGCCGAAAATCCGACTCGACGCAACACCGGCAGATCAACCAGATCATCTCCGACATAGGCGATCTGCGCCTCCGGCAATCCTGTTTGCGCAACAATCTGCGCATAGGGCTCCAATTTGTTCAAAGCCCCCTGATGAAGTATTTCAATCCCGAGCTCGGTCGCACGACGTGCAACAACCTCCGATTTCCTCCCGGTGATAATCCCCACCTTGATCCCGGCCCGCTGAATCAACTTGAGACCATGGCCATCGCGCACATCAAACATTTTCAGTTCATTGCCAACACCATCGTAGATGATCTGGCCATTGGTCAGTACCCCGTCGACATCGAGGAGCAGCAATCTGATTCCAGCCGCCTTGGGTTCCATCAGAACACCCCCGCTTTAAGCAGATCGTGAAAATGAACAATACCGACCGGAACCCGGGCATCCTCATCAGCAAAAACAAAAAGGGATGTAATCGAGTGGGTTTCCATCAGTTTCACCGCCTTTGCTGCCAGATTTCGCTGTAAAATCCGCTTGGGGTTCCGGGTCATCACTTCGTCGATCGGCTGCTGCAGACTGTCGAGACCGGACTCCATGACGCGACGTAAATCCCCATCGGTAAAGACCCCGGCCAGTTCTCCGGTGTCATCTGTCACACCGGTGATCCCGAGCTGTTTGTCGGTAATCTCGAACAGTGCTTCACGCAGCAGGGTTCCGCTGGCAACCAGAGGAATGGCAGCGGCAGTATGCATCAAATCTTCAACCCGCAGCAGCAGTTTCTTGCCCAGGGCGCCGCCGGGATGAAAAAGGGCAAAATCCTCGGCGCGAAATCCACGTTCCTGCAACAACACCACGGCCAAAGCATCACCCATGGCCAGAGTTGCGGTGGTACTTGCCGTCGGGGCCAGTCCCAAGGGACAAGCTTCTTCGGCGACACTGATATCGAGAAAGATGTCAGAGGCCTGCGCAAGTGCACTTTGCGGATTGCCGGCCATACCGATCAGCGGCAGTCCCATTCGTTTGATCACCGGCAGAATCCGGCAGATTTCTTCGGTTTCACCCGAATTTGAAACCGCCAGCACCAGATCATTGCGAGTCATCATCCCGAGATCTCCATGGATCCCCTCGGCAGGATGTAAAAAGAGTGCCGGCGTACCGGTAGAAGCCATAGTCGCAGCAATTTTCTGACAGATCAGGCCGGACTTGCCCATGCCGGTCACCACCACCCGGCCCTCACACTCCAGGATCGCTTTCACCGCCTGAGAAAAACCACCATTCAGCCGCGACATGAGCGCCAACACGGCATCAGCTTCAATCTGCAGAACTTTTCTGGCTGACTCGATCATTTTCATTGCCTCTTTATCCCTGCGACCTGACCAGGGCATCAATTGCCATAACCTGCTGCAGCATCGGCTTCAGACCATCCAGCGGTAAAGAATTTGGTCCATCGCAAAGAGCCTGGTCCGGGTCTTCGTGAACCTCCCAGAACAGGGCATCAACTCCGGTCGCTACTGCCGCTCGCGACAAGGCGCCGACAAACTGACGTTGACCCGACGAGCTGCCGCCGGCGCCACCAGGCAACTGCACCGAATGGGTCGCATCGAAGACGACCGGGTAACCGGTCTCACGCATGATGACCAATGAACGCATATCGGTCACCAGATTGTTATAACCGAAACTGACACCACGCTCGGTCAACAGGATCTGCTCATTACCCGTCGAAACAATCTTGCCGATCCCGTGCTCAATATCCCAGGGGGCCAGAAACTGGCCCTTCTTCAGATTGACCGGTTTTCCGGCCTGACCGACTGCTACCAGCAGATCAGTCTGGCGACTCAAAAAAGCCGGGATCTGCAGAATATCCAGCACTTCAGCTGCTGGTTTGACCTGCGAGATCTCATGGACATCCGAGATCACCGGCAGATCGAACTCCTGCTTGACACGCTGCAGGATCCGCAAACCCTCTTCAAGACCTGGTCCACGAAAAGAACTGACCGAGGTTCGGTTGGCCTTGTCGAAGCTGGCCTTGAAAACCAGAGGCAAGCCCAGTTCTTCACTGAGAATTTTCAGCCGCTCGGCAACCCGCAGGCAAAGCCCCTCACTTTCAATGGCACAAGGACCGGCAAAAAGAACCAACGGCAGAGTCCCGCCACAACGGACAGATCCGATCTCGATAACCGACATTTATTGTTCCCGCTGCTTGATACAGGCCCCGACGAAGGACTCGAATAACGGATGGGGGTCGAGTGGCCGACTGCGGAACTCGGGATGGAACTGACAGCCGAGAAACCAGGGGTGATCGACCAGTTCAACAATTTCCACCAGATCTGCTTCGGGATAAACACCGGAAATCACCAGATCCGAGTCAAGCAACTGTTTGCGGAATTCATTATTGAATTCATAGCGATGACGATGACGTTCTTCAATATCCTGCTGACCGTAAATCCGGCGGGCCAGAGTTCCCTCCTGTAATTTACAGGGGTAGGCTCCAAGCCGCATGGTCCCCCCTTTATTATCAACCTGCTTCTGACTTTCCATCAGGTCAATCAGTGGACTTTTCGTGGTATCATTGAACTCACGTGAATGAGCTTCCTCGATCCCACAGACATTACGCGCATACTCAACCACCGCCATCTGCATCCCGAGACAGATCCCGAAAAAGGGCAGTTTGTTCTCACGTGCATACTGAATTGCGGCAATCTTTCCCTCGCTGCCACGCTCACCGAAACCACCCGGAACCAGAATTCCGTCGATCTGGTCAAAGGTGCCGTTCACCCCGAGGCGTTCAATCGCTTCGGAATCAATATACTCCAGTTCCACCAGACTGTTGTTGGCAATTCCGCCATGAGTCAAGGCTTCGGCCAACGATTTGTAGCTTTCGGTCAGATCGACATATTTACCGACAATGGCAATCCGGATTTTCTTTTGCGGATCGTTGACCCGTTTGGAAATCCGCATCCAGGGTGCCAGGTCAGGAGCCTTGGTCCAGATATTCAGATAATCGATGATCCGCTCGTCCAGTCCCTGTTCATGCAGCGCCAGCGGCACATCGTAAATTGACGGCACATCACGCGCGGTAATAACCGCATCCTCCGAAACATTGCAGAAGAGTGCAATCTTCCCTTTCATATCATGCGGGATCTCGCGATCACAGCGGCACAACAGCAGATCAGGCTGGATACCTATCTGCCGCAGTTCCTTGACGCTGTGCTGGGTCGGCTTGGTTTTCAGCTCACCGGCAGTCGTAATGTAAGGAACCAGCGTCAGATGAATATAGAGCACATTGTCGCGCCCGCGGTCTGAACGGAATTGGCGAATTGCTTCGAGAAAAGGCAGAGATTCGATATCACCAACGGTCCCGCCAACCTCGACGATCGCGATATCCACCCCTTTGGCGTTGTCGAGAATCTTCTGCTTGATCTCGTTGGTGATGTGCGGAATAACCTGGACGGTCCCACCGAGATAATCACCGCGCCGTTCCTTGCGGATAACAGAGTCGTAGATCTGACCGGTGGTGAAATTGGATTTTTTCGACAACAACGCCGAGGTGAAACGCTCATAGTGTCCGAGGTCAAGGTCCGTTTCAGCGCCGTCATCGGTGACAAAAACCTCACCATGCTGGAAAGGGCTCATGGTACCGGGATCGACATTGATGTAGGGATCCATTTTCTGCATCGACACCTTGAGACCGCGGGCCTCCATCAGTGCCCCGATCGACGCGGCGGCAAGCCCTTTTCCGAGGGACGAAACAACACCGCCAGTGACAAAGAGAAACTTCGTCTTCATAACCTGAATCTGCTCCTTGAAGGATAAAAATAGCATGATTAACAGACCCTCCAGCACACAACCGAACAAAGTACCGGCAAGATCAGATCGAAAGAATAGATGTTACACAAAAAAGGCGCCCGAGAAAAGCCCGTTAATGCTGAAACTCTTCCCTGAATATTTTTTCCCTCAGAGCAACAGTCGAAGAGAGACCCTCAGCAATTTTGCTGACTGCGCATTATCGCTTCAACACGCTGCAAATCCTGTGGGGTATCAACACCCTGACAGTCATGATCGGTTGTCGCAACATAGAGGCTGACTCCGTTCTCCAGCGCCCGTAATTGTTCAAGTGATTCAAGTTTCTCCAGCGGAGTTTGCGCTAACTGCGGATACCGCAGTAAGAATTCCCGCCGATAGACATAAAGACCTATGTGACGCCGTACATCCAGATCTGCGAGCCGTTCCGACAGTTTATCAAGAGCAATGTCGCGCGGATGAGGGATGCGCGCGCGGGAAAAATAGAGCGCCCTGTGATTAAGATCACAGACAACTTTGACCACGTTGGGGTCCAGGTAGTCTTCAACATCGAAAATCCGGCTGCACAGGGTCCCCATTTGAATACTGGCATCAGCCAACAACGGGCTGATCGCTTCATCGATCATCTGCGGTGCAATCAAGGGTTCGTCACCCTGAACATTAACCACCAGATCAGTTTGGATCGCGGCAGCAACTTCAGCCAAGCGATCCGTTCCGGACGGGTGATCGGCCGCTGTCATCATCACCTCGCCGCCAAAATCTCTGACCCGGTCAAAAATTCGCTGATCATCCGTTGCGACAATCACCCGATCAACCGATTTCGCCTGAGCAGCCCGACGATAAACATGTTCGATCATTGTTGTGCCGAGGATTTCAGCCAGCGGCTTTCCCGGAAAACGCGTTGACGCATAGCGCGCAGGGATAATTGCGGTAACACTCATGACATATCTCCGATTTTTACAGGCATGTTGTGGCTGATACTGACCCTATTTATCAAGACTGTCAACGGCCGTTCTGCCCCTCGACAGCACCAGGGATTTGAAACGTTCCGCGGCAACGGAAAGCTTTACCCTGCGGGCATGAAGCAGATAAAATCTGCGTTGAAGAGGACCACCAGCCAGTTGCAGTTCGGCCAGTTCACCACGCTGCAACTCTCCGGCAACAGCCATTCTTGAAATGACTGCTGCTCCCAGCCCGGCCAGAACACCTTGTTTCAGGGCCTCATTTCCACCAACTTCTGCAACCATATTTTCAGGATCAAGGCTGACTCCGCGGCTTTCCAGCCGTGCTTCCAGAACTTTTCGACTGGCCGAACCCCTTTCACGCAATAACAGAGGCACATTGTTCAGCTCCTGTTCAGCAATACTTGCACCTGTAGACCACTGATGATCAAACGGGACAATAACCACCAGTTCATCACTGAAGCAGGGGATCACCTCGAACGCCCTGTCGTTGATTTCGCCCCCGATCAAAGCCAGTTCCAGACGTTGCTGACGCAGGTCGTTGACAATAGTTGCGGTGGCCGCCAGTTGCAGGCTGACTCTGATCTGCGCATGTTGCCGACTGAAATCGGCCACAAGTCGAGGCAGAATGTATGTCCCGGGGATAGTACTTCCGCCCAGCAACAACTCGCCCTGGTCACCGGTACGCAGGGATGTCAGTTCGGCAATGGCTTTCTTGCGCAGTGCGAATATTCTGCGGGCATACCCATGGAGTAACCGCCCGGCCGACGTTGGAGAAACCTCCCGGCCGAGCCGATTGAGTAATTGCGTTCCCAGGTCATCCTCCAGTTGTCGTACCGCGGCACTTAACGTCGGTTGTGTCAAATTCATTACCGTCGCCGCGCGGGTAAATCCGCCTTCTTCCACAACATGGTAAAAGACCTCAAGGCGCCGCATATCCATAGAAAACTCCTATATGTAAAAGTTGTTTCATCGATATTTTATATTGGACTGGCCGACAAATCCAGAGTATCTTCGCCGACCACAGATATGAAGAAGGAATGGAGTCGACAAATGAAACAAATTCTTCTGACAATAGCCTTCAGCCTTTTGGCCCTGCCGACCCTGGCAGACAACCAGACCGGCATGGTGACAATGGATTTCGACCTGACAGCTCAAGCCCCGGGTCGAGAGGTCAAACTCTGGCTCCCCTACCCGGTTTCTGACGCTCATCAGCTGATCGACCAGATCACCTGGCAGGGCGATTACACTGAGGCAGCAGTCTACTCCGACCGGGAGAATGGAAATCCTCTCCTGTTTGCCCGCTGGAAGAATGATGCTGTCTCTAGAAAAATGACCCTACGCTACCATGTTGTCCGCAACGAACAACACAGCACCAAACTGAAAGACAAAGGGATCGCAATCGATCCGGCAGCATTTGGTCGCTACCTGGCGGCCACCAGCTTTGGGCCGATTGATGGCCCCGTCAAAGCACAGGCAGATGAAATTACTGCCGGCCGCCAGGGGATCCTGGCAAAAGCACGTGCAGTCTATGACTGGACGGTCGATAACAGTTTTCGTGACCCCAAAACTCGCGGCTGCGGGTTGGGAAATGTTCCGGAGCTATTAAACCGCCCCGGCGGAAAATGCGCGGACATCAGTTCGCTGTATGTCGCTCTGGCCAGATCGGCCGGGGTGCCGGCACGTGAAATTCTTGGACTGCGCCTCGGCCGGAAAGATGAAACAGATATCACCGGCTGGCAACACTGCTGGGCCGAGTTCTATCTGCCGGGAACCGGTTGGGTTGCTGTCGACCCGGCCGATGTCCGCAAAGCGATGCTCAGGCAAAAGCTGGAACTGGACGATCCGAAAGTTGCCGAACTGCGTGAGTACTACTTTGGCACGCTCGACCCCTTTCGCGTCAAACTTTCCGAAGGACGCGATCTGACCCTGAACCCGCCGCAACAGGGCCAGGCGATCAACTACCTGATGTACCCCTTCGCCCAGGTCGGTGGAGAAACAATCGACTGGCTGGAACCTGCGACGTTCAAATACAGGATAATGTTTGACAAAAAATGAGGCAAGAGGCGGGAAGCGGGAAGCGGGAACAAACATAAAACCATACCCCCACAACACCCCCCCCACTCTCAGGGCGGCTCAAAAGTACCGGAATGCAAGGCGGACGCAGAACGCCCCGACGAGGCGTAGCGGAAGCTACACCGAGTCGGGTCGTTCCAGGACAACGCCGCAGAGCGGTGCTTTTCAGCCGACCTACCCCTTAGCCTGCCAGTGTCCGTGCAAATTGCAATACTCCCGTACCGAGAGGTTACTGGCACCGGCAACCTCAAAAGTCGCCGCAGGATCTTCACCCGGCTTGAGAAACTGGGTGTACGACTTCCCATCAGCAATCAGTTCTATCCATTCAATATAGTGTTCATCCTGCATGGGATGAGGAACACTCCCGACCTGAACCTTGACGGTGTTACCGGAAACTTCAACCACCGGGACATGTTTCTCGGTCGCGGCGTCAGTGGTATTTTCACTCAGCAGCGCCATGTCCTGCCCACAGCAAGCCAGTGTCCCAGCGGCAGCGTGCAGAACCTCAACGATGTTGCCGCAAACCGGGCACTTGTAAACTTCGAGTTGTTCAGGCATTGGTCAAATCCTCCAAATCAGTAGTTTTCACCCAGCAGTTCGAAATGATCAAGCGGATGCGCACAGGCTGGGCAGGCCCCGGGCGCATCTGGTCCCTCATGCAGATAGCCGCAGTTGCGACAACGCCAGACAACCGGCGCATTCCGTTTAAAGACCTCACCCTTCAAAATATTACCACGAAGGTCATTATAACGCTTTTCGTGCTGTTTTTCAGCAACACATATCGCGCGAAATACTGCAGCCACATCAGAGAAACCTTCTTCTTCTGCGGTTTTGGCAAAAGACGGATACATCTCCGTATGTTCGTAATGCTCCCCGGCTGCTGCCGCAGCCAGATTTTCTTCGGTGGTTCCAATCACCCCGGCCGGAAAGGCGGCGACAATTTCAACCTCACCCCCTTCAAGAAATTTGAAGAAACGCTTTGCATGCTCCTTCTCCTGCTCGGCCGTTTCCTGGAAAATGGCCGAAATCTGGACGAAACCCTCCTTGCGTGCCTTGGCGGCAAAATAGGTGTAACGGTTACGCGCCTGGCTTTCACCAGCAAAGGCTGTCAACAGATTTTTTTCGGTTCTGGTTCCCTTCATACCCATATCAAATTCTCTCCTTTCAGTTAGTCGCCAGCTTTACTCAAGGTCACAATTCACCGCGCATCATGAGCAGGGCTCTCGAATGGCAGCCGAATGACAAAACAGCTTCCTTCCCCCGGAACCGCCTCGACACGAAGCTCACCATGATGTTGTTCGGTAATAATGAAATAAGAAACCGACAGGCCAAGGCCGGTACCACCATGGACTTCCCTGGTCGTAAAAAAAGGTTCAAAAACCCGTCTGCGTACCTCTTCGCTCATCCCCGGCCCATTATCGCAAATCGTGATCTGAGCCATGTCCCCGCATCTCTTTAATCTCAAAATGAACCGACATGGATGGTCCCCATTATGACTCTCCATTTCCTGGGCACCGTTGCGCAGGATATTCAGCAACACCTGCTGGATCTTGGTTTCCTCGCAAGGAACATCAGGTAGGCCCGCTTCGAATTCACGCACAATCTCGACTTTACGAAAATCATAGCCGCGTTCAAGGTTGAGATCGTTGTTGAGCAAAACAATCGTGCTTTCCAGCAGTTCAGCAAGATCGCGCGGTGACTTTTTTGATTCTCCCTGACGACTGAAGCTGAGGATATTGTCAACAATCCCGGCGGCTCTGCGCCCATTCTCCATGGCAGTTCTGACCATACCGAGAATTCCGCGTTTTTCCATATATGCTTCGATAGCCTCAAACTGCATACCGAACGCGGCGGCAACATCCAGATTTTTCTGTTGCGGCATGGTCAACCGATTGAGCACCACCTGCAGGTTCTGTAAAATTCCGGCCAGAGGATTATTGATCTCGTGCGCCATGCCGGCGGCCAGGCCACCCACGGAAAGCATCTTTTCAGTCTGGACCATCACCTCTTCAAGCCGAACCCGGTCGGTTACATCATCAACCCGGATAACCGCCCCGTTTACACCATTGGTCAGCAATGGATAGACCGTCATGTCGGTTAAAAACTGCTTACCATCTGCTGCGGTAAGCTGAACACGCCAATCTTGTTGTACCTGTCTCATACCGATAGCGATCTGAACCCGTTCCAATTGCCGGTGCAAACTGGGAAATACCTGTTGTAAAACCTGCCCCTTCGCTTCCTCCGCAGTGCAACCACTCACACGAGATGCCTCCTGGTTCCATTGCAAAACACGGCCGTCAGCATCAACGCCGATCAGAATCGAAGGCATTGAATTAATAACATTTTCCATCAACGACTGTAGCTGTATCAGGTTGCGGTTGCTCTGTTCAAGCGCGTCAGTACGCTCCCGAACCCGCTGATCGAGTTCACAATTAGTGCGCTGCAGCTCTGCCACCAGATCGAGACGATCGAGGCGCGCCGCAACCGTATCGACCGCCTGACGTAAAAAAATCTGCGGCCCGGACCAGTTGCGCCCCCCCTTACCACTGACAAAAACAAATACCCCTTTTTCGATCTGATGGGTTGAAAATGACAGCAGAAAAAGACTCTGGGGGATAAAATCGCTATCAGGCAGATCAAGCCGATAACCCTCTGTCGGCAGTTGCACAATAACGGAACTACGCCCCCCCAGCTGTTCAAGAATCCGCGGAGGAATACCGAGTCGGACACGGCAGCTGCCATCAAGGTAATTGGCATAGCACCAGGGCAAAACAACCTGTGGACCCTCTATGTGGCCACAGGCGCAAAGCGGGATATCCCGCAGAATCGAGATTCGCTCAAGAACCTCGTCCATCAGACTGTCATGATCATCGCTCCAACTGGCAATTTCGGCCACGGTACGCAGCAACATTGCCTCTTCGGCATGTTCGGCAAGCAACAGGTTTTCTTGCTGTAACACATGAAGCTCCGCCTCGAGGCCGTCAATTCTGTCCCTGAGCTGTTCTCTCATCAGGCCAGAGCTCCTGTCACAGGGGCGCCGGACCAGAATGAACTCAGGGCAATTCCAACCTGTTCAGGTTCATCCTCCTGGATAAAATGTCCAGCGGTCGCGATTCGGAGGAGCAGACAACCAGGGACCTCACGCTTCAGGCGTAACGAAATCTCATCGCTCAGATAAACATCGGCTTCACCACGTATGACCAGAACCGGGATGGTAAGTTTCTGTAAATCTTCTGCAATTTCAGTCAGGTTCCGCTTGTCAAGACAACGTGCAAAATGCAAAAAGGCCTTGCGTCCGGTTGAAGAACTCATCGGTGCGCGGAAAAGCTCAAGCAACTCGGAATCAATACGGTTTTTGTGGTAGAGACCGCGCTTGATAATGAGGCTGAGAGCTCCGGCATCGAACGTCGCCATAACAAAATGGCGCAGGATCGGAGTACGCATGGTCGTAATCGGCTGTACCGGCCAGTAGTCATAGCCCACACTGTTGATCAGACAGAGATCAATGACCTTCTCGGGATATCGCACGGCAAAAATCTGCGCGACACCACCACCGACATCATGACCGACCAGATGAATTCGCTCAATCTTCAACTGCTGTAAAAGGGCCTGTAAGCGTTCGGCATGCGCGGCCAGAGAATAATCAACATCAAGTGGCATTTCGGAGCCGCCGCAACCGAGCAGATCATAGGCAATCACCTGCCTGTCGGCGGGCAGGTGCGGTAGAACCCGGCGCCAGATAAATGAATAGGTGGTAATACCGTGGACCAGAACTACCACCTCCCCTTCGCCCTGTTCAAGCAAGGCAAAACGATGATCTCCGACACTCAGATTCGTCACATCAGGATGCCAGGACATTCAGACAGTCTCCACAGAGGCAACAATCAAAAAACAGTTTTTTCTCGAAGGTAAAATCTAATTGCACAAAGTTTATCTTCTGCCTGAACAAAGTCAATTCGACCTGTTCGACAGACCGCTGATGGGTACTGACAATGGCGTTCATTCCATGTTATTAAACCCCTATTCTCATGACCAAGGAGATCCAGGTATGCAGAAAATGTTACGCCAGATTCTCACCTCAAAAGTCTACGAAGCAGCCGTCGAAACCCCGCTGGAAAAAGCCGATGCCCTCTCAGATCAACTTGAAAATCGGATACTGCTCAAACGCGAGGATCTGCAGCCGATCTTCAGTTTCAAAATTCGTGGTGCCTACAACCGGATCGCCCACCTCAGCGCAACCCAAAAAGCCGCTGGCATCATTGCCGCCTCGGCGGGAAATCATGCGCAGGGGGTCGCCTTTTCCGCCAGAAAACTAGGGTTGAAAGCACTGATTGTCATGCCGGCGACCACGCCGGAAATTAAAATTACTGCAGTCAGGGCACTTAATGCCGAGGTACTGCTCCATGGCGACAACTATTCAGAAGCAGCCGAGCACTGCACCCGGCTTGCACTAGAAAACGGTATGACGTTCATCCATCCTTTCGATGATGAACTGGTCATTGCCGGCCAAGGGACAGTTGCCGATGAACTGCTGCGACAGAGTGCGGGAAGGCTCGATGCGGTCTTCGTTCCGGTCGGGGGCGGCGGCCTGATCGCCGGGATAGCCTGCTATCTCAAAGCCCTCTGCCCCGAAGTCAGAGTCATTGGGGTTGAACCCCACGACAGCGCCGCCATGTATCACTCATTGGCCGCAGGCAAACCTGTGGAACTTGATTCTGTGGGGATATTCGCTGACGGCGTGGCGGTTAAGCAGATCGGCCAACGAACCTTTGATCTGTGCCGGAAGTATGTCGATGAGATTGTCCGCGTATCAACCGACGAGATCTGTGGCGCGATCAAGTCGATCTACCAGGCGACCCGCTCAATCGTTGAACCGGCCGGGGCTCTCGGAATCGCCGGCATCAAGCAATACGTTCGCGAACGGGAAATCAAGGGCCAGACGCTGGTGGCGATCAACTCCGGGGCCAACATGAATTTCGAGCGCCTGCGCTATGTCGCCGAACGCACCCAGACCGGCGAACAGCGTGAATCGCTGTTCGCCATCACCATCCCCGAAAAACCTGGAGCATTACGCCATCTGTGCCGTGAGGTGTTGATCGATACAAATATCACCGAGTTCAGCTACCGACTCTCAACCCGCAATGAAGCCCATATTTTCGTCGGTGTATCATTCGGCGGCAAAGCGGCACGCGCCGCGTTTTCGCAGCAACTGAGGAGCCAGGGGTACGCCAATACCGACCTGACCGACAACGAACTGGCCAAAACCCACCTGCGCTACATGATCGGCGGGCGTTCTCCCGAGGCAATTCGCGAAAAGCTGTTCCGCTTCTGGTTCCCGGAACGACCGGGGGCCCTAAGTCGCTTTCTCGCCGACATGGGTGCCAACTGGAACATCTCGCTCTTCCACTACCGCACCATCGGTGGAGAATTCGGCCGGGTCCTGATCGGTCTTGAAATCCCGAATGAAGATGAAACACGCTTCCACGATTTTCTGGTCGAACTCGGTTATCGTTATGAAGACGCAAGTGACGACCCGGCCTACCGGCTGTTTCTTTGATTCTATCGAGCAGGAGAAATTTCCCTCATCGCGACCTTTCTCCCCTGCCATCGCAGCCTGCAGGGTTCATGCTCTGCCTGATAACGACCTGAAAGGTTAAGCCATGCAATGTACCGGCAAAGAAAACTGTTCCTGCACCTACAGCGGTTGCAGTCGCCGCGGCAACTGTTGTCAGTGTGTTGCCTATCACAAGGATAAAAATCAATTCCCGGCCTGCTTCTTTTCACCCGAGGCCGAGCGCAGCTACGATCGCTCATTTAGCATGCTGCTGAAGGATCGGAACCTTTGACGCGAACTGAGCGCTGCAAATTTCTGCCGACCTGCCGCGCTGACATGCACGCCCGTGGCTGGGACGAACTCGACGTACTCTTTGTCAGTGGAGATGCCTGTATCGACCACCCGGCCTTCGGCACCCCGCTGCTGGCACGACTGCTCGAAAGTAAAGGCTACCGGGTCGGGATTCTGGCCCAACCGGACTGGAAGAATCAGCAAGCCTTCAGGATCATGGGTCGCCCGCGGCTGTTTGCAGCAATTTCTGCCGGAGCGATGGATTCAATGGTCAATCACTATACGGCAGCGAAGAAAATTCGCCGTGATGACGCCTACACTCCCGGCGGTAAAGCGGGCAAACGACCCAACCGCGCGGTGATCGCGTACACTGCGGCCATCAAGGGGGCCTTCAAGGGGCTACCGACGGTGATCGGCGGCATCGAGGCGAGTCTGCGCCGCCTGGCTCACTATGACTATTGGGATGACAAGGTGCGCCGTTCAATCCTGGTAGACAGCAAGGCCGATCTGCTGCTCTATGGCATGGCCGAAAATGCGCTGCTTGAACTGACGGCAAGAATGAGTGACGGCGAAGAGTTGAGGGCAATCCGTGATCTCCGCGGCACCGCGATAATCACCCCGGAAGAGCCGCGAGATGCAGTCCGGCTGCCCTCCTTCGAAGAAACCCTGGGGGATTGCAGTGCCTACAATCGTGCCTTCAAACTTGCGACGGAGCAGCAGAACCCCCTTTCCGCAAACCCCTTGATTCAGGCTCATGGACAAAGACTGGTGCAGATCAACCCACCGGCCCTGCCACTGACCGAAAACCAGCTCGACCATCTGTATGCCCTGCCCTTTACCCGGCTGCCGCATCCGGACTACGCGGAGAAGATCCCGGCTTACGAACAGATCAAATTTTCAATCACCAGCCATCGCGGCTGTTTCGGTGGCTGCGCCTTTTGCGCTATAACACACCATCAGGGGAAAACCATCCAGTCGCGCTCTGAAGATTCAATTCTTGCCGAAATTGACCGTTTAACCGAGCATCAGGACTTTCGCGGCACCATCAGCGATATCGGAGGCCCGACCGCCAACATGTACGGCTTGTGCTGCGGTAACCCGAACGCTGAAAAAGTCTGTCGTCGTCCCAGTTGTCTCCATCCGGAACCTTGCAAAAACCTGCAGACAAATGATCGACGGGCAGTCCGGATGCTGACCGGGATTCGCCGTCATCAGAAGGTCAAGCATGTCTTTGTCGCCTCAGGAATACGTTACGACCTGCTACCTTTTCAGCCGGACTATTTTGACGCATTGCTGCAGCACCATGTCGGCGGGCTGCTCAAGGTCGCGCCCGAATCGACTGTCGACCGTGTGACCCGGGTCATGCGTAAACCCGGCGCTGCAATTTTCACCGCGTTTCTGGACAAGTTTCGCCGCAGCAGCAGACAGCTCGGCCTGCGGCAATCTATCGTTCCCTATCTGATCAGCGGGCACCCCGGCTGCCGGTTGGAGGACATGGTCGAAGTCGCCCTCTACCTGAAAAAACACCGACTCAAGGTCGAGCAGGTTCAGGGCTTCACCCCGACTCCAGGAAGTCTGGCGACCTGCATCTATCACACGGGCAGCGACCCTTTCAGTGGCGAGCCGGTCCACGTGCCGCGTTCGGTCAAGGAGCAACGGTTGCAGAAGGCGTTGCTCCTCTACCACCGTCCGGAATTGAAAAAGGATCTGCTGGAGGCGCTTCGTACTTGCAACCGCGAAGAGGCCGCAAAAGAACTGCTGAACCTTCCACAAACGAAGAAAAAAACCGGGTCAGCACCACAGAACGCCACCAGCAGCCCCCCCAAACCGCACCGCTGAGTCCCGCAACACCCCGAGCCAGACTGTTTCCTGTCCGTTATCAGCAGAAAAAAATTTAGCCTGACTAGAAATTCAGAACGGGGGTTCTTTCACTGAACCCCCACCTCAGACTGCAGAGATCCTCATCACCACAACCAGTAAAAACAATCCGTAGACGGAAGATTCTCCCTGCCCGCGACTGTTGGTTTTAGCAATTGATTCCAGTATATTTACCTCTCCTATCCACCATCATTGCCCCTGTTATTCTCCGCCCGATTTCCAGACGAACTGTGTCTCAAATGTTGTTATTGACCGGCAAATTTCCCGCGCAGAAAAACAGTTTTGGGGTCCCTGATTTTTTTTATGCTGAGTAAATATTCCTTGACAAGCTATGCCGATCTTTGCTTGTTTACAGGGATAAAAAAACGCCGTTTTACGTCCAACCGAAGCGATTTACAGTATTTTCAACCAGTTATGGCAGGGAAGCTCGTGCTCGATCTTCACTTCGACTCAACTTCTGAACGCTAATTCCAATCTAAAGGGATGACTGAAATGTCAAAAACCGCGATTAAACCGTCTTTGAAAAACCCGTTCGCACCGGACGAAAAAGTTGAATTTACCATCCCCGGTGAAATTGCCGGAACTGCCGGCCCCTATGAAGAGGTCATGCAGGAAGGTTACGACCTTATCGAACGACCAATCAAATCGGTCGCTGTCGGCCAGATCGAGAAACAGCATTTCAAGAAACGGATGACCGTCTGGGAACGGATCAAGGTTCTGACCGAATCTGAACCGAACATCCTCTTTCAGAACTGGGGAAAAAACCTTGATGGCGCCTCGCTGGTGACCGGCATCATCAATATTGATGGTCGTGACGTGGCTCTCTACGGTCATGATTTCACCGTCAGGGCCGGTTCAATTGATGCGACCAACGGCAGTAAACTGGCTAAGCTTTTCAATATGGCCGGCGAAAAGGGGATTCCGGTGATCGGCATGAACGACTCGGCCGGAGCCTTCGTTCCTGCCGGTGTCGGTGGACTGGACGGCTATGCCGAAGCCTTTACCGCCCTGCGCAAGATCAGCGGCGTAGTCCCTTCGATCATGTGCATGTTCGGTTTCAATGCCGGTGGCGGTTCTTACCTGCCGCGCCAGGGCAGCTTCGTGATCCAGCCTGAAGATACTTTCTTCGGCCTGACCGGTCCAGGTGTTGTCAAATCGGTGCTGGGTGAAGATGTCACCCCCGAAGAGCTTGGCGGGCCCAAGGTCCACGGCGCAACCGGCGTCGCCGACCTGACGGTTGCTGACGAGACCGCAGCCCTGCGCACTTCGATCCGGTTACTCAGCTACATCCCGGACAACAATGGAGTCATGGCACCCTACCAGGCAACCAGCGACCCCCTTGATCGCAAGACCTGGGAGATCAATACCCTGTTCAAAAAGGCCTTTAACTCTCCGACCGGCTTCAACACTCCGGTCGATGTCTCGATCATCATCCAGCAAATCTGCGATCATGGCGATTACTTTGAACTGCAACCGACCCGTGCCCGCGAGGTCATCACCGCTTTCGGGCGGCTGGACGGCAATGTCGTCGGCTTCTGCGCCAACAACTCGGCGGTTGCCTCGGGTCAGATCGACTGTGACTCGGCAACCAAAATCGCCCGCTTCGTGCGCTTCTGCAACCTCTACAACATTCCGATCATCTTCATGGAAGACACGACCGGCTTTCTCCCCGGTCGCGAGCAGGAAGCACGGGGCATTGTCCAGGCCGGGCGTTCGATGCTCGACTCAATCGTCGATGTGCGTACGCCGCGCATCCTGTTGATTCTGCGTAACGCCTACGGTGGAGCCTACGCATCCTACAACAACTATCCGACCGGGGCCGATCTGGTCCTGGCCCTGCCGACCACCCGCCTCGCGGTCATGGGTCCGGCCGGTAAAGAATTCGTCTATAAGAAAGAAGTCCGCAGCCTGCGTGCTGCAATTCCGCCAATGATCAAAAAGCTCACCGCCGAGCGCGTTGCCGCCGGGATGGACGGACAGGATGCCCAGAAAGATGCCGAAAAGGAAGCCGCGGAATATCTCAAGAACGAAGAAGCCGCTCTCAACCTGCGCTACGAAAAAGAGCTGATGAACCCGAAAGAGGGTCTGTCTCTCGGCTCGATCTCGTCGATCGTCATGCCGACCGACCTGCGTCAGGTCCTCGGTGAGAACATGAACTTCTTCCTTCGTCACTACAAAGCTGCGCCGATGCAGGGTGTCCAGCGTGAATTCCATTAATCCACGCAGGAGATGAGCAGACAATGAAGAATCGTGATACCTCTATCAACCCCATGGAATTGGAGATAAAGCCCATGGCACAGAATGATAACTATACAAATAACCCGCTGATCCATCGTGATCGCCGACTCGGCCAGTCGACTTCCGAGTGGGTCCGTTCCTTCTCCTGTGAAGATCTCAAACCGTTGATCGTCTGTCGCGGCCCGATCCGGATGGAAGCGATGACCGTCTACAAAGAGATGGGCATCAGCCACTACGGCATCCTGCTGTCGGAGAAAGATTCCATCGTCTATCCGAACGCCCTGTCTCCGGAACTGCGTCAACTGACTGACAACAGCCGGGTTCACCGGGTTCCCGACTATTCCGGAGCCACCAAGGAAGAGCGGGTCGAACGCATCGGCCAGATCATCCAGATCGCCAAGGATAACGGTTACGATTCGGTCTTCGCCGGTTACGGTTTCATGGCCGAGGATGATGAATTTGTCGCCGCGATTGAAGATGCCGGGCTGAAATTTATCGGTCCCTGCGCGGCAACCCAGCGTGCGGCAGGTAAAAAAGACGAGGCCAAGCGCACCGCCCTGACGGTTGATGTCTCGGTCACCCCCGGAATCGACAATGTCACCGCCCGCACCCTGGTCAAAAAGCACCCGAGTCGGGAAGAATTGCTGTCACTGGCCAAAGCCCAGAACCTCAAAATCGACAAAAAAGTACTCGACAATAAAAAGCTGACCCTTGAAGAGCTGGCGGACCAGATTCTGTTCGCGTCCTATGACAAGGGGATTGATCTCTTTTCCGTCGAAGAACTCTGTGCCCAGGTCGAAGCCGAGTGCATCAACATGTTCAAGAGCTACCCCGGTGCCCGGATTCGCCTCAAGGCCATCGGCGGTGGCGGTGGTAAGGGACAACGGATTCTCGGTGCTTCGTTGCTGATGAAGAAGACTCCCGGCGAGAAGGATATCGCTGCAGCGGCGGCTGACGCCCCGGCCCTGACCCGCGAAGTTCTGGCCGAGGTCAAGACCAACGGCATCGGTGACAACAAAAACATCCTGATCGAGCTGAACATCGAGCAGACCCGCCATAACGAAATCCAGTTGATCGGCAACGGCAAATGGACTATCGCCCTCGGCGGCCGTGACTGCTCACTGCAGATGCATGAGCAGAAACTACTTGAGATCTCGGTCACCCAGGAGGCGCTGGCTCTCGAAATTGAAAAAGCGAAGAAAGCCAAGAACAAGGCTCAGGTCGCGGCTCTCGAATCGGACCTGAAAGTTCTCGAGCGAATGGAAGAAGAGTCGGAGCGTTTCGGGGTTGCCGTCGGTCTCGATTCGGCCTCAACCTTCGAGTGCATCGTCGATGGCAACCGCCACTACTTTATGGAGGTCAACACCCGAATCCAGGTAGAACACCGCGTCACCGAGCTGGTCTACAGCCTTAAATTTGTCAATCCCAAAGACAAAAACGATTTCTTTGTCGTCGAATCCCTGGTTGAAGCAATGGCCCTGCTCGCAAGACACAAAGAGCGTCTGCCACGCCCTCAGCGTCTGCCACGCTTTGGCGCTGCAGCAGAAGCACGTCTCAACGCCACCGACTGTTCGCTGTCGCCAAGTGCCGGCGGCGTCATCCGCTACTGGTCAGATCCGATCGATGGCGAGATCCGCGATGACCAGGGAATCTGCCTGCGCAACCCGGACACCGGCCTGTTTATGAAATACAATGTGGCAGGAGCTTACGATTCCAATATTGCTCTGCTGCTGACCAAAGATATTGACCGCGCTGCCAGTTACGAGCACCTGTCGAAAGTTCTGCGCAGTACCGTATTGCGCGGCAGCAATCTGGCGACCAACCTGGAGTTTCACTATGGACTGGTCAACTGGTTCATCGGCAACAATGTCATGGCCAAACCGACCACCCGTTTCGTTGTCCCCTACCTCACCCTGGTCGGACGTCTCAAGGAAGAAGCCCGCAAGATAGATGAGGTGTTCGCCTTCTTCGCAATGAAAAAGCATTATGCCAACGCCTACGGCCAGGAGCCTGAGATCAAAAAACTGGTCTCCGCAACGCTTGATCGCAAAGGGACCCTGCTGACCCGACCGATGGAAATTCTGCTCAAGGATCCGCACCTGCTTTCCGGGTGGCTGAGCCTCAATAAAGCGAACTTCAAACTCGAAAACGGCAAAATAGCCTGGTTGCGTAATCCGCTGGTTATCATCGGTGAGACCTATGAATACCTCAACATGATGCCGCGTGAAGGCGCGCCGGCCGCTGAGGTCATCTGGGACCACGACTACAAATTGCTCTCAACAGCCTTGCAGTTTTACGCCGACCTGCGGGACAAGCTGGGCCTCGACAAGGATGAGTATGTCAAGCTGAACGAAATCCTGGCCAAGGACAAGCCGCAGGGCGGTCTCGACAAGCAAACCTGGGAGCAGGCCAAAGCGTCTCATCAGGGTTTTGTCATCGGCAACGAACTGCTGGGGGTCCTCTTTTCGATAGCCGAGGCCACCGACTTTTATGCGTTCAAGGTCGAAGAAGATCTTGAAGTCACCATCCCCGAGTACCTGCATGACCCCGAACTTCAGGCGGCAATGAAAAAGATCCTGGTCCCGCCACCGGCGACCAAGGCCGATGAAATTGTCACCCCGGGTGGTGGTATGTACTACGCCCAGGAAGCCCCCGGTATGCCACCGTTTGCGACCGAAGGGATGCATTTCGAGAAAGGTCAGCCACTCTTCATTCTTGAAGTCATGAAGATGTTCAACAAGATCCCGGCGCCCTTCTCCGGCACGATCGACAAAATTCTGATCGAAAGCGGTGATGGCACCATCGTCTCCAAAGGGCAACCGATCTTCAAGGTTACCCCTGATGAAAAATTCGTTGAAATCGATCCGAAAGAAATCGAACGGCAGAAACGCGAAGCGACAAATGCTGCCCTGGCAACGGTTCTGGCCTGATCAGTGCTCTGCCATAGCCTGAAGTGGCAGTCGCTCGCTGCCTCAGGAGCACTCTAGAAAAAAGGCCCCGTTGATTTATTTCAACGGGGCCTTATCTTTGTTGACAGAAGGCTCATGCAACAAACACGTTGCCGATAGCGATCTCTGCGCGAGAAGACTACTCCTGTAAAAATGCCCCCAGTTTTTCAAACAGTTCGTCCTCAGTCAATTCTGTCGCAAATCTCTGCCCCAGACCATCACCCTCGCGGCGATATAGATCAAATAGAGGAAAACGCCGATTGTCATCACGCTTCAGTTTGCTGGCAAGAATACCGAATTCCGCCAGTTGCGGTTGAGCGCAGGAATTTCGGCACCCGGAAATCGCCAGGGAGCGAACAGCAGCCTGCTGTCCGAACTCATTGATAATACGCTGGCCCAGATCGCGAGTTGCGCAAAGACCCATGCGACATTCAGACCGTCCGGGACAGACCCGCAAAGCCCCATTCTCAGACCCTTCGACATCAAACCCGGCGCAACTCAGTGCCTGTTCCAAAACGTCCCCTAAGCCCGCAACCAACAGTTCGATATTCTGGTCTGGCGTTACCAGCAGCCAGTGACATCCGTGCTGACTGCCAAGTTCGACAAGTTCGCCAAGTTTCTGCGTTGGTAGTTCCCCGGCAAAAATATTGACCCGCAGTCGTTGATGACGACCGTCAGGCAGCAATGCCTTGGAAAACGCATCACTGAAACGTACCGGCTGCTTATTTTTGCGTCGTTCTTCAATACGACTGCGCAACTCATCTTCGCCAACAGCATTGAGCAAATGTTTCAGCCGACGACCTTTTTCCCCCCAGGCCCTGTAAACGTCAACAATCGACTCGGCCAGAGGCAAGAGATCAGCCTCTGGAACCCGGGAAGCATACAAAAAACCTGCCTGCGGTTCACGGCCCAGACCGCCAGCCGTCCAGACATCATAGCGGGAATTCTCACCATCTTCCTCGACCAGAACCAGAGCAAGGTCCTGAATCAGATGTCGGCTGCGCTCATAGCCTGCTTCAAACGCGATTTTGAACTTTTTCGGCAACCCCTCAAAGTGCGGATTACCACTGAAATGATGTAAGAAATGTCGCAACATCACCTGGGTCCGGGAGAAACCGGGGCCGAAACTGCTACTGCAATAGATACCGCGTACGGCGCCGCCGCAAGCCCCGCGTGAGAAAAGACCGACTGCCGCCAGACCATTGAAAACCTCGGGCAGGTCCGCAGCTGGCAGATTGTGAAATTCTACACTTCCGCGGGTTGACAAGTGCAGAGTTCCACTCCCGAAGCGACCACTCAATTCAGCCAGAACACGTGCCTGCGCCAGAGAGAGAACCCCACCTGCCAGCTTGACGCGCTGCATGTATTCGCCACGGTCATTCTGAAGGTAGATCCCCTCAATCCTCAGCTGTTGTTCGTCCAGACTCATCCCTTATCTCCTCATAAATAATGTTGGCGCGAATATAAGTGTTTATCATCTTATTTGTCAAGTTTATATATGCGCGCATATTCTGTTATATCTAATTGATTTATAGCGTCTTTTACTTTCTACACATATTTAGCGTGGTTAGTGTATATTTTCTTGTTGACTTTTTTGCTTGGGTTTAATAGCCTCAGCGCAAGCTAACCTAAAGGACATCGAGAAGATGGAATCTCATCGCAGAAGCATTGCAAAAGCTCTTTCATGGCGCGTCCTGGCGACCCTGATTACCACGGCACTGGTCTACCTGCTAACCGGCAAAGGGGAATTTGCCGCGAAGGTCGGCCTGGCTGACACTCTGATCAAATTCACCATCTACATTGCCCATGAAAGAGTCTGGAACCGCATCCCCTACGGACGACAAAAGAGCGAACCGGAATATATCATCTAACAAGGCTGGCTATGTACAAAACAATTTCATCCGACAAAACAAAAATGGTTGAAGAAATTCTCAGCACAGGGCTGCAAAAGGCTGCGCCCGGAGACGTTGTCATGGCCTGCTCCTTCAGCGTTGAGGATCTGGTGATAATCGACCTGCTCCAGGAGCTTGCACCGCAAGTCTCGATCTTCGCCATCGACACCGGACGCCTGCACGAAGAAACCTACGAGGTCGCCGAGGCCCTGCTGCAGAAATACCAGTTACAGATCAACTGGCATCTGCCCCAAACTGAAACATTGCAGGAACTGGAGCGGGAAAAAGGACTATTCTCTTTCCGTGAAAACCTGGATAACCGACACGAGTGCTGCCATATCCGCAAAGTTGAACCCCTGAACAGAGCCCTGGCTGGCAAAGCCGGCTGGATTACCGGTCAACGCCGCAGCCAGAGCGCAACCAGGACGACCCTTGCAGACATCGAAACCGACAGGGCCCATGGCGATATCGTCAAGATCAATCCACTGGTCGACTGGAGCGATGAACAAGTATGGGATTACGCTACAGCGCGTCGACTCCCTGTTAATCGCCTGCACAGTCAAGGATATCCCTCAATCGGTTGTGCGCCCTGTACCAGGGCAATCAAACCGGGGGAGGACGTCCGTGCCGGTCGCTGGTGGTGGGAAAACCCCGAGCACAAAGAATGTGGACTGCATCGCCCCTGACAGGTAAAATCCGTAAGATGTGAGGTGAGAGGGGTGAGGTGAAAAACAAAACCTCTTCTCATTTCAAATCCGTAAAAAAGGACCCCCAATGACACATCTGGAACAGCTGGAAGCCGAAAGCATCCACATCATGCGCGAGGTGGTTGCCGAGTTTGAAAATCCGGTCATGCTTTATTCGATCGGTAAGGACTCAGCAGTGATGCTGCATCTGGCCCGCAAGGCCTTTTACCCGGCCAAGATCCCCTTCCCCCTGTTGCACGTCGATACCACCTGGAAATTCAAGGAAATGATCGCCTTTCGCAACAAAATGGCCGAGGATGTCGGCTTCGATCTGCTGGTCCACACCAACCAGGAAGGTGTTGAACAGGGGATATCTCCTTTCGTTCACGGCAGCGCCCGCTATACCGACATCATGAAGACTGACGGGCTCAAACAGGCTCTCGACAAGCACGGCTTCGATGCGGCCTTCGGCGGCGCGCGGCGCGATGAAGAAAAATCCCGCGCTAAAGAACGGATTTTTTCCTTCCGCAGCGCCAACCATCGCTGGGACCCGAAGAACCAGCGTCCGGAGCTGTGGAATATTTACAATGCGCGGGTCAACAAAGGCGAGTCAATCCGGACCTTCCCGCTGTCAAACTGGACCGAGCTCGACATCTGGCAGTACATCTATCTCGAACAAATTCCGATAGTCCCGCTCTACTTCAGCGCGGTACGCCCAGTGGTCGAACGTGACGGCATGCTGATTATGCTCGACGACGAGCGGATCGAGCTCAAACCAGGTGAAGAAGTCAAGAAGATCCCGGTGCGTTTTCGCACCCTCGGCTGCTACCCGCTGACCGGAGCTGTCGAGTCAGATGCCGCAACTCTGCCCGAAATTATCCAGGAGATGTTGCTGGCTCGCACCAGTGAACGTCAGGGTCGTGCCATTGATCATGATCAGGCGGGTTCGATGGAAAAAAAGAAGCAGGAAGGGTATTTTTAACATGGCACACCAATCCGAACTGATCGCTGACGACATCCTCAGCTACCTGAAACAGCAGGAAGAGAAATCGCTGCTGCGCTTCATCACCTGCGGCAGTGTCGATGACGGTAAAAGCACCTTGATCGGCCGCCTGCTGTGGGATTCGAAGCTGATTTTCGAGGATCAACTGGCAGCACTCGAAGCCGACAGCAAACGCGTCGGCACTCAAGGGGAAGAGATCGATTACGCTCTGTTGCTCGACGGCCTGCAGGCCGAGCGTGAGCAGGGGATCACCATCGACGTCGCCTACCGCTTCTTTTCGACCGACAAACGAAAATTTATTGTCGCCGACACACCGGGTCATGAACAGTACACACGCAATATGGTCACCGGCGCTTCAACCGCCGATGTCGCAGTGATCCTGGTTGACGCCCGCAAGGGGCTGCTGACCCAGACCCGCCGCCACAGCTACCTGGTTTCACTGGTCGGTATCCGCAAAGTGGTGTTGGCGGTCAACAAGATGGACCTGATCGATTACGACCAGCAGATCTATAAAGAAATCTGCCGTGACTACCAGAGCTTCGCTGCCGATCTCGGCTTTGAAGAGATCTGCTGCATTCCGCTTTCGGCACTGAAAGGGGACAACATCATCTCTTCGGGCGGCAATACTCCCTGGTACCAGGGCGCCAGTCTGCTGCATCATCTGGAAACGGTCAAACTGCCCGACAACAGCCAGAACAAACCCTTCCGCATGCGGGTGCAGTGGGTTAACCGCCCCGACCTCGACTTTCGCGGTTTCTGCGGCACCATCGCCAGCGGCAAAGTCCACCCCGGCGACACAATTCTGGTTGCCTCATCGGGCAAACAGAGCCGTGTTGCACGCATCATCACTATGAATGGCGATCTTGACGAAGCCGTCGCCGGGCAGGCGGTCACCCTGACCCTTGAGGACGAGATCGACATCAGCCGCGGAGACATGCTTGCGGCCAGCGAATCAAAGCCGGTGGCCAGCGACCGACTGATTGCCAATATCGTCTGGCTGCACGACAAGCACCTGCTGCCGGGCCGCAGTTATCTGCTCAAAATGGGCGCAGCGACCACCCCGGTTCAGGTGGCTGAGCTGATCTACAAGGTCAACGTCAACAGTTTACAAAAAGAGCCGGGCAAGGAACTTGAACTGAATGAAATCGGCCGCTGCCGCCTCAATCTGGGCAGCATCCTGTCCTGCGATCTTTATCGAGAAACCCGCCTGACCGGCAGCTTTATCCTGATCGACCGCCTGACCAACGCCACCGTCGGTGCGGGCATGGTGGAAGAGGTCTTGCCACCATCAGACAGTATCCCTTGGCAGGAACTTGAAGTTGACAAGACGGCACTTGCCACGATCAAAGGGCAAAAACCGGCGGTCATCTGGATTACCGGTCGCCGATGTGCCGGAAAAACCACCTTGGCCAATCTGGTTCAAAAACGTCTGCACGCATCAGGCAGGCACAGTTGCCTGCTCGACGGCGACAACCTGCGTCGCGGACTGAATTCCGACCTCGACTACACAGACCACGGGCAGGTCGAACATATTCGCAGAATCGGCGAAGTCGCAAAACTCACGGCCGAAGCCGGGTTGATCGTCCTGGTGGCCACCACCTCGCCTTACGCCGTAGAGCGCAGCAGAGCTCGCGAGATCTCGGATGATATCGATTTTTACGAAATTTTTCTCGACAGCCCACGTGAGCTTTGCGTCAATCGCGATCAGAGCGGCTATTATCAGAGATTGCAACAACAGCCGGCAGGACAACAGACGCTGGTTGAACTCAACTACGAATCACCGCTCAATGCCGAGTTAACCCTCGATGGCAGTGCCTCTCCCGAAGTGCTGGCCGAAGAAGTGATCAAGCTGCTGGAAGAGGACAACCCCACGCCAGAGTGGATGATCTAACCGGTGGTTGAAAAACCGTAAAGAGGTATTGCATTGACGCAATGTTCATGGTACTGATACCGACGTTTCGGAGCGTAGCGCAGCCTGGTAGCGCGCCTGGTTTGGGACCAGGATGTCGGAGGTTCGAATCCTCTCGCTCCGACCATAAAACAATAAAGGCACGGCTGATATCAGCCGTGCCTTTACATTTTAACCCTGTGACTGCTCGGGATAGCGGTCCCGTATCAACTAAAAAATTGCGGCCAGTCGCTCAAAGGATTTACGCAAGCGTCTCGAGACCGCAAGAAACATCCCCTTGAGTAATTTCCCACCGACCGCCGGATGTTCTTCCAGTAACAACTCAAAGCGTTCAGCACTGAGCCTCAACAACCAGGCATCGGTTAATGCGGTTGCGGTTACGGCCCGCTTATCCTCCGTGAAAAGGCAGAGTTCACCAACCACTGAACCCTCGCCGTAAATACCGACAATGACGTGCTTGCCCTTGAATTCGGTCTCTTTTTTGACTTCGATCTTGCCCTCGACGACAAAGGCCGCCCCGTTGCTGACATCCCCTTCATCCCACAGCACGGTTCCCGCGGCAATTTCGCAACACTCCAGATACTGCCCGGCGATCGATTTTTCAACTTCGTCCAGATACCGGAAAAAGCGAAAATCCAATTTCATTTTTGCACAAAGATCTTCTGCCAGTACGGTCATAATTTCTCAACCAACCTTCTTCATCTGCGCAAGCTTGTCTTCCATCCTTTTGAACAGGCCGGAAAAACCCTCCTTGCGCAGAATTTCACTATAACTTGAACGGTAGCTGCGAACCAGGCTGACCCCCTCGATCAGAATGTCGTAAATCTGCCAGACACCGCCTTTTTGTATCAACTTGTATTTAACCGGGATCTCGACCCGCTCGGTAATAAACCTGGTGTCGAGAATCGCCTTCTTCCCCTTGATCCGCTCGCGCAGGTAATCCACCCGTCCGCCGGAATAATCATCGACCCGATTGAGATAGGTTCGCTCTAGAATCTGGACATAAAGGGCCATAAACCGAGCCAGCTCTTCCGGGTTGGCTTTCTTCCAGTAAACGCCAAGGGTCCGCTGCGAAAGGGACTTTACTCCCAGAAACTTCTGAACCGTCCCACTGATACGTTGTTTCTTGACGGTTGTTTCAAGGTCGCTGTTCAAAACCGAAAAAACACCGTCAATCATCTGTTTGATCTGTTCCTGCGGGGTCGATACCGCCTGAACCGGCATAACCAAACCAAAAAAAATACAAACCAGCAACATCAGCTGACGCATAAACCACTCCCCGGTCAATAGACAACTCTTTAAGTCGGGATTATACCTTTATTGTGCCACTTTTGCCAGTCTATACTGGACATAGGCCGCCCGCATAAACAGATAAGGGTCAAGGGAATCCCGTTTGATTTTTTCGTAGCTGTCAGCATCGAGAGAGAGATAATTGATCGCAAGCCCCACTCTGACACCTGCATGCTCAAGCAAACTCCAGTCACGATTTAACCAGGTGAGCGGATCAAGAAAGGTGTCTACGACAAGACCGCTGGCATCCCGCAGGCTTGATGGCCCATAAAATGGCAACACGAGATAGGGGCCGGAGCCAAAACGGTAAACACCAAGGGTCTGGCCGAAGTCCTCGTCCTTTTCAGGGATTTTGGCCCACTTGTCCGCCGGATCGAAAAGTCCGCCAATACCGATGGTCGAGTTGACCAGAAAACGCCCGATTTCACGCCCGGAATCGGCAAATTTGAATTGCAAGGCTGAATTGACGATGCGAACTGGGCCGCTGAGATTGGAAAAAAAATTACTGACCGATTTGCGTGCAGGCCGTGGAATCACACGGTAGACCTTGGCCACCGGCTTCAGAAAAAAAAAATAAAGTTTGTCATTAAACCAGAACACACCGCGGTTCCAGCCCTCAAGAGGGTCAGATATCAACGGGGCATCATCATCTTCAGTAAAATCCTCGGCAAATTCAGCATCAAAATCATCTGCCGCCTCAGTCGCTGAAACAGCTCCGACAACAGATGACACCTCCGATTGTGCCGACCAGCACAAATCGGCAAACAGGAACCCCGAAAACAGGAGCAACAAAGACACTGTCAAACGCACGTCATCCTCTATTTCTGAAAAATATACTTACTGATAAGTTCTTCAAGACTTATAGCGGATTCCGTTTCGGTAATTTCACCGCCATCAACAATCAGCTCTTCAAGTCCGCCGGGCGTGATCTTTACGAACCGATCACCAATAATACCCGCGGTCCGGATCGAGGCAATCACATCTTCCTGCAACACAACCCCCTGGTCAATTCGCATTTCAACCACGGCTTCATAGGTTTCGGGATCGAGAACAATACTGACAACCTTACCAACCTGCACCCCGGAAATTTCAACTTTCGACTCCGGCTTAAGTCCGGAAACAGACCCGAACCTGGCGCTCACAGTGTAGGTCGGCTTGTCAAACAGTCCGACATCCCCCAGCCGTACTGACATCCAGGCAAAACAGACAAAGCCGACGACCATAAACAGGCCGACCGCTACTTCAATATTTATACGTTTCATTGCAGCGCAGCTTCCTCTCTTTCGCTGGAATAGATGAGCCCCATGGTTGTTTCGACAAAATCCCGAATCAACGGGTTTTCAGAACGTTGAAACTCTTCCGGGGTCAACTGGCCCTGAATCACCCCTTCAGCCAGCAACGCCACATGATCAGACAGTTTAAAAATCTTCGGGACATCATGACTGACGATCACGGCGGTATAACCCAGCTTGGCCTGGGTGTGATGAAAAAGACGATAAATTTCGTTACTCTTCAAAACATCAAGTCCGGTGGTCGGTTCGTCAAAAAAAACGATTTTCGGGTCGAGGGCCAGCGCCCGCGCCAAACCAACCCGTTTCTGCATCCCGCCGGAGAGCTGGGCCGGATACTTGGTAGCGGCACCCGGCAGATCCATCATCTGCAGCAACTCTTCGACACGTACCGCTATCTGCTGCGGCCGTTCCTTGGTCCGTTCACGCAGCGGCAGCGCCACGTTATCAAAAATTGTCATCGAATCAAAGAGGGCCACATTCTGAAACAAGACCCCAAAATCACGGCGAACAGCTTTCAACTCACGGGCTGAAGCCTGCGTGATGTCGCGACCGAAAATTTCCACCCGACCGGCGTCTGGTCTCATCAGGCCCAACATGTGCTTGAGGATAACACTCTTGCCTTCACCACTGGCGCCGACGATAACGGTAGTGGTTCCCTCACAGACACGCAGATCAACCCCATCGAGCACTCGCTGGCGACCAAAAACTTTCTCTACCCCGATAAGTTCAATGACTGCAGGACAGTCAATTTTCTTTTCCTGTCGCATCGTCCGACACCCCTCTAGAGCATAATTGCGCTCAGTAGATAGTCCCAGATCAGCACGGTGACCGAAGCCAGAACCACCGAGCTTGTCGTTGCGCGGCTGACTCCTTCAGCACCAAAGCCGCCACTACGCTCCCAGTGCAGGAAATAGCCCTTGGCGGTCGAAATCCAGACGATCAACAATCCGAAAACCAGTGATTTGACCAGTCCCATTTCAACATCGACCCAATGAACACTCTGGTACATACCCTGAAAATACGTGCCGCCGTTGACACCAAGCATCAAACTCCCGACCAGATAACCACCGAAAATGCCGACCACATCAAAGATCGCCGTCAGAAGCGGCATACTGATCACTGCGGCAATAAACTTGGGCACTATCAGATAGCGCCAGGGGTCGACCGCCATGCACTCCAGGGCATCGATCTGTTCTGAATTGCGCATGATTCCGATTTCAGCGGTCATCGCGGAACCGGCGCGACCGATAACCATCAGCGCTGCCGTTACCGGGCCGAGTTCACGGATCAGGCTGAGAGCCACCGCGGAACCGAGCAGACCTTCGGACCCGAACTTGCGCAGCGTATAATAACCCTGTAACGCCAGGACCATTCCAGTAAATCCCCCGGTAAAAAAAATCACGAAAATCGAGCGTGCGCCGATAAAATTGAGCTGGCGCACAACTGGAAATATCCGGTAAGGAGGCGTCACCACCCGCCACAGACACTGGCACAGGAACAATCCCATCCGCCCGGCCTGTTCCAGATAGTAAAGCGTGTAATCCCCGAGTTTTTCGAACAGCAACACCATAGTAAGGTTTCCGTTAAGCCCGTTTATTCGATTTTGCCGGCGATCAGTAAAAAGGGTGCTTGCGGCCGATTGGCAACTTCAAGTCGCAAAACCTCAAACTCTCGTTCGTTCAAGTTGGCAAAAAAATGGTCTACGGCCTGTGCCTCATCACGACCACCCGGATGCCCGGAGTAAACCACAATAGCAATGCGCCCCCCAGGCATCAAAATGTCACATCCCGTCTGTAACGCCACCAAGGTTGACTCAGGTTTTGTGATCAGCCCCTTATCCCCTCCGGGCAAGTAACCCAGATTGGCGATGATCGCTCGCGGTGCCAGATCGCACCAGGCATCGAGTTCGGCGTGACTGGCGGACACCAGACTGACTCCAGACGACGGCAACGGCAGGCCGGGCCCATCCACCAAATGTACGGCAACAGCTTCCTGTTGTAAGCGGTTCGCGCTCTTCTCGATTGCCTGCGACTGCAAATCAAACGCCAGAACGCTCCCGTTTTCTCCGACCGCCCGGGCCAACATCAGTGTATCATAGCCATTCCCGGCCGTCAGATCGATGGCAAAGTCCCCGGCGCGTAGCACTTCCCCCAGAAGCTGGTGTCCCCAACCTACCACGCGCGACATGGCCGTAATCATCATCTATTATTCTGCAGACCGGAGTTCGTTTCGAACTTTGACCTTGGCATCCATCAGCAAGCGATGAGGGAGACCGACCAGGTGCCCGAGCTGGCGCAACATCGCCTCTTCGTGAGCATCAAGACAGCCATCCGCGAACGCCAGTGCCCAGAATGCTTCGATAATTTCCAACTTTTCAGCCTGGCTGAAGTTCCGGTTAATCTGACTGGTAAACTGATGCAGATCGGCACTTTGCTCTTGTGTCTCCTCCGCCAACCGCATCAACTCGTCACCTGTTTCGCGATCAAGAGCAAAGCGCTGTTGCAGCAACTGATGGATCGCCTGCTTTTCCTCCAAACTGAAATTGCCGTCGGCGCGGGCAATTTCAATCAACAGCACTGCTGCTGCCAGGGGTATCCGGTCCGGAGGAGGCGTTGATTTTGTCGGGATATGGCGAGAAAAAAAAGTTTTTAGCATGGCAATTCAAAATCTCTCTGATTTGTGTTTCAGGACAATAAACCGTCCGCAGGGGACACCAACCCCGCAGACTCAGCCGCGATAACGGATCACGCGAGCTTTTTCCAGAGTAATCATCCCACCCTGCATGATGTCATCAAACTGTGGAATGATCTGCTGGATCTTCTCTTCTTCTTCAACAACCTCGATGACCACCGGCAATTCGGTCGAAAGCCGCAATAACTGATCGGTGTGCATAACCGAACCAGCCCCAAACCCCGCAACACCCTTGAGGACAGTTGCACCGGCAAAACCCTGGACTTGCAACATCTCAAGCAGGACCTTGTACAGCGGACGCCCCTTGTGCCGATCTGCTTCACTGATGAAAATTCGCATCAAAGTTTTTTCTCCGGCGAATCCAGGCATAAGCAATCTCTCCTTATAGCTGACGGGCCAGGATCATACCGGCAGAAACAGACAGTAGACAGAGAACAAGATTTAATGCCACATTAGCTCCTGCCTGCATCAAACTCCCCTCTTCAACCAGCTTCAGCGTTTCATAGGAAAAGGTCGAAAACGTCGTAAATCCCCCCATAAAACCAACTGTCAATCCGACCCTGAGTCCAGCGGGCAACAAGGTACTACGCAGCCCGAAAGTCATCAAAAACCCCAACAGGAATGAGCCACCGACATTAACCACCAGGGTTCCATAGGGCAAGGTACGCCCCAACAAATTGTAGGTCCAGCCCGATACCAGATAGCGAGAGATACACCCCAGACCACCGAAAAGGCCAATCAGCAGAATCTGCATGATATTTTTCGTCTCCTCCGGCCATACATAACAAAACAGGCCATTATCGGGCGATTTCTCTCCTCTGTCAATTTATCCGTTGTGGTGGAATATTTTCGCGCTCATGACTCTCTCCTGTTGTCTTACTTTCGACCTTGCTCCTTACAGTCCATCCGTCCTATACTGAGCCCGTAACACTGATCGGCTCTCTGCCCTGCAGGTGAGGTCAGAACGTCCACGCGGAATATTTTTCAATCGGGAACTCTTTGAGTCGTCTGGTGAGCCAGCCCGCCTTGAGCGGGACGCCTGAAGGGTGATCAGGGGAACCCACCTTACTGGTACTCGTAGTGAGGCCCAAGATCCACGGCAGTGGTGGAGAGTTCAGAGTTACGCAGCATCCTTCGATTACAGAGGGATGCTTTTTTTATCGCCTTCCCCCGTACTCTTCATGTTAAACTGCGCGGCAATTTGACTCCGTTTAAGCTCAAAAAGGAATCCTGGTGAACACTGAAACCGACAGCAACAGTGACGAACAGGCAACAATCGTCGAAATCGATGGTCGTCAGATTATCCTGATCGGCACTGCGCATATCTCACAGGAATCGGTTGACACCGTCATCCGGGCCATTGATGAACACCAGCCCGACACCGTCTGTGTCGAACTTGATGAACAACGCTATCAGTCACTGATCAACCAGAAGGGCTGGGAATCGCTCAACATCAGGGACGTCATTAAAAAAGGGCAGATGCCGTTCCTGCTCACAAATCTGGCGTTATCCAGTTATCAAAAAAAGATGGGTCTGCAAACGGGTGTCAAGCCGGGAGCCGAACTGGCAGCAGCAGCAAAAACCGCCGAGGAACGCGGCATGCAGGTTGAATTGGTTGACCGCAACATCCGCACCACCCTGCTGCGCACCTGGCGCAAGGCTGGATTCTGGAACAAGATGAAGGTTCTGGCGGCTCTGCTCGGCAGCCTGTTCGAAAAACAGGAACTCGACGAAGCCCAACTGGCCAAATTGCGCAGTGGCGACACCCTGTCGCAGATGCTTGAAGAGATGGGCAAACTGCTGCCGTCGGTCAAGACCATCCTGGTCGATGAACGCGACACCTATATGGCCTACCACATCCGCAATTCACCAGGGGACAGGATCGTTGCGGTGGTTGGAGCTGCGCACCTGCCGGGAATCGTCAAAAAACTGGATACGGAGATCAGCGCTGAGGCGATCAAAGAAATCAGTACAATTCCGGAAAAAAGCAGTCTCTCCAGGGCGATCCCCTGGCTGATTCCGGGGATTGTTGTCGCCCTGTTTATTGCCGGGTTCTTCTTCGGTGACCACCAGAAGCTGGCCAACGCTGCGATCGCCTGGGTCCTGGCCAACGGCCTGCTCTCGGCTCTTGGTGCGCTGATCGCTTTCGGTCATCCATTGACCATCGTCTCGGCCTTTATCGCCGCGCCGATCACCTCACTGAACCCAACCATCGGTGCCGGTTTCGTCACCGCCTTCGTTCAGGCCTTTGTTGCCGCCCCGACAGTTCGCGATATGGAGCAGGTCGGTGACGATTTAACCACCCTAAAAGGCTGGTGGCGCAATCGCCTGGCACGGGTAATGCTGGTTTTCTTCTTTTCATCCCTTGGGTCGGCGGCTGGCACTTTTATTGCGTTAGGATGGTTGAAGAACCTGTTGTAGCCTGGTTAACTCAACTTTCGCACCACCTTAAACGGTGCAACGGACAGATATTGCTTTAGTGTAGCATCGGCTGACGTAATAGACCCGGTATCTACATAAATTCTGCCAGCGCATCGCATAGCTTTACCCAGATCAAGCAGGGTCTTGGTGCCTGTTGTCTTGAAACTATCTTGTAACGAATAATAGTCAGCACCATCCCTACAAAACAAGACTATTTCGCATCTCTTTGCGCAATAGTCTTGACTATTGTGCATTGCCGTGCACAATAGTGACATGGAAAGAGTGCAGAAAAAAATTATCCAGCAGGATCTGCAAAAGAAAATGGTCTTTCTGGTCGGTCCACGTCAAGTTGGGAAAACCTGGCTGGCAAAAGAGGTGGCCAAAGAGTACAAAAACCCTTTTTACCTGAATTATGATCACCCAGATGACCGCAACATAATCATGCAAAGAGCCTGGCTTAACGACGTTGATCTGTTAATTTTTGATGAACTGCACAAAATGTCAGGCTGGAAAAACTACCTCAAGGGAGTATTCGACACAGGAACAGGTCAACATATACTGGTCACTGGTAGCGCCAGGCTACACACCTTTCGCCAGGCCGGAGACTCACTGGCCGGACGCTATTTCGCCCACCGCCTGCTCCCCTTCAGCCCCGCAGAACTTATGCGCACCGGGTCAAATATCACCGTCAAACAACTGCTGAAAAGAGGCGGTTTTCCAGAACCATTGGTCGCTGAAAATGATATTGAAGCAGACCGCTGGCGCAGACAATATATGGACAGCCTGATCCGAACAGACATTCTTGATTTTGAACGAATCCACGATCTGCGCGCAATTCAATTGCTGCTGGAACTGCTGAGACGCAGAGTCGGCTCACCGATATCGTACAAATCCCTCGCAGAAGACCTTCAGATTGCGCCGAACACCGTTAAAAAATATATTCAAATTTTCGAAGCTCTTTTTATCGTCTTTCGTATCACTCCTTTTTCACGCAACATCTCGCGCTCTCTGCTCAAGGAACCGAAAATATATTTCTACGACCAAGGGATGATCGTGGGAAATCAAGGAGCACAACTCGAAAACCTTGTCGCAGTCAGCCTCTACAAACATATCCTTGAGCGTGAAGATCAAACCGGAAAGTATCTCGCCCTCAACTATCTGAGAACCAAGGAAGGCAAGGAAGTCGATTTCTGTATTGTCGAGGATGAACAGATTGAAAAAATGATCGAAGTTAAAACCTCAGACACAAAACCAGACAAGAATCTGGTCTATTTTTCGACACGCCACCCCTTCCCTGCCCTACAGATAGTCGGCCAACTGAAGAAGGAATATAAAGTCAACGGCATTGAAATCAGAAACGTCGAAAAATTTCTGCACCAACTCTGAATCGCTCTGCAATCAAAACGGCCCCGTCGATTTCTCGATGGGGCCGCTTTTTTGCGATTATTGCCCGGCAACACGAGGCACTGAGTTCACTCTTCCGGCGTGCCGAAGCCCCCTCCTCCTGGAGTCTTGATTATAATCATATCGCCAGAATTTACCTCAACCTCGTCGTTTCCCTTCAACAGCCTCAGAGTCCCGTCTTTGCGGACAATACTGTTCTCACCGCATTTCCCGGGAAGCCCCCCGCCAAGGCCATAGGGTCTGGTCTCCCGGTGCGACGAAAGGATTGTCGCTGTCATCGGCTCAAGAAAACGGAGCTGCCGCACGACACCGTTTCCACCACTGAATTTACCTTGCCCGCCAGAATTCGGGCGTAACGCAAAGGATTCAACCCGAACCGGAAAACGCCACTCGACAACTTCGGGATCGGTCATTCTGGTATTGGTCATGTGGGAGTGCACACCACTGGTGCCGGGATGATCCGGCCCGGCACCAGTCCCGCCGCAGATTGTTTCGTAATTCTGATATTTTTCATTGCCGTAGACAAAATTGTTCATGGTTCCCTGGGAGGACGCCAGAACCCCGAGTGCCCCGAACAGACAATCGGTGATAGCCTGTGAAACTTCCGTATTTCCCGAGATCACTGCGGCAGGGTACTCCGGGCTGATCATGGTTTTGGGCGGGATAGATATCTTCAGCGGTTTGAAACAGCCCTCATTGAGAGGAATATCATCGCCGATAAGCGTACGAAACACGTAAAGAACCGCGGCCTTGCACACCGCCGTTGGTGCATTGTAGTTGCCGGTATTCTGGGCTGAGGTGCCGCTGAAATCAAGGTGGGCCTCACGCTGTTTGTGATCAACCGTTATTTTTACCTTGATGAGATTCCCGCCATCCATCGGATAACTGAACTCAGCATCTTTCAGAACGTCGATCACGCGCCGCACCGACTCTTCAGCATTGTCCTGCACATGTCCCATATACGCCTGCACGACCTGCAGGCCGAAGTGATCGATCATCTTCAAGAGTTCCTGCTGCCCGGTTTCATTGGCGGCAATCTGGGCCGAGAGATCGGCCATATTCTGATCGATGTTCCGACAGGGATACTTGCCGGATGCGAGGAGGTCTCGGGTTTGTTTTTCGCGCAAGGTCCCTTGTTCAACAAGCAGAAAATTGTCGATCAAGACTCCTTCCTCGTCGATGTGAGTCGAATCGGGCGGGGAGGAGCCTGGCGTCCGACCGCCGATATCGGCATGATGCCCCCTGGCGCCGACATAGAAAAGTATTTCGCCTCCTGAAGTGTCGAAAACCGGTGTGATAACTGTTACGTCAGGAAGGTGAGTTCCACCATTATAGGGAGCATTCAGCATATATACATTACCGGGTTGTATGCGTCCCTGATTGTTTTCGATCACGGCCTTTACCGACTCACCCATCGATCCGAGATGAACTGGAACATGTGGTGCATTAGCCACCAGTTGCCCCTGCGCATCGAATATAGCGCAGGAAAAATCGAGCCGTTCTTTGATATTCACTGAATACGCGGTCTTGGCCAGGGTTGCGCCCATCTGTTCCGCTATCGACATGAACAGATTATTAAAAACCTCAAGCATCACCGGATCGACCTGAGTTCCTACGGCCTGCTCCCTGGGGCGCGGTTTGTAACGGGTCAAAATAAGATGCTGACGCGCATTCAGGCTTGCCCGCCAACCATCCTCAACGATAACTGTACCGATATCTTCGGTAATGATCGCTGGGCCCTGAAAAACATGGCCAGGCTTCAAGCGTTCCCTTTTATACAGTGGCACCGCGATGGTGGAACCATTGACATAGAGAGAGACCCGATCATCTGTTTCCGGAGCATCGCCCTGATGCGCAACTGTCATTTCAGGATCGACCACCTGCTCGGTCTCACCGATCCCCTCCACCGAAACAGCTTCAATAATCAGCGGTCTTTCACTGACCACAAAACCAAACTGCTGCCGATGCGCATCTTCAAAGTTATGCAGCATCTCATCAAAACTGCTGACAGCAATTTCCAGAGACGTATCGGTTGACTCATAGCGCAGATGCGCCTTGACTCTGACTTTGATATTTTCGGGTGAAACCCCCTG
>JAJRWF010000029.1 GCA_024276905.1 Deltaproteobacteria bacterium
ATCTGTTGAACCATCCGCGAGAAGAAATTGATAGAAACCAGCGATTTTTAAACGATTTGCCTCTGCAATGCAAGTGCTAGAGAAATATCCACTGGCACAAAAGCGAGAAACTTTGCTAACATTCGCTAATTGAAATTTAATCAAAGATAATTCGGGGATTTGCGTATGAGATTTCTACTCCTGTGTTTTTTTCTGTTCTTGCCGGTGCTGGCTCAGGCCGAATTGCAGGTCAATGTCACAAAAGTTACGGTGGGACCACTGGTCGACGGTGATCGTTCAGAGAACATCTGGCAGCAGGCAAAACCGGTATTGATCAACGATCAAACCGTGAACGAGACAATCCTGTTGTCGGCGCTATATACCGACGAGCGGATCTATTTTCTGGTTCAGTATCCAGATAAGGCCGAAAATCCACTGCACAAGCCCTGGATGTGGGATGAGAAACAGGGGCGTTATCTGGAGGGGGCGCATCGCGAAGACACCTTCGTTTTCAAGTGGAATATGATGTCACAGGATGTCGATCTGTCCAATTTTTCCGATGACGATTATCGCGCTGATATCTGGTACTGGAAGGCAAATCGCAGCAACCTGTCTGGTTATGCCGATGATAAAATGCAGATACTGTCATCAGCGGCGAAGGGGATTAAAGGCAAGACCAATCAGGAATCAAATGAGGGACGCAAGTTGCCCAGTGCTGCCGGAAAGAAGCACTATCTGACCCGTATTGCCGACAAGGGCACCCCTCCCTATCAGAAAGTTACCAGGCCGCAGAAAAAAACAACACAGGTGATCAACCGTTTTCTGCCGGTCCAGTCGACGGGAAGTCGGGCTGATGTGCAAGCGAAGGGACGTTGGGAAAACGGCTTCTGGTTCATTGAATTCAGTCGCAAATTACAGACCGGACATGCTGACGATATCCAACTTTCGCCGCTTCGCAGCCCACTTTTCGGCGTTTCGATCTTCAGCCTCTACGGCAAAAAACGGGAAACCTCGTCCCCCAACCTTTACGGCATGGGACGAATCTCGGAGCCGCTGAGACTCAACTTTCTCAAGTAGGTTTTTGCAGGAGGAGGAAGGCCGCTGTCTCAGTGTCCAGGGTCACATCTCAACTATCAACTATTGACAGTGTTTACCCAACGGGCCATATTGTCCTTAATCACCACTTCAGCTTCTGGAGGACAATATGGCCAGACCTCTTCGCATCGAGTATCCCGGTGCCTATTACCATGTCATAAATCGCGGTAACGCCGGTGAGGTGATCTATACAACAAATAGAGATAGTGAGAAATTCCTCGAATATTTGGCAACTGCCACTGAGCGGTTCTCTATCGTCATTCACAGCTATTGCCTGATGTCAAATCACTACCACCTGCTGATCGAAACCCCCGAGGCGAATCTCAGCGCCGCGATTCAGTGGCTTAATGTCAGTTACGCGACGTATTTCAACCGAAAACACAAACGTCAGGGGCATCTGTTCCAAGGTCGCTTTAAGGCTGTTCTGGTGGATGCTGATGAATACTTGATGCAGTTATCTCGCTATATCCACCTGAATCCGGTTAAAGTAAAAAGCGTTGGGGCCCCGCAGGACTATCTCTGGAGCAGCTATGCATTTTTCATCGGAGAGAGGGACGCGCCTGAGTGGCTAAACACGTCATTACTGTCATATTTCTCTCGCAAAAATAAAACGGCGATCAAGAACTATCGTGTTTTTGTTGAGGAAAAAGATGTGGCTACGCTGGAAAACCCGAACACGCAGAGTGTTGCTGGCTGCATTTTGGGAGGCACTTCTTTTGTCCAATGGGTTCAGGATACTTTTTTGTCGGATGGCAGAGATGCAAAGGATATCCCACAGTTAAAAAAGCTGCGGCCGCAAATACCGCTGGAAAAGATTGTCGAAACTGTTGCGACCATAACGAACAGTCGTCCAGACGTTATTGTTACCAAGGGCAGAACAAGAAATCAGCCGCGTGAAATTGCTATATACCTGTCACTGCAACTTTGTACGCTGTCATGTGTCGAACTTGGTCGTTACTATGGTGATATATCAGGCGCTGCGATTTCCCAGAGCGGCAAGCGTTGTGCGATGAAGGCCGAAAATGACAGGGTGCTGCGGGATGTCATAGAAAAAATCCAACAGCAAATAATTGATAATTGAGTTGTGACCCCTGGCCCAAGATGGTATCAAACGCGCCAAAAAACTCAATGGTAGACTGCTCGACGGACGTACCTGGGATGCTGCGCCCCCAATGTCCGCTTGTTGAGAAGCCTCACGGTAGATTCTTTTCATATATGCGCAACTCATGGGCCGCGCGATAAAACATTGCACTTTCTCCAAAAGAGTCTATAATTATCCCTGTAAAAGGTGCTAAAAAAGGAGATGATTATGGATCGAATACTTGCCTCTGCGTCGGTCAGTATCAGTGACCTGAAGAAAAATCCCAGTCGAGTCATTCATGATGCCGAAGGTGCGCCGGTTGCAATTTTGAACCACAACAAGCCGAGCGCCTATCTGGTTCCTGCTGCAACCTTTGAAGCGGTTATGGAGCAACTCGAAGATTATGAGTTGACAAAGCTGGTTGAAGAGCGAGCGGAGGAAGTCAGCATAAAGGTCGATCTTGATGAGTTATGAGCTGGCGTTCAGAAAATCGGCCTTGAAGGAGTGGCACAAACTCGATGAGTCGGTTAGAAAACAGTTCAAAAAGAAGCTGACTGAACGTCTCGAACAACCACGGGTTAAGGCTGATCGACTACACAGTTTGTCCGATTGTTACAAGATTAAGCTGAGAAATGCCGGTTATCGATTGGTGTATCAGATAGATGATCATCAAATTCTGGTGATTGTGGTCGCTGTTGGTCGCCGGGATCGTTTGTCTGTGTACCGTTCAGCCGGGAAGAGACTCTGAATGACTGGGGATTGAATCTGATTACCATCAAAGGCCGCTGTTTAGTTATTGAAGCAGCGGCCTTTTTTAGAAGATGACAGATTTACTGATCCTGTTCTGCGTGGTGATCCTGTAGCCCGATTCCGCGTCGTATATCCTCAAGAATCATATAGAGCCCTGGAATCAGCAGCAGGGTGATACCGGTGGCGAAAAGGATGCCGAAGGCGAGGCTGATGGCCATCGGGATCAGAAACTGGGCCTGGACGCTGGTCTCCAAGATGATTGGCATCAGCCCACAAAAGGTGGTCAGCGAAGTCAGAATAATGGGCCGAAAACGTCTGGTGCCCGCTTCGACCAAACTCTGGTGCAGATCCATCCCTTTGCGTCGGTTACGGTTGGTACGGTCGATCAGCAGCAGCGAATCGTTGACCACGACCCCTGACAACGCGACCACGCCGAAGAGGCTCAACAGGCTCAGGTCGAAACCCATCAGGATATGCCCGAGGACGGCGCCGATCATGCCGAAAGGGATGGCGGCCATGATCAGCAGGGGCTGACTGTAGCTGCGAAAAGGAATCGCCAGCAAGGCAAAAATGATCAGCAGTGCCAGTTGAAACCCGCCGAGCATGCTCTGCATCGATTCCGCGCGTTCCTTCTCTTCCCCTTCCAGATCGAAACTCAAGCCTGGGTAATCGGCAATCAGTTGGGGCAAAACTTTTGCTTTGAGCTCTGTGAGGATGTCCTGGGCATTGTTTTTATGGCTGTCGACGCTGGCGGTAACATTGATCACGCGCTTGCGATCGGTGCGATTGATCTGGGAGAAGCCATAACCCTGACTGATGCTGGCCGCGACGCTGAGAGGCACCTCCTCTCCCGCAGGGGTGCGGATTCGCAGGTTTTCAAGGTCCGACAGTGCCCGGCGATTTTCTTTCGGGTAGCGCACCATGACCTTGATCTCATTCCGGCCGCGCTGCAACCGTAGCGCTTCGGCGCCGTAGAAGGCGGCGCGAACCTGACGTCCAAGATCCGTTTCGGTAATGCCGAGGGTTCGTGCGGCCGGCTTGAGACGGAGCTTGATTTCGCGTTTGCCGCGCGAATAGCTGTCTTCAATATCCCCGACCCCGGGATATTCGGCCAGAACCGCACGCAGTCGGTTCGAAGCCTTTTCCAGCACCTCGAAGCGCTCATGTGCGAGGCGGACATCGATATTGGCTCCCATATGGATCAGGTTCGAAGCGAAGGTCAGCGATTCGATCCCCGGCATTTCACCCATTTTTTCTCGCCAGCGAGCGGAGATTTCCGTTGCCGGGATTCCACGTTGTTCACTTTTGGTCAGAAACATCGCAACGTTGGTCAGGTGGGTGCCGCTGCTGCTGAAGTTGCCGCCAGGTCCGCCGACCGAGATGGTCCCCCCGACTACCGAATAAATATTGCGCAGGATTGTCTCCCCTGGAGGTCGTTGCCGATCATATTCAGCGACTGTCTCCAGCGCAGTTTCAACCAGCCGTTGCTGGACCTCTGTGGTGGCTTCAATCGGCATGCCGCGTGTCATCTGGACCGCCGCGATAATCCTGTCACCATCAACCTCAGGCATGAATATAAGCTTGATGACTCCTCCCTTGACGATGCCGATAGTCAGAATCAGTGCCGCCAGGGCGATGGCCAACGAGACGTAACGGTAGCTGATATTCAGTTCCAAGGTTCTGCGATAGGGACCGGCGACAAAGCGGTCGAGATTGCGGCCGAAGCTGCGCCGAGTCCGGTCGATCATGCCGAGCAGGCCCCGACTTTCCCCACGCCGCTTCCCGAGAGCCAGATGGGCCGGCAGGACGAAGAGTGATTCGACCAGCGAGGTCAGCAGCAGGGCAATGACAATCAGCGGAATGACCTTGATGAATTTGCCCATCATCCCTGAAACGAAGATCAGCGGCATGAATGCCGCGACCGTGGTCAGGATCGAAAAGGTGACCGGGATAGCAACTTCGAGGGCTCCGTCGATCGCGGCCTTGGCAAAGGGTTTGCCGGTCTGGCGATGCTCGTAGATATTTTCGCCGACCACGATTGCGTCATCGACCAGAATCCCCAAGGCAAGGATGAACGCGAAGAGTGAGATCATGTTGATCGAAACGCCGATAAACGGCATCAGGAACAGAGTGCCGAAGAAAGAGATCGGAATTCCCAGCATGACCCAGAGGGCAAGGCGGATTTCAAGAAATAGCCCCAGAATGATAATGACCAGTCCGAGACCGTAGAGCGCGTTCTTCTGCAGCAGGGACATGCGGCTTTCGAAAATTTCTGAGCGGTCATTCCAGGTGGCCAGCTTGACAGTATCCGGGAGCTGCAGCTGTTTATTGTCGATATAGTTGAGGACCAGTTCGGAAATGTCGGTCGGTTTCTGGTCGCCGATACGGAAAACCTTGACCATTGCTGCCGGGAGATTGTCGAAACGTGCGAACTCGTCAGAATCCTCAAAGCCGTCGACCACGTGCGCGATATCGCCCAGAGTCACCTGGGAACCATCGGGATTGCCGAGGATAACAATGTCCGCATATTCGGGGCCGAAATAGCGCCGTTCTTTGGTGCGCAGCAGAATTTCACCACCGGTCGTCTTAATCGAGCCTCCTGGCAGATCGAGGGAGGCGCTGCGGATTTTGCTTGCGACCTGATCGAGGGTCAGATGGTATTGACGCAGGCGTTCCTCGGGAATTTCGATTGAAATCTCGAAGGGACGTATTCCGCCCAGATCGACCTGGGTGATGCCGGGAAGCTCCAGCAATTCATCCCGTACCGTCTCTGCCAGTTGGCGCAGGCTGCGCTCGCCGACCTCGCCGTAAACAACCACCGATATGACTTCACGTCGGTTGAGCATCTTGCTGATCACCGGTTTCTCGGCATCTTCGGGGAAGGTTATGATCCGGTCGACCTCGCTCTTGATGTCCTGCAGAACCTGGTCCGAATCCTGGCTGGCATAGAGTTCGGCGATGACCGTCCCTGATCCTTCGTCGGCACTTGACTTGAGTTGCTTGATGCCGTCGATGCCGGTCAGTCCCTCCTCGATTTTCAGCAGGATACCTTCTTCAACCTCTTCGGGCCCGGCACCGGGGTAGGCAACCACCACTGAAATCCGGTCGAGAGAGACTTCGGGGAAAACCTCCTGTTTGATATGCGGCGCCTTGATAATGCCACCCAGAATCAAAACCAGCATCAGCAGGTTAGCGGCCACATGGTTGGTGGTCATCCAGCGGACAGCCCCCTTCATGGCTGTTTCTCCCGGTTTTGCGGCCGTAGTTTCATGCCCGGTGCCGCTCCTGAGATGCTGGTGAGAATCAGTTGTTCGTCTCCCTTCAGCCCCTGGTCGATCAGCAATGTTTGCTGTTGACGGCGCAGGACATGGACCGGGCGGATTTCAAGCCCGTTGTTGTCATCGGCCAGCCAGACAACATCACCTTCATGCAGGGCACTGCGTGGGATTGCGGTAACCTGTTCCAGGCTTGCTCCTTTGATTTCAATGTCGACGAACAGGCCATTGGCCAGGGGAAATGCCCCATGATTTTTCCCCGCCCCCAGATTATAGGGGTCATCGATCGTGACCACTATTTTGGCCATGCGGTTAATACTGTCGATCTCTCCGAAGCTTCGGGTGACGGCACCTTGCCACTGGTGGCGGGTGCTGCCGATCAGTGTGGAAACAATACTTTGTGAGCCGGACTGGTTGCTGCCTGCAGTCGGGATTTTCAGCCAGCCGAGATCTTCTGCCGCCAGCGGCACAATGATCTCGGCCTGATCGGTTCCGGCGAGCACCGCCAGCGGGTTTCCAGCGCGGACATATTCACCCAAATCGACCTTCTTGCTGCGCAAACGACCGCTGAACGGGGCTCGGATGACAGTGCGTTCAAGGCTGAGACGGGCCTGTTCCAGGTCGGCACGAGCAGCAGCGAGATTGGCTTTTTCGCTTTCAAGCTGAGGTTGCCGCAGCACCAGTGGGCTCGGCTCCCCTTTATCTGCCAGGTCGATATTGTCCCATTCGCGCCGTGCAATGTCTGACAGATTCTCTTCGGTCTGCAGACGTGCCCTGGCTTGTGCCAGCCCGGCCTGTGCCCTTTGCAGTGCCAGCCGATAGTCGCGTGGGTCGATTTCGAGCAGTTTTTCGCCTTTGCGGAAAAATCCACCTTCAACAAAGCGTGGAGAGAGCCAGACCAGGGTGCCGCTGACCTCCGCAACCAGAGAGATCTCGCGTTGGGCCTCGACGGTTCCGGTGGCATGAACAATCGCCTGTTGTGTTTGGCGCACGACCGGCAAGGTTTCAACCAGAATGCCGCGTTCCATCTGGGCGTGTTTTTCAGGGGCTTTGCGTGATTTGACGATCAGCACACTGGCAAGAACGGCAAGCAGCAGGATCAGGAGAGGTAAGCCAATTTTGACTAAGCGTGATTTATTACTCATGTTTTTCTTGCTCCCTGCGGTTGGAATGCCGCTGACTTATTTGCTGATTCATCCATTTCCCACCCAGAGCCCGCGACAGGCTGATGCGAGCACTGACCAGTTGGCGGCGTGCCGCCAGTAATTCGCGCTGGATCTGAAAATCGTTGCGCTGGGCACTGAGCACTGGGAGATAATCGTTGATGCCGTGAAGGTAGTTCTGCAGTGCCAGTCGTAGGCTGGCTGTTGTCGCAGCTGCAGTGATGGTCAGATATTCGATGCGTTGCTCTGCGGTCTGGTTGGCAACAAGGGCATCTTCCACCTCCCGGTAGGCATCAAGAACCGCTTGCCGATATCCCGCCAGGCGCTCACGGACAACGGCCCGGCTGCGCGCCACTTCAGACCGACGACGACCGCCGTCGAGCAGGGGAAGCGCCGGTTGCACAATGAGCTGCCAGAAATTGCCGGTAATTGCTCCAATGCCGAAATCTGTCTGCAAGAATCCGTAATTCGCAGTGAGATCAAGTGACGGCAGGCGCTCGGCAATGGCTGCTGCAACCTCTGCATCCGCAGATCGTAACAGATGAAAACGTTCCGCGATGTCAGGGCGTCGCTGAAGCAGGTCTGCAGGCAGCCCGGTCGGGAATTGGTCTTTCAACGGTGGCAAGGTCGCCAGGTTACCCGCAGTTCCGCGTACGGGATAGTTCCCCAGCAACGTGGCAATGCTGTGCTCGGCGAGGGCCAGTTCTTTGGCAAAGGCGGGTCGGTTGGCCTCTGCGCCCGCCAGACTCTGCCGGGCCTGATAGAGGTCTGTTGTCGGTACCAGACCCTGTCGGTAACGATTCTCAACCCGTTGCAATGTGTCACGATAGGACGAGATCGTCTGGTCGGACAGTACGAGCTGTGCACGTTGTTCAACCGCAAAATAGTAAAGGTCGACCAGCTGAGCACTCAGACTGAGATACAGGGTCTGCAGTTGCTTTTCGCTGGCAGAGGTCAGATTTCGGGCTGCCAGTTGCCGATTTCTCAGTTTGCCCCAGAGGTCTATTTCAAAGCTGCTCTGGGCCGAAAATCGGTAGTTGTAGACCCGGGCATCCTGGACGAAACCCGGTACCTGTTCACGGCTTCCCTGCCCACCGAGACCAAGGCTCGGCCAGCGGGTACTGCTGGCAACCTGCAGTGCCGCTTGGGTCTGCTCCAGGCGAGCAAAGGCCTCTTCCAGCTGTAGATTATCGGCGAACAATTGTTCCAGGAGTTGATTCAGCTGCGGGTCCTTGAAGACTTCCCACCAGCGATCCATCGGCGGCCGGGCTTTTGTCTGGTCGGCTTGTTCAAGATATTGAGGTGGCAGCACCACCGACTGTTCAATGGGCGTCAGTTGTTGCAAGCTGCAGCCGAACAGCCAAAATGGGAGGGTAAAAAGCAGGGCAGTTTTCAGCATGGAGCCTCCAGTCCGGAACTGACAAACCGGATCAGCAGTTCGACCAGTTCCGCAGAAGAGGGCGGTTGTGGGGCATCGGGGAATTGCAAAGGGGGGCGGCCAATCATGCACATGGTATGTCCCATGGCCCCCAGGGTGAATTGTAATCGTGTCTGGAGGATCCCTGGTGGGATCTGTGGCAGTGCGAGTCGAAGTGCCGCCATGAGTTGCTGGAAAAGTGGCGTCACCAGGGCAGTAAAGCAGTCTCTAACAGTAGGGTCAGGCTCTACCAGTGCTCGTCCGACCAGGGTAATAAAGTCCCGGGCACCCGGTTCCGACTGGCGAAAGGCCAGGGTCGGTTCGATGAAAGCGCGGAGCAGGTCAACTGTCCGGGGAGCGGTATTCTGTTGTCGCGCGTTACTCAAAGCCTGTTCCAACAGCTCCCGGCGGATCTGGTTGAGAGGCAGCAGGCGGCGTTCAAAGACCGCCTGTAGCAGGGCGCCCTTGGAGCCGAAATGGTAATTGACCGCAGCCAGATTGGCTTGGGCCTGGCTGGTGATGGCCCGTAGAGAGGTGCTGTGAAACCCGTCGCTGGCGAACAGATGTTCGGCGGCGTCAAGAATGCGGGTTTTGGTGTCGGTTTGTGACATTGGTTGCCTCCTCGTTGAAACACATATTTAAAACGAACGTTTGAATTATGTCAAGGGGGTGATTTGACAGTTGGAGCAAAAAAAATTATAAACTGGTAGAACTTATTGTTTTTATTGAAAAAGATTTATCCCTCTTGTGCTGGAGAAAACGATGTCGCGGGTGTTTGCGAGATTGCTGTCGGCTGTTGGCCTGTTGGTTCTCGGGGCCTTGCTGCTGCTGGCCGAAGGCTGTCTCTCTCCTGCACCCCGTCCCCCTCTTTCTCCTCAAGTAGCACTGCCGACAGCGCGGATTGCCAAACAGATTCTTGCCGGTGTTGATGCCGCTTTGGCCGAACATCCGCAATCACGTGAAGTCTGGCTGTTGAAGCGCTTCTACGTAGCCCATGCCGGATACCCGTCATGGATCAACCGGCAGGGTCTTTCTCCTGCTGTTGGTCAGTTGCTGAATGTCCTGGAAAAATCTGGCCGGGAAGGGTTTTCGCCGCGGCGTTATGACCTGAACCGGTTGCGCCGCCTGCTGCAGCCGCCCGCAGATAAAACTCAAGCCTTTCTCGGTTGGTCGCCGCAACAGGTTGCCCGGATCGATATTGCCTTGAGTCGGGTATTTTTCCGCTATGCTGGAGACAATCTTCGTGGTCAGGAGCGCAGCTGGAAATCACGCGGTGATTGGCACCGTCGACCGCGCAATGTTGATCCGGCCCAGCTGCTCGATCTGGCATTCGAGCTTGACGCCATGCCCTCGGCGCTGCGCGAACTTGCTCCGCCGCACAACGGTTATCGACAACTGCGGCGGATGCTGCAGCGTTACCGTGATCTGGCAGCCCTTGGCGGCTGGCCACAGATTGAAGAGGGTGAAACGCTGCACCCGGGAGAGAGCGACCCGCGCGTGCCGCAGTTGCGTCGTCGCCTGCTTCTTGAAGGTGATCTGGGTGTTGATGTGGGACGGGGAGATGTTTTCAGCTTCGAATTACAACAGGGTCTGCGGCGGTTTCAGCAACGCCATGGGCTGGCACCCGATGCCACCTTGGGCCCGCAGACATTGCAGGCTCTGAATACCTCTGTTGAACAGCGGATTGACCAGATTCTGCGCAACATGGAGCGTTGGCGTTGGGAGGGCGGCCGCTCAAAGGGCGAAGAGATCCAGATCAATCTGGCCGCATTTTCTCTTGAAGTTCGTGACGGCGAGCAGCTGCAGTTGCAGATGCCGGTGGTGATCGGACGCAAACAGCGTTCGACACCGCTGTTTGCCAGTCGGCTTGAATCACTCGTGGTTTCACCATACTGGTATGTCCCGCCGACTCTGCTGCGTGAGGCTCTGCCGCGCATTGTTGACGATCCCTCCTATTTGCGGCGCAATCACTACGAGGTGCTTGACGCACAGGGGGAGTTGCTTCACATCGGAAATCAATTCAGCCGCAAGTGGCAACGTGGAGAGGTTAAGGCTTCGTTGCGTCAGCAGCCGGGACCCTGGAACCCGATGGGGCAGATCAAGTTCCTGCTGCCGAATCCCTGGTCGATCTATCTGCATGATACACCGCAAAAGCAGCTTTTTGATCGAACACGCCGTGCATACAGTTCCGGTTGTATTCGTTTGTCGCAACCGCAAGAGCTGGCGCGCTGGTTGCTGGCCCGTAACGACCGCAGCGATCTGCAGCTTGAGACGTTGCTCGCTTCGGGCGGTTCACGCATGATCCGTCTGGAGGAGCCGGTTGCGTTGAAAATCGGTTACTGGACCGCCTGGGTCGATGATGCCGGACGAATGGATTTCCGCGATGATATATATGGCCGTGATCGTATTCTGGCTCGGGAATTACGTCAAAAACCACCCCGGCATGCTGGCGTCCTCGCCTTGGCGGTGAACAATAAATAGGCAGCTACTTGTTTCTCAGGATCAATCCCTTGGAGCTGCCCAGCGCGCACTCATGTCAAGCCATTTCTGCTTAATATTTACGCATATCCGAGATGGTAAGAATTCAACTTCCAGTAATTTCAGTAGGTTAAGAGATTGGCACGATCACTGCTGTCTTGACGGGCAGTCCCTGAGAAGGGGCCGGTTGGCAGCATAGAGTGTTAGCGGAACAACGGCGTTCCGGACAAACAGTTAATTTCGAGCAAAGGCGCTCTATCTCGGGATCATCCGGGGTGGGGTGCCTTTTTTAATTCTGTAACCATCGTCTGCAGGGCCTGAGGAGGTAGCTTCAAGATGAGAAAAGTTGAGTGCATTATCAAGCCGTTCAAACTCGATGATGTGAAATCGGTGTTGACCGATCTCGGTATCAACGGCATGACGGTCAGTGAGGTCCGTGGTTTCGGTCGCCAGAAGGGTCATACCGAGCTTTACCGCGGTGCCGAATATCAGATCGACTTTATTCCCAAGGTCAAGATCGAGCTGGTGATTCCGGTCGAAATGGTTGATGAGGTTGTTGCTGCGGTGCAGAAAGAGGCCTGCACCGGCCGCATCGGCGATGGCAAGATTTTTGTTATGCCGGTCGGGCAGGCGATCCGTATCCGTACCGGCGAGTCAGGAATCGATTCACTTTAACTGAAATAACACTGAGCCTGATAAGGAGATAAATCATGAACAAGCGTGTTTCGATTCTGACCCTGAGTCTGCTGGCACTCCCGGTTCTGGCCTTTGCCGAAAACCCCCCGGTTTCAGAGATGACCTTCATTCTCAACACCTTCTCGTTCCTGGTCATGGGGATTCTGGTCATGTGGATGGCGGCCGGGTTCGGCATGCTCGAAGCCGGACTGGTGCGGTCAAAAAATGTTGCGACCATCTGTTTGAAGAATATTTCCCTCTTCGCTATCGCCGGGCTGCTCTTCTATGTCGTCGGCTACAACCTGATGTATCAGGGCGTCGATGGGGGATTTATCGGCTCACTCGGCTTCTGGTCGGCAGATGATACCGCGGCTGCGGCCGGTGATTACTCCGCCGGTTATGCTGCAGCATCCGACTGGTTTTTCCAGATGGTTTTCTGCGGGGCTGCCTGCTCAGTCGTTTCCGGTTGCGTGGCCGAGCGGATCAAACTCTGGTCATTCCTGGCCTTCTGTGTGGTGTTGACCGGCATCATCTATCCGATACAGGGGTCCTGGGGTTGGGGTGGTGGCTGGCTGTCGGAACTCGGTTTCGCCGATTATGCCGGTTCGACCATCGTCCATTCCGTCGGCGGCTGGGCGGCACTGACCGGGGCGATTATTCTCGGAGCACGCAAAGGCAAATATGGCAAGGACGGGCGGATCAACCCGTTGCCCGGTTCCAATATCCCGATGGCGACCCTGGGGACTTTTATCCTCTGGATGGGCTGGTATGGCTTTAATGGCGGGTCAGTGCTGGCGCTGGGAGATGCTGCTTCGGCGATTGAAATGTCGAATGTCATTGTTAATACCAATGTCGCCGCCTGTGGCGGAATGGTTGCAGCGATGATTATGGTACAGCTGCTCTATAAGAAAGTTGATGTCACCATGGCGCTCAACGGAGCCCTGGCCGGGCTGGTGTCGATCACTGCTGGACCAGCAACCCCGAGTCTCGGCGCCGCGGCCCTGATCGGTGGTGTCGGTGGTGTGCTGGTGGTGCTGGCGGTGCCTTTTTTCGATAAATTGAAGATTGATGATGTCGTCGGCGCGCTTTCGGTTCACCTGGTGTGCGGTATCTGGGGAACTCTGGCCGTGCCCTTTACCGATCCGGAAGCCAGTTTCGTTACCCAGTTGATCGGTGTGGCTGCCACCGGTGCTTTTGTTGTCGTGACTACCTCGGCGGTCTGGTTGGCTCTGAAGTACAGCATCGGAATTCGTGTCAGTGAAGAAGAGGAGATGCTCGGTTGCGACATGAGTGAAATCGGCATGGAAGCGTATCCCGATTTCCAGACGATTCATATCGGGAGCAGCGGCCTGGGTTCTCCGCAGTTGTCGGCCGCACTTGCCGGTGCTGTCAGCAGGCCGGTCAAACAACAGTGATCAAAAATGTACGTACTTATCCCTGAAGGATCCCTGAAGGATCCCTGACCCGTGTAATTTAATAAAAAGGAGTTTCAATAATGAAATATCGCAAACTGTTTACGGCCTTGCTGGTGGTTCTGCTCGCCTTTTCCGGCGTGACTTCAGTGGCCATGGCGGCGACTGAGGTTGAAGGTTCGGCCTATGTGGGCTACAGCAGCAAGTATCTCTGGCGCGGATTCGATTTGAGTAACGGAAATCCTGTGGTTCAGGGCGGAGTGGATGTCGGGTTCAATGGACTGACTTTCAGTTACTGGAGTAATCTTGACCTGGATACTGGTGAGATCAGTGAAACCGATTTTACCATCGACTACGGTTTTGCCCTCAGTGATCTGGTTGCTGTCGGTGTCGGGAATGTCTTCTATTCGCTTGAGAATGCTGCGGATACCAACGAACTCTATCTTGGTGTCAGTCTGGATACCTTGCTCGCACCGACCCTGACGCTCTATTACGATTACGACGAGGCCCAAAAAGACGGGTTGTTCTATACGTTTTCAATTGCGCACGAGTTGGAACTGGCTGAGACCTTGACGCTGGGTCTGGGAGGGCTGGTAAGTTACAACCAGCAGAGCGATTATTCGATCGGTGATTACACGGGCTGGCACAATTACGAGTTCAGCGCAACGCTCGATTATGCGCTGAACGGCCAGGTCGGGATCAGTCCCTACCTGATCTATTCAGACGCGATCAGTGCTGAGGCTGAAAGGGTGATTGCGGACGAATTCGTGGGCGGGATAACCTTCAGTTTCAACTTCTGATTTCTGCCCTCGGCAAGGGTTCGTCATCCCGTGTGGATGGCGGGCTCTTGTGGAGGTCAGCCGCTGTCTGTCTCCTGCTGGGGGATTTCCGAGTCGAGCAGCAGCGCCAACCAGCGGGTCTCGGGTTTGACCTCGAGGGCGATCTTGACGATCATGGTCAGGGGAACCGACAGTAGCATGCCGACTGGTCCCAGTGCCCAGCCCCAGAAGACCAACGACAGAAAAACCACCAGAGTCGACAGCCCGAGTTTGCGTCCCAGCAGTTTGGGTTCAATGGCACTGCCCATCAACAGGTTGACAGCCAGATAGCCGCTAGCGACCATCAGGCTTGCTCCGGGTCCAAGTTGGACCACCGCCAGCAGCACCGCCGGAACCGCCGCGATGATCGAGCCGATATTGGGCACGTAATTGAGCAGAAATGCCACCAGCCCCCAAAGTAGCGGATAGTCAAGACCAAGAAACAGCAGCCAGAGAGTGATTAGAATACCGGTTGCAAAAGAAACCAGGGTTTTGATTGCCAGATATTGCTGGACTCCGGTATTGAAACGTTCAAAGGACTGCAGCGAAGTTTCGGCATTGTCGAGTCCGGCACGTAGCTTGGCGGGCAATCCGGCAGCTTCAAGCAGAATAAAAATCACCGTCAACAGAATCATGAAGGTATTTGCCAGCACCCCACTGGTGCGTGCCAACATATTACCTGCCAGTTCCATTGCCTTGCCCGGATCAAAGTAGTCCGTCATCAGGCTGGGCGAAACCCGGATACCTATTCCCTGCAGCCAGCTGACCAGCGAGAGCGTCTGGTCTCGCAGCCCTTGCTGATACTCAGGCAGGGCGCGGGTAAAGTCGTTGACTGACGATCCGACCAGGATCAGGAGCGTCAGACTACAGCCGACGACGGCCAAGATGACCAGCAGCACAGCCAGCCCGGCCGGAACCCGGCGTCTTTGTAACCAGTGCATCGGTCCGGCACAGAGGATGGCGATAAAGCTGGCGAGGAGAAAGGGGACCAGCAAACTCTGGGCGGCACGCATTCCTGCGATGACGATGACAAACGAAGCCAGGGTCAGAAGCAGTCCGCGGCTGTTGGAGCGGGCAGGGGTCATAGCGATTCCGGGGACAAAGTGGTGTGAGGGCAACCTGCGCCCTGCGGGGTTCCGGAGCACTGTTGATCCGTTTCCCCTCCAGGGCAAGAAATACCTGCCTTTGTGGCCGATGTCAAGGTCGAGCGTGACATAAGGGCGTGGAAATTCATAGAGAATATGGTTTAATTGGCGTTGGACCTGTTTTTTAAGACAAGGATGAAACCGATGGCAATCATGATCTGGAACCAGAGTTACAGTGTTGGTGTTACCGAGCTCGATGAACAGCACAAGTCATTGATTCGCATGATCAACGAGATGCACTATGCGATGAATGAAGATAAGGGGCAAGAGGCGATTTCGACAATCGTTGAGCAGATGTTTGGTTACATGGAAGGGCATTTCACCACTGAAGAGGGCTATATGCAACAACTTGGTTATTTGGGTTTGCAGGCGCACCAGAGGGAGCATGAAGAGTTTCGAGCCAAGGCGCTGGATCTGCGCAACCGAGTTAACCGTGGTGAATTCGTGCTGTCATTCGAGGTTGTGCAGTTTCTCTCCGACTGGTTGCAGAATCACATTATGGTCACAGATATGAAATATACGTCACTTTTTGCCGAAAAAGGCTTGCGCTGAAGCAGCCGGGTTTTTATGTTTGATTAAAAAGGGCCGGATTCTCCGGCCCTTTTCTCAGTAAGATTTGCGAAAAACCGTTTTGTGGCACGACGGACAGGGGGGAATGCGCACCGTCGCCTTGAGGCTCATTTCTTTTCCACACTCCTTACATGTCAGAGTTCCCGGGCTGGTGACTTCACCGGTACGAAATTCGATCACCTTCTCTGACCGGCTGGCGACCTCGCTCAATACGTCGGCAGCAGTATGAAGGAGCCTTGCCAGCCCACTCTGTACTCCGGCGGCCAGGCGATGTGGTTCGGCCGCGTTGATGACCGTGTCGCGGGTCTGCTTGAGTTTGCGTCCGACCTCATTCAGGTCGCGGCGCAGGTAATTGCTGATCTTTTCAGCCTGTTCACGCGTGAACTCGCCACCTGCACTGATTTCGTCACCCGCCTTTTTAAGTGCTTCATCGACCGTCTTGCGCCCTTCCTGAAGGATCTCTGCCGCCCGATCAGCCAGTTTCTGGTACAGGTGAACGTCTTCGTTCTGTTCAGGATTGGGTTTCTCTTCGCTCATGATATCTCTCCTGTGTGATTCGATCTGATTGCCCTGTTCCAAGATTGTACCATCTGCAGGGTCAAATTTCTCGACAGATCAAACAGGGTGATTCGTAACACTCCCGCGCAAGGTCTACTGTCCCAGACAAAATATAACCGAATTTGTTATGATAGGGAGAGGGCAGCCTGGTGCGTAGCTGCAGTTCGATTCGGTTGCCGGGGAGTCGTGATGAAATATTTAGCGATAATAATTCTGGTTCTGATCCTGAGCTGCGGGACAGGCGGGGCAATCTCCTGGGTTAATCCAGATGCCGGACCTGTAGACAAGCGGACATCTCTCGGGAAGGTTCAGGAGAGTTCTGGACCCTACTGTCGTGAGTATCTGCTGACCTTGAACATCGGTGGTGAGCAGCAACAAGGCTACGGAACCGCCTGCCGGCAACCGGATGAGTCCTGGCGGATTGCCATGCCGACACAGAGCGCGTGGCCAACACGGGTGACCGAAGTCCGCTATCTGCAACCGAATCTCTATGCTGGTTCCCCTTATCGAAATCGCTTCAGGTCTGGTTATTGGACCCCTGCCCGTTTTTACTTACCGTACGGTTATTTTGGCCACAACCCTGGCTATGGCCGTCATTATTCCAGACATCGAAGCCACGATGGATATCGGAATGACCTGCACCGCAGGGGACATGGCGGTTGGGGCTCGGATTATGGCCATTCCGGAAATTGGCAGCATCGAAGAGGTCATCGCTGATTCGATCTTATAATCGTCATGACGTCCGTAAGCGGCAAATAGATCAGGCCGGTTTCCGGCTATGGTTCACTATAGTGAGAATTTACTTGCACAAAATCAGCAAGTGAACCACTAAAGTGAATACAAGATGCATGGCCAGATCCTCTTGGACCACTATGATGAGCCAAAATGAATTGTTGCCTCGAAATATATCTTGACGGGCGCTGGCAAGCTGCAGCGATATTTGAGCCAGATCCTCAAACCATCCACCAGGGGATTGAGGGCGGATGCCGCCTGAGCTACGACGACGTTTCACTTGGTCCTGTTGAAACCAGAAATTGGCTTGTATCTCTGGGTGACGAGGTCAGGTAGCTGCCGGAGACTATGCGTTCTTGTCAGGTTGATGACTGGCTGATTGAGAGGCTGGCAGGCTGGATCAATGATGTTTCGATCGGGCTGCAAGATGCGCAGCCTCATAGGTGGATCAGATGAAGCGACCGAATAACAAAGAAGCTGCAGAGATGAAGGAGGCTCTTTATCTGGGCCTTGCAACGGGCGACATCGGCATCAGGGCGGCGACGCGTCAAATGCGTAAAATTCTTGGTATGACGCAAAAAGATTACGCCAAGAAGGTCGCCGGTATTTCCCCACGAATTCTTTCCGAATTTGAAAACGGAACAGGAAACCCGACCCTGGCAACATTGGAAAAGATCGCTTCTCCGTTCGGTCTTAACGTCAGCTTTCTCCCGCCCGGGCCCTGGAGGATGAATTCCCCGGAGGGGTAGTTCCCTTCTCAAATGGAGAAATACAAAAACGGCTCACAGAATTAAATTCTGTGAGCCGTTTGAATTTTGGCTCCCCGAGCAAGACTCGAACTTGCGACAAGGTGATTAACAGTCACCTGCTCTACCAACTGAGCTATCGGGGAATAGCGTGTTGCGGGTTCGGAATATAGGAGATTGATTGTCCGCTGTCAAGCATTTTTCAGCGGATTTTCAGCCGCCTTTCTTCAGGTCGATCAAGACCAGTTTGGCGACCATCTTGAGGGTCTCGAAAATTCCCTCGCCGGAGGTTGCGCAGGCTTCCAGATCAGGCACACCTTCGGGGTTGAGCAGTTTGCGTAATTCTTCAACCGGGGTGCAATTCGGCAGGTCGCGTTTGTTGTACTGGATGATAAAGGGCAACTTTTCGAGTTGATAGCCTTGTTCCTCAAGGTTGTCCTTGAGGTTTTCGAGGCTTTCAATGTTGGCGTCGAGGCGCTCCTCTTGCGAGTCGGCAACAAAAACCACCCCGTCGACCCCCTTGAGAATCAACTTGCGTGAGGCATCGTAGAAAACCTGGCCCGGAACGGTGTAGAGGTGAAAGCGGGTCTTGAAGCCACGAATCTCCCCCAGGGCCAGCGGCAGAAAGTCGAAAAAGAGGGTCCGCTCGGTTTCGGTCGCCAGCGAGATCATCTTCCCTTTGGCTTCCTGCGCAGTCTTATTGTAAATGAACTGCAGGTTGGTCGTCTTGCCGCAGAGTCCCGGCCCGTAATAGACGATCTTGCAGTTGATTTCACGTGAGGCGTAGTTAATGAAGGACATGCTCGGAACCTCGATCAGTTAAAGAGGTTGTCAATATCGTCATCGGTGATCTCGGCAAACGGGCTGTCGACTCCCGGAGACTCGGCGTGACTTTCGGATTTTCTTGCCAGATCGTCGAAAACAACTTCAAGTTCCTTGCTCGCTTTTTTAACCCGCAAGCGAACCAGACCGAGGGAACTGCGTTCATCGAAGATCACTACCAGAATAACCCGGCCACCGATGATGGAGATGTGGATATTGTCTTTCTCCCCCTCGTGAAACAGAATCGAGAATTCCTTCTCGCCGATCAATTTTGCCAGCCCCCCGGTTGCAGCGATATTGCCAGCAGTCAGGGACGCCAGACTTGTGGTGTCAAGATGCTCGGTCTCCCCGGTTGCGGCGATCAGTTGCCCATTTTTATCAACCAGAAAGATGACCTTTGAGTTTGACTCACGGATGAGTTTCTCAATGAGCACCATGATACGCTTGTACTCCTCGTCGTACATCACGAGGGATGATTGCGGGCCAAGCATTGGAGTCTCCTTGTGGAATTATTGAAATGCCATTGCACTGTATAACATCCAGTCTTAGATAATTTCAAGGTTTTTCGCCGGATTGGCGGCAACTTGTGAAGAGGAAAGCATCGGGTTGTCAGGGATTTTATACATTCGAGCTACGGGGTTTCCTTTTTACTGCCCTTCACCGGGAAAATCTGAGAAAGGTATCGAAATAGAGCCCCCTTTTCGGGGGAGATTCTGGACTTAAATGAAAGGACGTAAGAGTTGAAAAGTCTATCTAGTTTGGGCTGTTAGCTTTTTTTTGTGGTTGCGCTCAGGGAATGCGGAGTATTGACTTGTCAGGACGAAACCCCTATCTTTTGGGCTGCACCCTTTGTTGCTCATGAGAATCTGTCCGGAACTTCCGGACCGGAGGGAAGGAGAGATGAGTTGCCATGCCGCTGAATTTTGAATCACCGATCGGCCTGCGTCGCTGGGACCAGCAACACAAGCCCTGGTTGCGGCATCAGCAGGAGGGCTACGACCTCTCTTTGCTTGAAGATTGTGAAAATGCTTATCGTTTTACGGCGGTGGCCAGTTCTCCCAGGGTGTCGCAACTGGTGCAGAATTTCTCACGCTACCTGCCTGAAGAGGCCTTCTTCATTCTTGAATATTATCCCGATGATGCCCTGACGCAACGCTCGGCAACGACTGCCGAGCGACCGGTACCGGAAGTTTTCTATTCCCCCTATATGTCGACGGCTGAAATTATCGGTCTGGTAAAACCCTACTTCTAACGCCTGGTGCATGACGGTTTTGTCGGTTTTGGCCTGGCCAACAATCGACAGGGGCTGGAGATGTTCTATTCGGAGGAGAAGGTGTTGACCTTTTTTACCGATAACCATCTGCGGTTGTGCAACTTTCTTCAAGGTCAGGGCTTGCCCTTTTGCTCGGATCTGGTTTTGCCAGCAGACTTCGGTCATGATCACCTGTCGCTGCTCGGTCTGCCGCAACATCAGCTGCCTGAATCATTGGCTCGTCTGCAACGAGACGACCTTGATTCGGTCAATTTCTGTCAGCAGTTGATTGATCTGCTCGATATGTATCCGGTCGAAGAAGGGCTTTCCTTTTTTCTGACCCGCAAGGAGCAGGATCAGATCGCGCGGATGCTGGGTGGGCAGAGCCGTTTTGGTGAGATCGGCGAGGTCGAATTCGGTACCTTGCTGCTGAACTGGAGCGATTTTGTCACCGAATGCGAAGAGGGGTTTGAGGGGGATCTTGACGAGTATCGTCTGGGTCTCAAGGTGCGGGATCTGGTCCAGTTTGTGGTCGACTCGGCTCCCGAAGAGCTGGCTGAAAGGATTTGCCGGATTATCGAAGAGCCCGATGCCACCTTCCGCCGGATTCTGATTGACCGCCGCAAGCGGATCGACAGCCCGGACGCAGCCGATGTGCAGCAGGAACCCTTTTGGTATCAGGGGGTGGTTCGCCAGCAGGGCGTGGTGCTACGCCGCGATCTGATTCGCAGTGGCTGGTTTGCGCGCTAGGGTGTACCATGTAAACCATAAATCAACGCATCTTGCTGGCCCGCCAAATCTCTGCGCAATTTTGCGCAGCTTTATGCTGTACATGGTTCAATGATGATCTGTCTGCTCGCGGCAACGCCGCACGAAACCGTCCTGCTGCGTCAGCAGCTGCCGCTGCAACCTGATCCGCTGTTGCCGGGTCAGACCTTCTCCTGCCGATTCTGCAATGAAAATATCCTGCTGTTGCATACCGGTATCGGTCAGGTCAGCGCCACAACCAGCCTGACCCGGTTACTGGAACGACAAATACCGACCTTGCTGATCGCTTTCGGCTGCGGCGGCAGCTATCCAAACAGCGGGCTTTCGAATGGTGACCTGGCGTTGGCGACAGCTGAATATTTCGGTGACCTGGGGGTTGCAGACGCGCAAGGCTTCATCCCGCTTTCTGCACTGGGGCTCAAACATCCGGCGACAGGACCTCCATTGTTCCGCCAGCAGTTCGACCTTGTCAGCGGCTGGCAGCGCGGGGCGGCCGACCTGTTACGGCAAGCGACTGAACTGGCTTCAATCCAGATATCCAGCGGCCCTTTTGTGACCGTCAACACTGTCAGCGGGACCCCTGAACTCTGTCGCCAGCTGGAACAACTCTGCGCCGGGATCTGTGAAAATATGGAGGGGGCGGCCCTGGCCCAGGTCGCAGCGGGTTACGAGATTCCGCTGCTTGAACTGCGTGGTATCTCCAACCCCTGCGGAACCAGGGAACGCGCCGACTGGGACTTGCTCGCCGGGATGGATGTCGCCCAACGCGCGCTGCTGAGACTGCTCAAAGACCTGCCCAGCTTGCGGAGTTCGGCATGTGCCTGACCCTCGGCTATTCGCCCTGTCCCAACGATACTTTTATTTTTCATGCGTTAACCCATGGCCTGATCGAGGTCCCTTTTCGCTTGCAGGTGCGGCATGAGGATGTTGAAACCCTCAATCAACTGGCAAAGCAGGTGGTGCTCGATCTGACCAAGGTCAGCTATCATGCCTTCGGCCATCTGCGAAAGGATTATTGCCTGCTGCGCAGCGGCGGAGCTCTGGGGCGCGGTTGTGGCCCGCTGGTGGTGGCCAGGCAGCCGTATGAGATGGCCGATCTGCAGAGTCGGACGATTGCCGTCCCCGGTGAGCTGACCACGGCCAACCTGTTGCTGCAACTGCACGGTGAGGGTTATCCTCAGCTGAAGGTTCTCTCGTTCGAGCAGATCATGCCTGCGGTGGCGGCAGGGGATGTAGCCGCCGGGGTGATCATCCATGAATCACGTTTTACCTATCCCGACTACGGGCTGGTCAAACTGCTCGATCTGGGACAATGGTGGGAAGAAGAAACCGGTCATCCGATTCCGTTGGGCGGGATTCTGGCCCGACGTAGTCTGGGTAAGGAGCTGATCGCCGGGGTCGATGATGGCGTCGGCCGCAGTCTCGATTATGCCTGGCAGAATCCGCAGCAGGCAAGGGCCTATATCGGTGCCCATGCCCAGGAACTGGATGACGCAGTGATACGTCAGCATATCGAATTGTACGTCAACCATTTTTCGCGCGACCTCAGTGAAGCGGGACTCGCTGCGATCGAGGATCTTTTTTCTCGCGCCGAACAGCGCGGCCTGATCCCGCCTTGTCGCCAGCCTCTTTTTATCTGAGCCCCCACTTCGGACAACAAAGGCCGCTCCCCAGTGGGAGCGGCCTTTGTTGTGTTCATGTTTTTCAGCGCCTGACGCCCAGCGCCGGTCTTATTGCTTCAACTTGACTGAGCGGATGAATTTGGCATTAATCGCTGCGCTGACCGCTTCGAGGGTTGCCTTGTCGGCCGGGGAGTCGATGGAGAAGACGACCATCGCTTCACCGGCTTTTTCGCGCCGACCCAGGCTCATGTTGCCGATATTAACCTTGGTGTTACCCAGGATGGTGCCGATCTTGCCCAATGCACCGGGTCGGTCGGCATAAGTCATGACCAGCATGTGTTCTTCGGGGCGGAAGTCGATATCGAAATTGCGCATCTTGACAATCTTCGGCGTGCCCTCAAAGAGTGTCCCGGCGATGGTGCGGGTGCCCTCCGAGCTTTCCAGGGTCAGGGTGATCAGATTGGAGAAGGAATCGGTTTCGGTAGAGCGTACCTCTTCGACTTCGATTCCCATCTCACGCGCTACCAGCCGCGCGTTGACCAGGTTGATCTCCTGATCGGTACAGTGATTCAGCAGGGCGGCCAGACCGCAGACGCTTAAGGGCGCACAATCAAAACGGGCCAGTTTGCCGTTGTAGGTAAAGGTGATCTTGTGCGGGTTGGGCGGCGCCAACTGGGAAATAAAGTCACCGATGATGCTGATCAGGCCGATATAAGGCTTCATCTGGTCCATCAGGTCAGGATCGAAGCGCGGGATATTAACCGCATTGGCAATTGGTTTGTTGTCGATGTAGTTGATGATCTCTTTGCTAACATCAACCGCGACGTTTTTCTGCGCTTCATGCGTGTTGGCTCCCAGGTGCGGCGTGACAACCATGTTGGGATGGCCGATTAACTGCTTCAGGGTTTCTGTGGCGGGCGGTTCCTTGCTCCAGACATCAAACGCGGCACCAATAACCTTGCCGTTGTTGAGCGCCTCAAGGGTCGCCTCTTCTTCATAAATCCCGCCGCGTGCACAGTTGATGATAATGACCCCGTTTTTCATGCGCGCGAAATGGGCGGCCGTAATCATCCCTTTGGTTTCTTCGTTGAGCGGGGTGTGCACGGTAATGATATCAGACAGCCGCACCAGATTGTCGAGATCGACCAGTTTGACGCCGAAGTCCTCCGCGCGTTTTTCCGAAATGTAGGGATCGCAGGCAATCACCTCGGCCTCAAAGGCTCTGCAGCGCAGGGCGACCCGCCCGCCGACCTTACCCAGCCCGATGACCCCGATGGTCTTGCCTTTCAGCTCGTAGCCGGTAAAGGGCGCCCGGTTCCAGGCCCCGCTTTTCAGGTCGGCATTGGCGAGTGTAATCTTGCGACAGAGGCTGAGCAGCAGGGCCATGCTGTGTTCGGCGGCCGAGTTGACGTTGCCGAAGGGGGCGTTGACCACGATAATGCCGCGTTTACTGGCGGACACCACATCAACATTGTCGATGCCGACACCGGCGCGGGCGACAATTTTCAAGTTGGTTGCATGCTCAAGCAGGGCATCATTGACGGTCGTGCCGCTGCGCGTAATGATCGCTTCATAGCTGCCGATGGTTTCGTGCAGTTCCGGAACCGTCAGGCCAAGTTTGACATCGAGTTCAACCCGTGGATCCTCGGTCAGCAGGGCCAGGCCAGTCTTTGATATTTCATCTGTAACAAGTACTTTCATCGGTCTTTTTCCTCGTTCCGGGCTATTTACGGCTGATTATCAGCAGATTCAGGTTTGAAGATGGGGATTCTATGCCCAAGTTTACCCCCTGTCAACGGGTGTCCGCCTGATTTTGCGGGCTAAAAACAAAGGGTCCCCGAAAACGGGAACCCTTGCGTTTAAGCCTTGAGGATTGTTCAGCCGTTGTTGCGTGCGAACTCTTCCATGAAACCGGCGAGCTTTTCAACTCCGGCCAGCGGCATCGGGTTGTAAATCGAGGCGCGGATGCCACCGACGTTGCGGTGCCCTTTGAGGGCATAAAGTCCGGCCGCTACCGCTTCCTTGAGAAACTTGGCTTCCAGCTCTTCACTTGCCAGATTGAATGAAACGTTCATCGTCGAACGGTGGTCAGCCTGAGCGACACCACGGTAGTAGCCGGAGCCATCGATCACCCGATAGAGACGCGCCGCCTTCTCTGCGTTACGTTTTTCGATCGCGGCCACACCGCCCTGCTCCTTGAGCCATTCCAGTACCAGTTTGATGGCGTAGATGGCAAAGGTGTTGGTGGTGTTGGTCAGGGAGTTGTCCTTGTCGCACTGGGTGTAGTTAAGCAGGGTCGGGGTCTGCGGCCCGGCATGACCGAGCAGATCCTCACGGATGATGACCATCGCCATACCGGAGGGGCCCAGGTTCTTCTGCAACCCGGCATAGATGACGCCGAATTTACTGTAGTCGATCTGCCGCGACAGCAGCTCCGAAGTCATGTCGGCGACCAGCGGAACATCGCCGGTTTCGGGGAAGCGGTTCCAGCGTGTGCCGTAGATGGTGTTGTTGCCGGTGATATGAACGTATGAAGCGTCCTGGGTTATCAGCGCCGGATCATAATCGGGAATCCGGTCGTAGTTGGTTTCTGCGCCACTGACGATGGTCTGGATATCGCCAAAGGCCTGGGCATCCTTGGCCGCCAGTTTGGCAAAGTTGCCGGTTTCAAGGTAGAGGCATTTTTTCGCTTCTTTTCGCCCGGCCAGGTTCATCGGGATGGCCGAAAACTGCATCCGCGCGCCGCCGTGAACAAAGAGGATTTTGTAGTTGTCCGGCAGGCCGGTCAGTTCGCGGAACAGGGTCTGGGCCGATTCGAGGATCGAGACGAACTCCTTGGACCGGTGACTGATCTCGATAACCGAGACTCCCATCCCCTGGTAGTTAAGGAATTCCTGCTGAATTTTGGCCATCACCGGTTCCGGCAGCATGGCCGGTCCGGCGCCGAAATTGTAAACTTTGTCAGACATGGGCTGATACCTCCAGGGTTGAATAATCAGATGGTGTTATTAGGAAGAATGCGGGCGCTGACCACCCCGTCGATTGCTTCGAGTGCCTGAGCCAGGTCGTCCTGCGGTTTGCGCTCGATGTCAATCAGGGTATAGGCGATTTCGCCGCGACTCTTGTTGATCATATCGTCAACATTCTGGTTGCGGTCCGCCAGGACCGAAAGGATCTGGCCGAGCATCTTCGGTACGTTGCGGTTGGTGATCGCCAGGCGGCAAACCCCGCTGCGCTCCAGCCAGATATTGGGGAAGTTGACCGAATTGCGGATGTTGCCGTGTTCGAGAAAGTCGATCAGTTGATCGGCGACCATGATGGCGCAGTTCTCTTCCGCTTCAGCAGTACTGGCACCCAGGTGCGGTAGCAGCATCACGTCATTGCGCCCGACCAGCTCCGGCATCGGGAAGTCGGTTATGTAGCCGTCCAGCTTGCCCTGGTCGAGAGCCTCGACCAGAGCTGCCGTATCGACCAGTTTTTCGCGTGAAAAGTTAAGCAGTACCAGGCCGGGCTTGAAACTTTCGGCCAGTTCACGGTTGATCAGGTTGCGGGTCGCCTCGATCACCGGCAGGTGGAGGGTGACGTAGTCCGATTTTGACAGCAGGGTCTGCATATTCTCGACCCGTTTGACGTCGCGTGGCAAGCGCCAGGCGGCATCGACCGACAACGCCGGGTCAAGTCCGAGGACTTTCATTCCCAGCATCAGGCCAGTCTCGGCGACCAACGAGCCGATGGCCCCCAGTCCGACCACGCCCAGAGTTTTCCCGGACAATTCGGTGCCGCCGAACTGTTTTTTGCCATTTTCAACCAGCTTGTGCAGGGCGGCTTCGTCGAGGCCGACACCTTCGCGTTTGACAAAGTCGATGCCGCCAAGAATGTCGCGGGTCGCCATCAGCAGTCCAGCAATGACCAGCTCTTTAACCGCGTTGGCGTTGGCGCCCGGAGCGTTGAAAACCACCACGCCCCGTTCGGTACAGTCGGCAACCGGGATATTGTTGACTCCGGCACCGGCTCGACCGATCCCTTTGACCGTAGCGGGAATCGTCTCTGGAGTCAGCTGGTGGCTGCGCAGCATGATGGCGTCAGGATTCCCGATCTCGGAGGCAATTTCGTAGGCTTCGCGCGGGGACTTCTCCAGCCCTTTGACCGATATTTTGTTGTGGGTCAGGATCTTGAACATGATGACTCCTTCAGCTGGAGTTTGGCGGGGTCCGATGAAAAGGACAACGCCTGTTTCTACTCTGTTCTGCTCCGACTGTCAAACTACTTGATCAG
>JAJRWF010000030.1 GCA_024276905.1 Deltaproteobacteria bacterium
CACCCCCATACTTCTGCTCAACAGTTCGCGGATGCAGAATCAGCCAGTCGACTCCGCAATCGGCAAAGATCGGCAGCAGCTCGAAAATCTGACGGGGATCATCATATCCGGCGCGGCATTTGACCGAAAAATCGACCTTGATCTTTGTCCTCAGTTTACGCAGCAGTACCGCAAGCTTGAGGGGCTCACGCAAGAGTTCACCACCGGTCACCCCGCTCAACATCCGCCCGTAGGGACAACCGAGATTCAGGTTGAGATGTTGCGCCCCGGCCAGTTGCAGCCCCTCGGCGGCCTCACACAGCGGATCTGCACCATGACCGATCATCTGCACCACCAGCGGGGTGGTTCCGGTATGGCTGTTGACCTAGGACAGGTCGCTGCGCGCAACCCGCTTGCGGCTGCGGCTCTGGACGCGAATAAATTCGGTAAAGACCAGGTCGGGTGCGACATGATCAATAAACCACTGTCGCAACACCCGGTTGGTCAGACCCTGCATTGGGGCCAACATCAGCAATGGAGAGTTGTCAAACGGACTGTTTGCGTTCTTTGGCTGCATAGAGACGGCTGTCGGCAAGTTTGAGCAGTTCGGCGGAATCGTGCTGTTCGGCCGATGAGGCAACACCAAAACTGATGCGAATGTCTATCTCCACCCCTTTAAAATGCAGCGGTCGACGACTGAATTCTTTCTCCATCCGGGTCAGCAGTTCTTCCGCGCTGCGCAGACCTGTCTGGGGCAGCAACAGCACGAATTCGTCCCCGGCCAGACGAGTAGCCAGATCACTCTGACGGCTCATTTTGCGCAGGCCGTCGGCCAGATACTGCAACAGGGCATCACCAGCATCATGACCATGGGTATCATTGACATTTTTGAAGCGATCCAGGTCAATAAACGCGACCGACAGTTCCCCACCGTAACGACCAACCCGAGCCAGTTCCGCTGCGAGAAAACGTTCCATCGCCCGACGGTTGGGCAGGGTGGTCAACGAATCGTGATAGGCCAGATGTTGTAATCTTTCGTGCGCGATAACGTTTGACAGACCGAGCGAAAGCTTGACGGCCAGCCTTTCCAGGTAAATGGTGTTGTAATGTGGGCTGAAACGCTGCGGATCCGGATCAGCCTGATTCAGGGTCCCAATCAGTTCACCATCGAGGTGCAGCGGCACCAGCGCCAATGAGCGAAAATGCTCTTGCCGGGTCGATGGCAACAAGCGAAAGTAGGGCGACAACCCCTCGTTAAGCACCAGCGGACGATCCGGCTGCGGCAGCAACTGCTCGAAAACATCACGCGGCACCAGCACCGTTTCCCCCTTGCCGCGCAGAAAGTGTGCTGCTTTCGCATCTTCGATAATCGACATCCACGCATGCGGCACGCCGAACAGATCTGCCATCTGCAGCGGAAGTTCACGACAGAAGGTCGCAACATCGAGAATTTTCAGTATCCGCACATCAAGGGTGTGGAATTTTTCCGCCAACTCCTCGAGTTCATGAAAACGTTCAATGATTGAGATTCTGCGCATCGCCCCGTCTCCGGAAAATAGTAGCAGACATACCACGAAAGTGCCTCAGAAAACCATAATTTGTGCCTCGGACAACCATTCATGGCAGGTGCTTCCAGCCTGGGACCTGCCTTTGATCTTTGTCGCCACCAGACATGTCAGAACGTGAATTGACCGCACCGAACAGGGGGCCGGCAAAGAAAAAGGTCCCGATCTGGATATTTTTCAAGTATGATGGATGCCGTTCACCACTGCCCAGGGGAAGATCAGCATGCGACTGCTAGGCAAAATCCTCTTCAGTAACCCGACTCTTGGCCTGCTGCTGACACTGGCGATCCTGGCGGCCTCCCTGGGTGGTTGCCCCCCACTGTTAAAACGGGACCAGCAACTCTTTGATCAACTGATCACACTGCGAAAACCTGCCACAACTGATGCTGTTATCATGGTCGCAATCGACCTGAAAAGCCGCCGCCAGATGGGGGATACTCCCTGGTCGCGTCAGCAACTCGCCCGACTGCTTGACAGCATCCAGCAGCAGCATCCAGCCGCGGTCGGACTGATAAGCCCGACAAGTTTCGCCTCGGATGACCAGGGTGCCGATCAGGAACTGGCCGATCGCTCTGGAAGTCTGGTCCTGAGACTCGAAGACCTGCAAGGGATCACAACCTCCGACAGCCGTTTTCTGACAACAAACTCTCTGCCCCAGACCAAACAGATCCCGAGAGCACAGGAACTGCTGCTTAACCTGCAAAATCCACTTCTGCCCTACCTGCCACAAACGAACCCACCGGCCCTGCTGCCCCCGGCTCCTGTGCTGCAGACAAAAAATCGGGCGGCGGGCCATCTGGTGTTACGCAACGACCGCGACGGTATCCTGCGGCGGCTACCATTGCTGCTCCCCTGGCGCGACCGTCTGATCCCGGCCCTGCCGCTGCAGCTGGTCCTTTTAGCCCACAACGAACAGCTGCAGGATATCAGCTACGGCCCCCGTGAAACTCCCGGCACACTCGGCATCGGGGATCTGCGGCTCAATCTCGGCCGCGACTATCAACTCCTGCTCAATCGCTCAGGGCGGCAACTCCGGTTGCCGACGATCTCGGCCGCAGATCTGTTGCAAGGCAAACTTCCCGCCAGCACCCTGCGCAATCGGATCGTTCTGGTTGGTGAGGCGCAGCAGTCACTTGACCGACAACATCTCGGACCTCTGGAAGCCGCGACCCTGGCAACCATCAGTCTGCTCGGCGCCTCGCCACTCTATCAAGCATCATGGGCCTGGTTGCTCGAAACCATGATTCTGCTCTATTTCGGACTCCTCTCAATTTTGCTGCTGCCACGACTTTCAGCCCGGACCGGACTGCTGACCCTGTTGATCTTTCTGCTGACCTGGCTGGGCACCAGCGCCGCCGCGCTGATTCTCGGCGGCACCTGGTTTCACGTGATGCCGGCAATCGTCCTTGCTGTCGCCGGGTTCCTGTTGATCCAGATCAACCGGCTGCGCCAACACCTTTCTTCATCGGTGGCCGAAAGCAACAAGATGCTTGGTCTTACCTTCCAGGAGCAGGGTTTGCTCGACCTGGCTCTGGAACGCTTTCTGCGCTGCCCGCCCGACTATAACGGCATGAAGGAACTGCTCTATAACCTCGGCCTTGATTTCGAACGCAAACGCCAGCCGCAAAAAGCCCTGACCGTCTACCGGCATCTGCAGAAGGCCGGGCGTTTCCGGGATCTCAGGAAACGAATCAGCCAGCTCAAGGAGATGGATCAGACTCTGGTGCTCGGCACCGCTAACGGAACCATGGTCATCGGCAATGCGGGCGAAAAGCCGACCCTCGGCCGCTACCGGATCGAAAAAGAACTTGGCCAGGGTGCAATGGGAACGGTCTACCTGGGTTCCGACCCGAAGATCAACCGCCAGGTGGCAATAAAGACCCTCTCCTACGCGCTGATTGAGCCCGCAGAACTGGCTGATGTCAAAGCACGCTTTTTTCGTGAAGCCGAGTCCGCCGGCCGTTTAAGTCACCCGCATATCGTCACCGTCTACGATGTCGGCGAAGAGAATGATCTGGCCTACATGGCAATGGAACTGCTCGACGGCAGTGACCTGAGCGTCTTCTGTCACGAAAAAAGACGCCTCGAACCGCGGCAGATTCTGCAGATCGGTGGCCAGATTGCCGAGGCCCTGGAGTACGCGCACCTCAACGATGTTGTGCATCGCGACATCAAACCGGCCAATATCATGCTCAGCAAGAATGGCCAGGCGAAAGTGACTGATTTTGGTGTCGCGCGGGTCGTCACAAGCTCACGCACCGAAACCGGTGTGGTTCTCGGCACTCCAAGTTACATGTCTCCCGAACAGGTCGCGGGCAAAAAAATTGACGGGCGTTCCGATCTCTTTTCGCTCGGGGTGGTGTTCTATGAACTCTTCAGTTGTAAAAAACCCTTTGTCGGCGACAGCCTGGCGGCCCTGATGTACAGCATCTCCAACGTCAAGTACCAACGCCTCGAAGAGGTTCGTCCCGGACTGCCGCAAGGCTGCTATCAGATTGTCGACAAACTGCTGAGCAAGGCCATGAGCCGGCGCTACAAAACAGCCGATCTGCTGCAACGTGAGATCTTCGCGCTACTCGAAGAGATGGAGGGGAAATGATTCTGACTGCCTGCGCTCTGACCGACATCGGACTGCGCCGCAAAAATAACGAGGATTGCGTCTTTGCCGACCCCGACAACGGCCTGTTCATTGTTGCCGACGGCATGGGCGGGCACCTGGCGGGTGAAGTTGCCAGCCAGTTGGCGGTTGACACGCTGCGTGATCATTTGCCACCCCGGACCTCGGTGCCGGAAGATGCCGCCATTTGTCTGCAGCAGGCGTTTCTCGCCGCCAGTCGCAGTATCCTGCAGGCGGCGACCGCCGACAAAAGTCGACGGGGGATGGGGACCACCCTTTCGGTTCTCTATCTCGACAACGGGATTGCCCAACTGGCCCATGTCGGCGACAGCCGTATCTATCGCCTGCGCGGTACCGACGTCGAACAGCTGAGTATCGATCACTCGCTGGTTGCTGAGCAGGAGCGGAAGGGGTTGATCTCGCCCGAAGATGCCCGCAATTCGCAGTTGCGCAATATCCTGCTGCAAGCTGTCGGACTTGAAAACAAACTGGATGTTTTTCGCCTGCGACTGCCACTGCAACCCGGTGATCTTTTTCTGCTGTGCAGCGATGGTCTTAGTGACATGCTTGATGATGAGCAGATCGGTGACCTGCTGCGCCGAAATCTTTCCGTCGAACAGACAGCCAGCCAGCTGATCGAGGCCGCCAAAACAGCCGGTGGACGTGACAACATCGGGGTGGTTGTGGTAAAAATCGCGGATTGACAACAGACTGAATCATTGCACTTTCAGGAGACTATCAATGCTGGAAATTACCCTGCAACTGGGCGACAAAGTCCTGGCGACCTATGAAACCGGCAACGAAGACATCACCATCGGCCGCAGTGCCGGAAATGATATTCAGATCGACAATCTGGCCGTCTCGAGCAAGCATGCCTGTGTCCGCAAGGTCATGAACACCTACCTGATTGAAGATCTGGGCAGCACCAACGGCACCTTCGTCAACGAAAAAAAGATTACTCGCTATGAACTGATTGATGGTGACCGGGTGATTATCGGCAAGCACTGTCTGCTGTTCAATATCCACGCCGATAAAAATGCCGCCGCCGAATTCGACGCCGACAAAACCATGATCCTCGATACGCGCAAACAACGGGAGCTGCTCGATAAAAACCGCTGAACCTATTTCTGGTGCAGCAACAGGGGATAGAGCTCATTTTCTTCGCGGTCGATACGATTACTGAGTTCCTGCAGAATCTCACGCGTTTCACGTGCAAAATCGCGCGGATGCTCGGCAATCAGCCGTGGCACCGACCAGCGCAACATGTACTTGCGAACCCGTGCCGACAGCCCACCGATATCATCCATGAATTCACGTGCCAGTTGTTTGACCCGTTCATCCTCTCCCTCAAGCAACAAGGGATAAAGCCCGCGATCCTCCATCGACAAATGCACCCGTAAACGTCCCGCAAGATTGTTGAGTAATTCGTGAACGGCTTCGGGAGTCTCGGCGATCCGGTCGATCTGCAGATGTAACGACAGCGCCGAGGCAATGTCGAGCAGTTCGTAGTGTTGCTCTTTCAACAGTTCTATGGCCGCCATAATTCCCCGCTGCGCAGAGTAGATACTAAACATTCTAGCGCGGACTGCGGGAATTTCCTGGGATCAGCCGATTTTTTTTGCCAACAGCTCAAGCAGACGGGTGTTTTCAGGCGCAGATCGTACCGCCAGGCGAATAAATGACGACCCGAGACCGGAGAAGCTGCTGCAGGATCGCAGCAGAATATTCTTTTCAAACAGCGCGGCGACCAACTGCTCAGCATTCGGCCAACCATCGGGCAGGCGCAGCAACAGATAATTGGCCACCGACGGATAGACCTGCAACCCCAGATTCTGCAGCGCAAGGACAAAATCCGCGCGCAGTTGCGGGATCAGTTGCAGACTCTGGTGGCGGTAGGACTCATCGTTCAGGCAGGCGCAGGCGGCCAGAATCGCCGGAGTCGACAATGCCCAAGGTTCGAACAAACTGCTCAGCCGCGCGACAAACTCGGATGACGCCAGCAGGTAGCCGACCCGCAAACCGGGGATAGCATAGAATTTGGTCATCGAACGGAGCAATAGCAGGTTGGGGAGCTTCTCCAGTTGCGATACCAGCGAAAGCTGCGGACAAAAATCGACAAAAGCCTCATCCACCACCAGCAGTTTCGGCGCCAGGGATCCGGCCAGCTGCACCAGCTGTTGCGGGTCGATTCCGCGCCCACTCGGGTTGCCGGGATTGGCCAGCCAGACCAGCTCGGTCTGCGGATGCATCCTCTCCAGCAGTTGCTGAGGGTCGAAGCGAAAATCATCTTCGGCCCGCAGCAGATACTCATCGATCAGACAGTTCTGTTGTTCAAGGGCGGGACGGTACTCGGAAAAACAGGGGCCGACCAACAGCGCCCGCTGTGGCCGCAGTACGCGCGGCAGCAGATAGATCAGGCTGGTCGAACCATTGGCCGGCAACACCATGTCAACCGGCAGCTGATGATGATCCGCCAGGGTCCGGCGCAGGGAAGCGGCATCGATCTCCGGGTAGTCGGAAAGCAGCGGCAGGCTCGCGGTCAGGGCCTGTTTGACCGATACCGGCAGACCAAGCGGGTTGATGCTGGCCGAAAAGTAGAGCAGCTCTTCGCGCGCTACCCCTTTTTGCTGCAAGAGTTTCAGCACCCCGCCGCCATGAGTTCTCACGTGTGCGCCCCCAACAGTAACAGTGCCGCCAGCAGCCCGAGTGCCGCAGAAATGTAGAGCAATCTGATCATACGCCGATAATGGACAAGTGCTATTTTCTCTTCGCCGTTGCCGAAGGTCGGCTTGTCGATAAATTTACCGAAGTAAACCGCACCACCACCCAGCTGGATGTCAAGCGCTCCGGCCGCAGCGGCTTCGGGCCATCCGGCATTGGGGCTGGCGTGCAGACGCGCATCGCGCAACATGATTTTCCATGCCCCACGTCCGTTGAGACCGGCCAGCCAGGCCGCCCCCACCAGCAGTAGACCGGTCAGTCGCGCCGGGATCCAGTTAAGCAGGTCATCAAACTGTGCCGCGACCCGTCCGAACTTGAGATAGCGCTCGTTCTTGTAGCCAATCATTGAATCGAGGGTATTAACCGCCTTGTACAGCAAAGCCGCAACCGGCCCACCGAGACAGAGATAGAACAGTGGCGCAATGACTCCATCCGAAGCATTTTCGGCAACGGTCTCAATCGTTGCCCGCAGGATCCCGGCTTCATCAAGTTGGGCCGTCTCACGACCGACAATCATCGACAGCGCCTGGCGCGCCCCAGCGACATCGCCTTCGGCAAGGGCCTCAATCACCGTTTTCGATTCCAGGTGCAGCCCGCGCAGGGCCAGACAGCTGGCGGCCAGCCACAGAGCCAGCAAGGCCTGTAACCAGCTGGCAATCCTGCCGCTCAGATCAAGTGCAATCAGGCTGCAGAACCCGGTGGTTGCCAGCACCAGCAGCAGCAGCAGCAACCCGGACAGGGTTTCATCCCTGACATATTCACGCAGCTTCTCTTCCAGACGGGTGATCAGACGACCGATCCAGACCACCGGATGCGGCCAGTTACGCGGGTCGGCAAAGATCAGGTCAAAAACGACCGCAGCGACCAGCAGTTCGGCACTCATGATTGCGGCCCCGGCGGTGATAGCCAGGCGAGAATCTGCTCCATATCGAGATGGGCTTCGAGATGGTCGGCAAGCTTATCAAGCTCGTGATCCAGATTATATCCTGTGGTGCAGCGCCCAGCAACATCACGCCGTAGCGGGGCAAGAACTGCTGCCCGCAGTTGATCATTATCGAAGATGCCGTGCAGGTAGCTGCCCCAGATGCGCCCGTCGGCCGAGACCGCCCCATCGTCAATCGCAACCGTCTCACCCGAGCGGCTGAAAATCCGCAGCAGTGGTCGACTGGTCAAGCCGTACTCGGTATCCCCGGCGTGAATTTCGTAGCCGTTTAATTCGCCCAGTCCGCCAAAACCCGCGGCTACTGCCGCCGGTTGCAGACGCGCCTGCACCTGATGGGTCTGCTTATCGGCACAGAGCCTGGTTTCGATATCGAGGAGACCAATACCCGCGCCCTCGGTGCACTGCGATTCCACCTGATCGGGATCAAGAACCCGCCGACCAAGCAGCTGTAACCCGCCGCAGATACCGATCAATCGCCCACCAGCCGCATGATAACTCTGGATCGCTTCGAACAGGCCGCGTTGTTTGAGAAATTCGAGATCGGCCAGAGTACTCTTGGTTCCGGGGATAATCAGCAGGTCAAGGTCCGCGATCTGACGCGGCTGCTCGACATAAATCAGTTCGACATCCGCTTCACGTTTGAGGGCTTCGAAATCGGTATGATTGGAAATCCGCTGCAGACGCACCACCCCGATTCTCACCGTCCCGCTGCCACCGTGCTGCAAATCCAGGCTGAGGGAATCTTCAGCGGGCAGATCAAGCTGGAGGTGCGGCACCACGCCGAGTACCGGCAGGCCGGTGCGGTCCTCGATCTCGGCAATGCCGGAATCAAGCAGACTGGCATCACCGCGAAAGCGGTTGATGATGATCCCGCGCAGCAGAGTTCGCTCACTCGGCGTCAGAAGTTCGATGGTGCCGAGGATACTGGCGAAAACCCCGCCGCGTTCGATATCGGCAACCAGAATCCCAGCGGCGCCAGCCATCTCAGCGGCTTTAAGGTTGGTGATGTCCTGCTGGCGCAGGTTGATCTCGGCAATACTTCCGGCACCTTCCATGACCACCAGTTCGACCTGATCCGCAAGCCGCCGGAATGACTCTTCAACCCGAGCAAAAGCCTGATCCTTGTACCGGTGGTACTCACGCACCCCCATGTTGCCGACCGGCCGCCCCTGAACAATCACCTGCGAGCCGGTTTCGCTGTTCGGCTTGAGCAGAATCGGGTTCATATCAACGTGTGGTTCCAGACCACAAGCCGCTGCCTGCAGCGCCTGGGCGCGCCCGATTTCACCACCACCGGGGGTAACCGCCGAATTATTGGACATATTCTGCGCCTTGAAAGGCGCAACCAGGTAGCCACGACGCTTCAGCAACCGACAGAGCCCGGCATTGATCACGCTCTTGCCGACATCAGAACCGGTGCCGCCGATGAAAAGTGCGGAAGCCAACCCTTCTCCCTTGGGGAGAAGGTGGCCGGAGGCCGGATGAGGGATAGCTTTTGCACACATTCCCCCCTCACCCTGACCCTCTCCCTCAGGGAGAGGGTACTCATTCGCTTCCCGCTTCTTCTCATACCCGCGTGGCGTGACCATGCGCCCCTGATCATCGATCTGTGTACAACTGTTGCCAATGATCACCAGCGAAAACATATCGATTTCCGCTTCGAGCATCTTCGCCAGACTGGTCAGACACACCTCTTCGCCAGTACGGCAGGCATTTCGCACGATACCGACCGGGGTTGCGGCGGAGCGGTGACGCAGCAGGATTTCACGTGCCTCACCGATCTGGGTGGTGCGGCCGCGACTCTTGGGATTGTAGAGCGCGATGACAAAATCGGCCCGACCGGCGGCAGCGAGACGCCGACGGATCAGACTCCAGTCGGTCAACAGATCGGAGAGTGAGATCACGGCAAAATCGTGCATCAAAGGGGCACCAAGTCTGGCGGCTGCACCCTGCACCGCCGACACTCCCGGTACGATTTCAATCTCGACTTCAGCCGGACCTTCGAGCTGCTGCAGCTCATAGACCAGCCCGGCCATACCGTAAATCCCGGCATCACCGCTGCAAACCAGCGCCACAACGGCACCGTCGTCCGCACGCCGCAGGGCCTCACGGCATCGCTCGGTCTCCTGACGCATCCCGGTGGAAAAGGTCTCCTTCTCCGCAACCAGATCGGCGATCAGGTCAAGATAGACCTGATAACCGGTGACAATGCTTGAAGACTCAATGGCAGTCAGCGCCGCCGGGGTCATATGTTGTGCGTCACCCGGGCCAAGACCGATGACGTAAAGTTTTTTTTGCATCAGATACCAGTTCTGTAGAGCGTTGAATCACGAGGGATTGATGATTTCAGCCACCGCCACCGTCACATTGCCATGCTTTTTTTTCTTCACCAGCAATCGACCATAATCAGCAGCAAGCAAAGCGGCGGGTTCACACACTCCTTTAGCTCCGACAGCCTGCTGGACATGCTCTGAAGCCGGAGTTGGTGCGACCACACGATTAAGTTGATCTGCGCTAAAAAAATGTAACGGCAACTTATGTCGAGCGGCAAACTGAAGCAACCCCTCCTCATCCTGCTTGGCATCAATACTGGCCAGAGAGGCAATACTGGCAAAGGCGAGAAAAGCATTCTGCAGGGTCTGCCGCACCACCTCTTCGATTTCCTCCCCTGAAGTATTGCGCTTACAGCCGATCCCGACCACCAGATTGCGCGGTCGCAAGGCCAGCAGGTTCGGCTGCTCATCAAGTTGCCGCAGATAACGATTGCTGACAAAGACCAGACCGGCGGCATCCAGTTGCAAAGCTGTGGCAAAACTGCGCGCCTGGGTCACAAAGGGGATATCCTGATAGGCTGTCGCCACGCGACCCTCAGCATCAGCCAGAACAATCGGTTTATTTTCCAACAGCAACCCGTTCAGCAGTTTGATTCGCTCCAACGGTTCAACGACCATATTGCACTTGCGAGCCACCTCATCAAATGCGGGGAGTTGGTTAACGTCGGTGGCGGTGGTGATCACCGCCCGACCGCCGAGGATCGAAGCGACCTCGTTCGTCAGCTCGTTGGCGCCACCGAGATGGCCGGAGAGCAGGCTGATCGCATACTGCCCGGCCTCATCGCAGACCACCAGCGCAGCATCCTGATCTTTGCTCCTGATGTGCGGGGCAAGCAGGCGGATCACAATGCCGGTCGCCATGATGCAGATCAGACCGTCGACGCGGTTAAACAGCTGCGGCAGGACTTCGGCCAGTTTTTCAGAGTAATAATTGGCCCGGTCGGATTGACGAAACTTCTCCGGCAACCAGAGCTCGGCCTCTTCGGCCTGGCCGTGGAGTTTTCTGGCGAGAGTTGCGCCGCAGCTGGTGATGGCGATAATTGCTAGGGTCATATTAGTTGATGCTCGATATGTTGATTCGAGATTAAAACCGTCGGGTTGCGCCCCGACAGGAATTAAGTCAAAACCTGCGGGGTTGCGCCCCCGCACGGCACCTTCATTTCTTTGTACGCCCAAAGAAACGAAGCAAAGAAATGCGCCCGAACTCCTTGCCCGCCCCAGGCGGGTTCCCTACGCTTCATACCGGGTTTGAGCTCGCTCGGAAACTCGCCTGCGGCTCAAACATCCTCGTTCGAATTCCTCAAAATCGGCATAAAGCTCCGGCAGCGTCACACGGGAGCAAAAAACAGCCTTAACCGGCAGATCCCGGAATTATTTTCCATTGTTTCTGCGGAAGTTACCGTTTAGCCCGTTCGAGCGGCTTTACGCTCGTCGGGGCCCTTCTGCCTTCAGGCACATCAACACTCAGAAGGTCGTTGTATTATCCGACATCCTCAGATTCAACGCAGTTCCGAAAACTCGAGACAGAAATAGAAAAAGTTTCTTTTGCTTCATTTTCTTTGCGATTCAAAGAAAATGAAGTCGGCTGTCGGGCCGAGACCCGACGGTTTTGACTTAAAGCTTTAGCACTTCTTATCCCGATACCCATGCGCAAAATCCGGATCATAAAGTTTCGACTTCTCAGGCACCCCCTGCGTTCGCGCCTTTAAAACCTCTCCCACCAAAATTAACGCCTGACGCGTAATTCCAGCATCAGCGACCAGATCGGCGATATCTGCCAGGGTCCCCTCAACAATTTTCTCATCCGGCCAGCTGGCGCGATAGACCACCGCCACCGGTGTCCGGGGTGTGAATACCCCACCGGCAAGAAGTCCTGTGACCAGCTTGTTCATCATCCCGACCGACAAGTAGAGACAGATGGTTCCACCGACCCGCGCAATATTGTGCAAGGCTTCGGCATCGGGGACCGGGGTCCGTCCAGCCAGTCGGGTCAACACCAGGGTTTGTGAGACGCCAGGCAGGGTCAGCTCCTGCTTGAGGCTGGCGGCGGCGGCAAAGGTCGCCGTAACGCCGGGAATCACCCGATAGTCAATTCCGGCAGCATCAAGGGCCTCCATCTGTTCCTGGATCGCACCATAAAGTGCCGGGTCACCGGTATGCAACCGCACCACCTTTTTACCGGCCCGGCCACCGGTAATCAGCAATTCAAGCACCTGGTCAAGATTCAAAGGAGCACTGTCGTGGAGGGCACAATCGTCCCGGCACTCATCGAGCAACGCCGGGTTAACCAGCGAACCGGCATAGACCACCAATTCGGCCTGCTGCAGGGCTTTCAACCCCTTGAGCGTAATCAGCTCCGGATCACCGGGACCGGCGCCGACAAACAGCACCTCCCCCGAAATAATTGTTTTTTTAATCATCTGCAATTCCAACATCATCCGATGGCGACGCCATCAAATCTTGACTGCCGTAAGAATATATACTGGATTATAGGCCTCAAACATCTTGTAGTTGGTCAACGGCCGGGTGCGGGCAATATTGACCGTCACCACCTCGACCTCGAAACCGGCATTACCGAAAAATTCGTTAGCGGCGGTCAGGGTATCGAGGGTGATGGCATTCAGCACAATCCGCCCGCCGGTTGCCAGGCGCTGATCGGCAATTTCAAGGATCTCCCACAGGTGGCCACCGGAGCCGCCGATAAAGACCCGGTCGGGGTCGGGTAACTCTTCGAGGCACTGGGGCGCATCCCCTTCGACCAGATGCACGTTGCGGGCGTTGAATTTCTGCAGATTCTGCTTGATAAATCGGCGGCACTCTTCATTGCGTTCAACCGCAAAAATTCGGCCGTTGGGTAACAGGTGATCGGCTTCGATCGAAATCGACCCCGACCCGGCACCGATATCCCAGAGGCACATATCATGGCGCAGTTTAAGCTTGGCCAGGGTTACGACCCGAATTTCCTCCTTGGTGATCAGCTTCTTGACCGTAACGAACTCATCATCAGGGATACCAAGGGTCGGAACATAGGTCTGCTCCTCGTCATCAAATTCACGCACCAGCAGCAGGACATTAAGTGGCGCGGCCTCGGTTGTCGCCAGATCGACAATATTGGTGATACGGATCCGTTCTTCGTTGGTCCCGAGATTTTCACACAGATAAGCCCGATAGCCGCTGCGCCCTCGTTCGAGCAGAGCCCTGGCAATTGCCGCCGGGTTATTGACGTCGTCGGTAAGGATCGCCGACTTGTCGTTGGCGACGATCCGATCAACCGCCTTCTGCAGCCCGCGACCATGGACCGAAATAAAAACCGCATCGTCCCAGGGTTCGCGAATCTTGGCAAAAGCATACTGCACCGAAGTGACGTTGGGCAGAAATTCGAGCAGGGCGTCCGGCAGATTGCGTAGCAGATAACGCCCGATACCGAAGAAGAGCGGATCTCCTGAGGCAAGAACCACACTGCGGCCCTGATGGCGTTGCAGGGTTTCAACCAGATCGGCCAGATTCTTGTCGATGCAGATCGTCTTCCCGGCAAAGTCAGGGAAGAGTGCCAGCAGGCGTTCGCCGCCGCACAACAGATCGGCCTCGCGGATGATTTCCAGCGCCTGGCTGCCGAACGCTTCCTGGCCGGCAATTCCGGCCCCGATCACATGGATGGTCTTCATGGTCAGCTCCTCAGGATTCCTGAAACGGGATCAGGAGTCGGTAAAATGTCGTGCAATCCGGCCGCGGTAATCGACCAGCAGCAATTGTAAATGAGCTTCGGGAAGAATTTTGCGGCACTGCAGCAGGGCCTCTGCCGCGACCTTGTCAATCAGCACCGAATCAGCACCAAACTGCGTAAAGATATCCCGCGCAGTATGCGCCAACTCTAGCCGCGAAATATCCGCAGGGTCAAGGTTGATCTCCCTTGCCCAGTGTACGACTTGCCGGAGATCAAGACGCGAATTTCGCACATGGGTCTGGGGGTGACCGCAGGCAATCTTGACCAACTTGGCAAACTGCCCGGAAAGGGTCAAAGCGAATACCTTCTTGCGCGCACAGGCCTCAAGACAATAGCCGATATGATCACCCATCATCACGAAGGCCTCTTCAGGCAGTTCCGGAAGGTATCCCTGAGCCGCCGTTTCACTACTGCGTCCGGTACTCAACACAATGTCTCCCGAGCCGCTTGCCCGTGCAACATCCAGCGCCACTTCCAGAGTGTCGGTCCAGGCCTTGTGACTGATCGGACGAACGATCCCGGTGGTGCCGAGAATCGACAGCCCACCGACAATGCCGAGCCGCTCGTTCATGGTTTTTGCCGCGCGCTCCAGACCTTCAGGGATAAAGATTTCGATCCGGAAACCGCCTTCGGCAAAGATCGTCCGCAAGGCGGTTTCGATCATCTGCCGGGGAACCGGATTGATGGCCGGTTCCCCGACCCTCAACGCCAGCCCCGGTTTGGTGATTGTTCCGACGCCGATCCCGGCAGCAAATTCGATTTCCTGGTCAGCGAGACGACTCAACCGGGCACAGATTTCAACTCCGTGGGTCACATCGGGGTCATCACCGGCATCCTTGATCACCGAAGCGACCGCGCTATCCCCTTCCAGAACGCAGCGTTCAAAGACAAAACGAGCCCTGTCACCACCCGGCATCGGCAGCCAGATTTCCTGCGGCGGCTGACTGTCACGCAGGAACATAGCCGCGCCCAGGGTCGCAGCAGCAGCACAGGCGCCGGTGGTATAACCGCTGCGCAACTGCTTTTTCATCGCTTCAACCTGTCGCCTGAAGCATCAGTGCATTCAGGATCGCTGCGGCAATCGCCGAACCACCCTTGCGCCCGCGACAGCAGATAGAGGGAAGTTCGCTGTTATAGAGTGCTTCTTTCGATTCGGCGGCCCCGACAAAACCGACCGGCACCCCGACCACCAGCGCAGGATCAACCTCAGCCGCCTCAGCCAGTCGCAGCAACTCAAAAAGTGCCGTCGGCGCATTACCGATCAGAAAGACAGTACAACCTTCGGCCACTCCCTTGCGCAGCGCCAGAATCGAGCGGGTGATGCCCTGCTCTTTCGCCGCCGTTGCAACATCGCTGTCGGCGACATGACAGACCGCCGTGCTTCCCAGTTCAGCCAGTCGGGCTTTGTTGATCCCGGACAGCACCATGTTGGTATCGCACAGAATCTTTGCCCCACCGCGCAAGGCATCAATGCCACGCGAGACAGCGGCAAAAGAGAAGTCTGTCGTCGCGGCAAAAGAAAAGTCAGCGGTGGTATGAATCACCCGCCGCACGACCGGCCATTGCTGCTCATCAAACTGGTGCAGGCCGACTTCGGCATCGATAATACGAAAGCTTTCCGCTTCGATCGCTGCGGGTTTTACGATTACGGGACCATCGTTTGCCATTAGTACCTCCAGACGACTCACTTAAATACAGCTTTTTTGCCCCGGGATGACCTCAGGGAAAATCCGGATTCTGATTCTATAATCCTGAAGTCATCCTGAGGCCATAGGGACTATAGCCTTGTCACGCGTGCAAAGCAGGCTTCAGATCTTATCCCCACGCAGGTCTTTCTTAAACAACTCCCCAGCCCCACGCGAAGCACAGAAATCGCCGCACATGGTACAGGTATCCTCATCTTCGGGGGTGCGACTGGCACGGATGGCACGGGCATCTTCGGGGAAAAGCGCCAGATCGAACTGCTTCTCCCAGTTGAGATCACGCCGTGCCTTGCTCATCTCCTTGTCGCGCTCGCGGCCCTTTTACGGGTACTTATTCATATCACCGATGTAGGCGGCAACCTTGGCGGCCTTGACCCCGTCAATCACGTCCTGCTCATTCGGCAGGGCAAGATGCTCGGCCGGGGTGATATAGCAGATCAGGTCGGCACCATAGCGGCTCGACTGGGCAGAGCCAATGGCGGCGGTAATATGATCATAGCCCGGTGCAACGTCGGTAGAAATCGGTCCCAGCATATAGTAGGGCGCATCGCCACTCATCCGTTTCTGCAAACGGATATTGGCTTCAATTTCGTCGAGCGGCATGTGGCCCGGCCCTTCGACCAGCATCTGGCAGCCCATATCACGGCCGAGTTCGGAAAGCTCACAGTTGATCAGCAGTTCCTGAATCATCGCCCGGTCGTTACTGTCATGAATCGCCCCGGCGCGCAGACCGTTACCAAGGGAAAGGACCACATCATATTTCTTCAGGATAGCGCAAACCCGGTCGAACTTCTCGTAGAGCGGATTTTCACGGCCGTTTTTCATCATCCAGGCGACCATCGACACTCCACCCTTACTGACCAGACCGCCATAACGGTAACCCTGCTTGCGCAGCCGCTCGATGGTGTAGAGATTGATGCCGCAGTGGATCGCCATGAAGGCCATCCCGTCCGCGCACTGCTGTTCAATAATATCGAACAGCATCTCTTCATCTAGCTTGTTCGGGTCGCCATACTTGCGCGCCGCCTCGCAGAATGCCTGGTAAATCGGGACGTTACCGACCGGCAGATCAACCGCTTCTATCACCTCACGGCGTACCCGATCCAGGTCACCGCCGACCGAAAGCTCCATCAAAGTATCGGCTCCGGCTGCCTGAGCGGCCTTGGCCTTGCTGATTTCGGCGTCATAATCAACGATATCGGATGAGGTGCCGATCGAGGCGTTGACCTTGGTCCGCAGACCTTTGCCGATCCCAACCGCATTGGGGTTGCGGATAGTATTACCGGGGATAACCACCTTGCCCTAGGCGACCATTCGGCGCACAAACTCGCTGTCGACATTTTCACTTTCAGCCACCGCCTCCATTGATGCGGTGATGATGCCCTGACGGGCGGATTCAATCTGGGTTGGCACTTACTTTTCTCCTCTTTTTGGTTATGACCACTAAGCCACTAAGGAAAAGACCTTAATTCCGGTGATGCATAAACAGCTGCAAGAACCTCAGAAAAAAAGCTTTTTTTAGCCTCGGGATTCCTGCTGGATTTCAGGGTCAAAATCCGGACTTTATCCTGAGGTCATCCTGAGGCTGAGAATTCTTTTGTTTCCCTTAGTGGTGCAATCGATTCTGCTTACAAAAACTGACAAAATTCTCCGCCAACTGCGGATTACTGCCGAAATGCAGATGAACATAGCTGGCGAGAATATTTTTATATCTGAATCCTTCCCACCCTAAATCAACCCCACCCTTGCGGCTGAGTCGATAGCTGCGGGTAATCGATTCAGGCATCTCAAGTTCCGAATAATGAAACTCATGGCCGCGGGCAACTGTTCCTGCAGGGCCAAGAGGAGTTTCCTCGCTGAAGCACACCTCGCGGTAGCCAAGCGCCTTGCGTTTTACAAGCAGTCTGGCCTGGGCCGGAAAAATTCCGCACAACGGCTGACCATTCAGCCCTTCACACAGCAGCAACAGGCCGCCACATTCGGCGTAGATCGGCAGCCCTGCCTCGGCAGCAGCACACAACTGGCCGACCAGTTCACCATTTTGCGCCAGCTGGTCGAGAAAAAGCTCGGGATAACCACCCGGCAGGTAGAGTCCGTCGAGATTTCCCGGCAGCTGATCACTCAGTGGAGAAAAGAACACCAGCTGTGCCCCGGCTGCTTCAAGCAGTTCAAGATTCTCCGGATAGCAGAAACAGAAAGCCGTATCACGGGCAACACCGATCCTGACCCGTTTTTTGTCAGGGGTCAGCCCTTGACAATGGACAGGCCTGTCCATTGTCAAGGGCTGACCCCGCAACAGTGCATCGAGATCGAGATGCTCTTCGACCAGATCGGCCAGGGCGGCATAATCGGCCTGTCCTTCAACAGCGGTTACCAGGCCCAGATGACGCTCCGGCAGACAGGCCTCATCCCGGCGGGGCAGGCAACCGAGCAGCGGCGGCAATCCCGGAGTCGACCCCAGAGCCTGCTCGAGCAGTTCACGATGCCGCGCTGACCGAACCCGGTTGAACACCACCCCGGCAAACTGCAAGCGCGGATCGAAGCCGACAAACCCCTTGACCAGTGCCGCTGCGCTGCGCGCTTGTGAGCGCGCATCTACAACCAGCAGGATACGACCATTCAACCAGCGGGAGATTTCCGCGGTCGAACCTTCATCCCCATCACCTGCGGCGCCGTCAAACAGCCCCATCACTCCTTCAATCAGGGACAGATCGGCTCCGGCACAGCCCTTGGCATAAGACGCATAGACGGCCGGCTCACCACACATCCAGCCATCAAGATTACGGCTGAGCCGCCCACAGGCTGCTGCATGATGGCCGGGATCGATAAAATCGGGTCCGACCTTGAAGGGTGCAACCTTCAGCCCCCGACGCGAGAATGCCGCCAGCAACCCCAGAGTCAGGGTCGTCTTGCCGCTACCGCTGGCCGGGGCGGCTACGACTAGCGGGCGTTGGGCACTGGGCGTTGGGCACTGGGGAAAATTGTCAGACATCAAGCCACACTTTCAAAAAAATCATCCCAAGGCACCTTACCCATTCAGCAGCTGAACGGTGGCGTAGCCATCCGCCCAGTAATCAATGATATTCAGGCAGCCGTAACTTTGCTCGACATGAAACATTTGCGTCAGCGGAGCACCGATGGCATTAAGCAGAAGAACGCGATTCACCCCACCATGGGCAACGATGGCAATCTCTTCACCAGGGTGCCGCTCAAGCAGTTCCGTCATCACCGACCTCACCCGTTGCGCCATCTGCAACAGGCTTTCGCCGCCGGGCGGCGCGACATTCACCAGATCATCCAGCCGGGCCTGCCATTCACGCGACCAGCGATGCTGGATCTCATCCCAGGTCAGGCCCTCCCAGTCACCTATATGCAACTCCCGCAAGCGCAGGTCCTGAACAGGGTCAAGACCATGATCTGCGCCAATCAGTTGGCCCCCAAAGGCACTACGCTGCAAATCACTGCTATAAACTGCGGTAAGCGAAAGATCTTTCAATCGTTCCCGATAGTTCTGTGACTGCTGCTCCCCCAACGCGGTCAAAGTCACATCGGCCTGGCCGTTGTAACGCCGCAGTTCAAAGCCCTCAACCTGCCCATGCCGCATCAAATGAACACGAGTCGCTTCACTCCTCACTCCTCACTCCTCACGAGCCAAAAGTGGCAAGAACCAGCAGCAGCACCAGCACCTCGACCAGTTCGGTCATCGCCCCGAGAACATCGCCCGTGATCCCGCCGAGACGGGTCTCGAAATAGCGCAGAATCAGCATGGTTGCAATCCCGAGCAGAAAAACCAGGAAAATGCCCTTGAGTTGGAAAAGCACCAGTGAAGCGATAATCAGGGTTGCGGTCCCACGGAGAAATTCGGGCTGACCGACATTTTCAACGAAAGCGCTGCCGGTTCCGCCTTCGGAACGCACATAGGGCGCGTAGCAGCTGAGGGTCAGCTGGATCCAGCGCCCGGCGGTCGGCATGAAGATCAGCGCCGCATTCTTATATTCGAGCGGCACATGGTAGAGGCTCAGATATTTCAGCAGCAACACCATGACCAGTCCGACCGCCCCGATCGCCCCGACCCGGCTGTCTTTCATGATCTCCAGCGTCGATTTGCGATCTTTCCCACCGGCCAGACCGTCAAACAGGTCGGCAACCCCATCCAGATGCAGGGCTCCGGTGGCGGCGATCAGCAGCAATACCAGCAGACAATCAAGCACCGCACGCGGCAACAACCCGGAGAGCACCCAGTTGGCGACACAGAGCCCCAGTCCCAGTCCCAGCCCGACAGCGGGAAAGAGCCCCATACTGCGCCCCAGCTGTTCAGGGGTCGCCTCGATATCTCTGCCAACCGGCAGCAGGGTTAAAAAGGAGACCGCCAGACGAAAATCATCCCAGCGTTCTTTCATCGACCCTCCCCTTCTGAAACTCCGGCATCAGCAAAAGTCAGGACCTCACGTAAGACACTCAAACTGGCTTCCATCAGGGTCATCGCCAGTGCACCGCCGGTTCCCTCACCGAGCCGCAGTCCCAGATCAAGTAACGGCTGCTGCCCGATTCGCTGCAACATGTGGCGGTGGCCGATTTCGACCGACTGATGAGCAGCAAAGATATAGTCACGCACATGGGGATGGAGTTCCGACGCGATCAGCGCTCCGGCGGTCGAAATAAATCCGTCGACCACCACCGGCAGACCTTCGGCGGCACAACCAAGCACCAGCCCGGCAATCCCGCCGATCTCGAAACCGCCGACCTTGGTCAGCACATCCAACGGGTCACTTGAATCAGGCTGATTGATCTCAAGGGCGCGGGTAATCACCTGAATTTTATGTTTGAGGGCGGCATCATCGATCCCGGTACCGCGATGGGTCACCTGTTCCGGAGTCAGCCGGGTAAAGGCCGCAACAATTGCTGCAGAAGGGGTGGTATTGGCGATCCCCATATCACCGGTCCCGAGCAGATCAACAGCGTCAACTTTGGCCGCGGCCGCCAGCTCGACCCCGGCCTGCAATGCCGTCAGTGCCTGTTTCCGGCTCATGGCCGGTCCAACGGCGATATTGTTGCTCCCCATGGCGATCTTACGATTGATCAGTCCTTCAAGGGCGCCAAAATCATGATTGACCCCCATGTCGACAACCCGGACCTCGGCCCCGGCGTAACCTGCCAGGGCGTTGACCGCCGCCCCGCCGTCAATAAAGTTGGTCACCATCTGCGGTGTCACTTCGGCCGGAAAAGCACTGACCCCCTCGACGGCAACACCGTGATCGGCAGCAAAAGTGTAAATCCTCTTGGCGCGAATTTCCTCCCGTCCCGTAATCGCCACATAACGACGACTCAATTCTTCAAGACGACCGAGTGAGCCCATCGGTTTGGCCTGACGATCGATCCGCGTCTGGATCGTTTTCAGAGCCTCTTCACTGACCGGTTGAATCCGCTCAAGAACGGACTGCAGATTGAATTCAGACATCTCATTATTCCTTCTGTTATCTTGCACTCTCCCCAAGCCCAGCGCCAAATGCCCAGCGCCCAGCTCCCAATAACTATTTCAACCTCACCGGAAGCCCTGAAACCACCAGCCAGGCCTCGTCAGCCGCTGCAGCCAACCGCTGGTTGATGATCCCGGCCAGATCGCGGAACTGCCGGGCCATGCGGTTTTCGGGAACAATTCCGCCGCCCAGTTCGTTGCTGACCAGGTAGAAGGGTTCCTCAAGCTGCCAGGCCAGTTCGATAAAACGATCAATCTCGGCCAATACCGGGCCGGGCTTCTCCTCGAAATGAAAGAAGAGATTGCTGACCCACAGGGTGACACAATCGAGCAACAGAGCAGACTTGCCGCTGGCAAAATCGATCAACTTGTCGGCCAGCCACAGGGGTTCTTCCAGCAACTGCCAGCGTTCACCGCGTGCGGCCTGATGCATCTGCACCCGCTGCCGCATCTCATCATCACTAACCTCGGCCGGTGCAATATAGAGCAACTCCCCCGCATGTTGTTCAGCCTGCTGCTGGGCAAAACTGCTTTTGCCGCTGCGTGCACCCCCTGTGACAAAAATCATCCGGCCCATAGAAACCTCCTAAAACTCTATCCCTTGACGCGCCGCAACTCCCTGCTCATAGGGATGACGCACCGCCTCCATCGAGGTGACAAGGTCAGCGCACGCGATCAGTTCGTCCGGGGCGTTACGTCCAGTCAGAACCAGTTCGGTTGAGGCGGGTCGCTGATCAATCCACTTAAGAGCCTCTTCAAGCGGCAGATAATTGCTGCGGAAGAGCCCGTTGAATTCGTCAAATACCGCCAGATCGTAGCCTTGCATCAACTGCTCCTGCGCACGAACAAAGGTCCGACGCACATCGGCAGCAATAGCATCAACCTCGACCCCAGCATAGATCCCGCCGAGCTTGGCGTCGATAATATCAAGCCCCGGCAGTTGCCGCAGCAGTTTCACTTCGCCGCCGGGTGAGTCGGCAGTTTTCAGAAAACGCACCAGCAGCACCCGCCAGTTCCAACCGAGTGCGCGTAGAATCAACCCGGTTGCCGCAGTGGTTTTCCCCTTGCCCTGGCCGGTATAAATCTGCAACAGACGTTTGCTCATTGCTTCTCCTGCACCAAGAACCAACAGAAAACCCCGTTGCCACAGGGCACCGGGGTCGCATTATCCGCAAGACTCCGGCCCTCTCCCGCGAAAGGGGCAGCATTACTGATCCGGGCAGGTCTCCTGGCTTGTGGGTCATCCACCCGTCGCGCCTTCCCGCCAGTTAGAAATGGCAGTGGCTGATGCGACGTTCGTCACCACTTACAGTTGCGGGGCAGCGAGGGTCTTGCACCCTCTTCCCTATTCTCCAGCCATCAGAAAGCGACAGCAGGCACCTGGATTTTCTCTGTTGAAGAACTTCAGTTTCTAGCAGAGGGGCGCTCAAAAAGCAATCCGCTTCAATCCTCTTCGCCTTCGAGAGCACTTTCGATCAGTTCCCAGATATCCTCTTTCCCCTCACGGCTTTTTGCCGAAAAGAGCGTAAAAGCATCGCGCGGCAGGCCGGTGGCTTCAATAATCTGCTTGAAATGCTGATCACGTTTGCTGCGTGGCAGCTTGTCGATCTTGGTCACCACCGGAATGGTCGGCACCGAGAATTCCTCAAGCCAGTCAAGCATCTGAATGTCTTCACTGCGTGGTTCACGCCGGATATCGAAGATAAAAACCACACCCCGCAGGTTCTCGCGCGTTTCAAGGTAGGTACGAATCATCGGCCCCCACTGTTTTTTAACTTCCAGTGGAACCTTGGCGAAACCGTAACCGGGTAGATCAACCAGGGAGAATTCAGCGTTGATATCAAAAAAATTGATCAGCTGGGTGCGGCCTGGAGTGGATGAGGTTCTTACCAGGTTACGCCGGTTGACCAACACATTGATCAATGAGCTTTTCCCGACGTTGCTGCGTCCGGCAAAAGCGATTTCTGGCAGTGAACTTTCGGGATAATTCCCCGGCCGGGTGGCACTTTTGACAAACTGGGTTGAAACAATTTTCACAACGACTCCTCGAAAAAAAATGCTTGCGTATCAAGCCCCCGCAGAATAGCCGATTCCCCCGGCGGCAGCAACTGCTTAACCGATAGATGACCGGCCTCCTCTTGGTTTCACCGTCGCGGTTAGTGTATACTGCGGAAAAGTGGGATAGCTTGAATATCCTCATTATTTTCACAGATGAGATTTCACACAATAACAGGGAGGGCACTATAGCAATGCTCAGTCAAAAACTGCAGGATGCGATCAACGATCAGATCGCTTTTGAAATTTATTCCGCACTGACCTACAAAGCGATGCAAGCCTATTTTGAGGCTGAAGATCTACCCGGTTTTGCCAACTGGATGGACACTCAGTATCAGGAAGAACTCTTCCACGCCAACCGGTTTTTCAGCTACGTCTGCGAAGTCGGTGGCCGCGCCAGGATGCTGCAGATCGAAGGCGCTCGCAACGATTATTCTTCGCCCCTGGAAGCCTTTCAGGTTACCCTGGAGCATGAGCAGGAAGTCACGTCGCGGATTGGAAAACTGATGGACATGGCGCGGCAGGAGAACGACCACGCCGCCCAGATCATGTTGCAATGGTTCATTTCTGAACAGGTCGAGGAGGAAGCCGCGGCAGGCCTGATCATCAGAAAGCTCGAAAGGGTTGAGGGCGACGGCCGTGGGCTGTTGATGCTCGACCAGGAATTGGCCCAACGCGTTTTTACCCCTCCGGCGGGAGCCGCCTGAGTTATTTGTGCCACTTATTTATCAGTCCAAGGAGAGAAATGATGTCCGATGTTCAAAATGCCCTGAAGCGTTCCGTTCAGACCGAAAAGAACGCCATGAATTACTATCAGATTGCCGCCAAGCACATGAAAGACCCCGGCGCAATCAAGACCTTTGAACTGCTGGCCCGCGAAGAACGCGATCACGCCAAACAATTTTTTGACAGTTATGATGGCGATGACCTGCCGAGCTTCGAGGAATTCATCGATGCCCCGCCTGAGAATGAGTCAGACTGGTTATCAGATCTCGAAAAAGCGATTGCCGGTGGCCTTGACGAGCGCAAAGCAATGGAATTGGCGCTCGAAAAAGAGAAAAAACTCGAAGAGAGTTTGCGTGAAATGGCCACCAAAGTTGAAGATCCGGCTGTGGCTGCAATTTTTGAAGCCAACGCCAAATCAACACACAACCATTACGTCATCATCGAATCAGAGTACGCCCGCCTGATGGGGATGGTCCACGAAACCGATATGGATACTTACGTCCGCGAGTAGTCTCGCGCTCGTCATCCGCAAAGAACAACAGGGTTCCGACTGGCGTCGGAGCCCTGTTGTTCTTTGCGGAGCGCGGGAAGGATAACTATCCTCAGGCTTGATCGAAAAACTCAACGACAAACGTTGCCCCGCCCCCCAGCGTTTCCTCAACCCGAACCCGACCCTGATAAAGACGTGCGATTTTGCGCACCGTAGCCAGCCCGACTCCAGTACCCGATGTTTGGTCCCCTCTGATCCCGCGCTGAAATGGCTCGAAAATCAATTCCCGCTCTTCAACAGGGACCCCCGGCCCATGATCGACGACACGCAATTGAACCCTGCCATGCCCCCGGTCCGCATTGACCTCGATTAACGGATTGCTGTCGACGGCGTAGGCCAGAGCATTCCGTAACAGGTTGCGAAACAGGTCAACCAACAGACTCTCCGGCAACCGGAGCGTCGACAATTCGGCAACCTCGATCCTGGCACCGGTCCGTAGAATCTGAACGGCCAGCTCCTGACAAACTTCATCGAGCACGCGATTTAGAGACACCGGTTTTTCCGGCAGCGGGATCTGTCCGACACGCGCCAGAGTCAGCAGATCTTCAAGCAGAGCCTGCATCCGGCGACCACTCGATTCTATCTCGGTCAGACAACTGACCGCCGTTTTGTCGAGTTTCTGCCCGTATTGTTCGAGCAAAAATTCGGCAAAACCGATCATGGGCGTCAGGGGAGAACGCAGGTCATGTGAAACCGTGGAGACAAATGCATCGAGATCGGCATTCGCCTGTTTCAGTTCTGCTTCATTACGAAGTCGTGCAGTGATGTCCCGGCAGACGCCAAGTTTTCGGATGCTGCCATCAGCCTGGTAAAGCGGAGAATGGATAATTTCATAGGTACGCCCGGTAATCGGCAATGATCTTTCCTGCCGCACAATATCACCCTTCACTACCTGCGGCAGCGGACAATCATCACAAATTCGCGGCAGGCCATGCATCAACTCGTAGCACTTACGGACGCCGATTTCACCGAAAAATTCCTGCATTGCCCGGTTCATGAAACTGATCTCGAAATCTGCGGTACAGATATAAGCCAGATCGGTCATTCCATCGAGCACGGAACTCAAATTACGTTGTTCCTGCACAAGCTCAGCAGTCCGCTCGGCCACCTCTTCCTTAAGGTTGTTCTGCAACTTCTTCAGTCGGCTGATATCGACAAAAGCCTCTATTCCACCAATCAGTTCACCTTCTGCGTCATAGAGAAGATCAATATTCTTGGTCAGCTCAATCCGATGCCCGTCGCGATGAACCACCGAACAACCAATCCCGGTGATCGGTTTGGCCTGATCCACTTCGAACAGACCGCAGTGTTTGTCGCAGGGGATTCCGTCAAGAAAGGAACAGTGCTTGCCGACCGCATCCGTCGCCGCATAGCCGGTGATGCGTTCAGCCTCTTCGTTCCAGTACACAACCTGCATCTCGGTGTTGACCAGAAACAGGCCAGTTGTAATTGTCTGCATCAATTTTTCAAGGGGATAGGCTTCAAAGAAACGATTCGCTTGCTTGTCCATCTTCCCTCCTGCGGTCAAAAGTCTTTCACCTTCAGTGCCGTGGAGCCCGTGCGATGACTCCCACGATAACACGTCCTGCCCCGGCATCGAGTAACGTTTGACTGCAAACCGCAACTGTAGCCCCGGTCGTCATCACATCATCGATCAACAACAGGGTCTCACCACTCAGCCTGCGCGTGCAGACAAAAGCATTACAGAGGTTACGCGCTCGCTGTCGCGCATCGAGCCCCTGCTGACTGTGACTGTCGACAACACGTTGCAGAATTTCCTTATCCAGCGAAATTTGCAAAGTACGCGCCAGCACTCTGGCCAACAACAAGGACTGATTGTAGCCACGGCGACGGAGTCGATGGAGATGCAGGGGCACCGGGACGATAAGTTCATCCCCGGATAGCGGAGGAAGATGAGATTGCAGGAACCCCGCCAGAGGACGATCAAGGTCTACGGCTGCAGAGTATTTAAAACGATGCAGGGCCTGCTTCAGGGCTCCGTCATAAAGTCCGGCTGCGAACACAGCCGCAAATGGCGGCGACTGACGACTGCAATCACTGCAAAGGTGACTGCTCGCAGTCGTCGCAAGAAAAGGTAAGGCACAACAGCTGCAGCGGCCTTCGGGCAGCGGGGAAACAGCATCTGTACAAGCAGGGCAAAAAAAGGCAGCAGCAGGTGGCAGCAACGCCATACAGACCGGACAGGCCCGAGGGAAGAACAGGTCAAACAGATGGGAAAACTGATGCCAGATTCGGTGCATTTCCCCCTCCCCGCACCGGCAAAACCTACACCAGCAGGCTGCGACCGGTCATTTGCGTCGGCACCGGCAGTTCCAGCAGGTCTAGCAGACTGGGTGCCAGATCGGCCAGAATACCGTCTTTAAGTTTGCGCTTTTTTCCCAGATCAACATAAATCAGCGCGACCGGGTTACTGGTATGGGCGGTATGGGGTCCGCCGGAAGCATCCCGCATCTGTTCACAGTTGCCATGATCGGCACTGATCAGCAGCGCTCCGCCCGCTGCCAGTACACGCTCAACAACCTGCTGAACACATTGATCGACTGTCTCGACGGCCCTGATTGCCGCTTCAAGATCACCGGTATGGCCGACCATGTCGCAATTGGCATAGTTGACGATAATCAGATCGTAAACGGCTGAATCAATCCGCCGCAACAACTCTTCGGTGACCTCGGCGGCACTCATTTCCGGCCTCAGGTCATAGGTGGCCACCTCTTTCGGCGAGGGGATCAGAGCCCGGTCCTCACCGGCAAAAGGCTCTTCGAGTCCGCCATTGAAAAAGAAGGTGACATGGGCATATTTTTCGGTTTCGGCAATCCGCAACTGCCGTCGACCGGCAGCAGAGACCACCTCGGCAAGAATCTGCTGATAACTCTCGGGCTGAAATGCCACCGGCAAGCCGAAGGATTCATCATACTCCGTCAAGCAGACAAACCCCTCAAGATCAATTTTCTTTTCACGGGGGAAACCGTCGAAATCATCTTCAGTAAACGCGCGGGTGATCTCGCGAGCCCGATCAGCACGAAAATTGAAAAAGATCACACCATCCCCAGCTTCGATATTCCCACCACCGTCGATCACCCGGGGTTCGACAAACTCATCCCCCTGCCCCGCAGCATAGGAGTCCTCGATCGCCTCGGCCGCCGTTGCTGCAGCCTGACCGACGGCCGCTGTCATGACCCGATAACCACGCTCGACCCGGTCCCAGCGCTGATCACGATCCATGGTCCAGTAACGACCGGTCACAGTTGCGATGCTGCCGATCCCGACCGCAGCAATTTCTTTTTCGAGTTCGACCAGATAATCGGCACCACTACGTGGTGGCGTATCACGACCGTCAAGAATAACGTGAATACAAACCTGACTCACCCGCGTCTGGCGCGCCAGACGTAACAGGGCATAGAGATGACTGTTGTGGGAGTGAACACCACCATCCGAGACTAATCCCAGCAGATGGAGGGTGCCGCCGGAAGCGGCCAGACGGCGACAAAGCTGAACCAGTTCGTGATTGTCAAAAAAAGACCCGTCATCGATCGCACGACTGATGCGGGTCAGATCCTGATAAACGATTCGTCCGGCACCGATGTTGAGATGACCAACCTCCGAATTACCCATCTGCCCGGCGGGCAAGCCGACATCCAGGCCGGAAGCCCCGAGTCTGCTGGTCGGATAATCATGCTGAAGACGATCCAGATAGGGAGTCCGGGCCAGACAGACAGCGTTGGCATCACAGTTATCACTGATCCCCCAGCCGTCGAGAATCATCATCACGACAGGTTTTAAAGACAAGTTCAGACCTCGCGCTGGCCATGAGGGATCGCCATCTGCAATTGCGGACGACCCTGCTGAATCTGCTGACGCTCTGGAAGCATCAGGCTGTCAAAAGCACCGCAGCTCTCGCAACGGCTCTGCCAGTTGCTGCTTTCGGTACCACATTTTTCGCAGACAAAACCCAGCTTGAGATGATTGTCAATTTTCAGAGCCAGACGATACTCCTGCAGTGCTTCATCGGTCTGTTTACGGCGCCGGTTGGCCTCGGCCAACAACAGATGCAACTGCGGGAAGTCAACCCCTGAACTTTCAACGGCATGTAACTGCTCAATTGCTTCATCAACCATTTCAATCCGCAGACAGAAACGTCCAAAATAAAGCCGCAGCAATAGATCATCACCATTTTCAAGCAATTGCTGACGGTAAAAACTGAGCAGTCCTGAAGGATCTTCCGCCTCCATGTAGCAATCTTCCAGGCGGGCCAGAAAAACACTGCGCTTCTCGGCCAGATAACCAGCCTGAAAAACCTCGGCCGCTTTCTCAATCTCGCCTTTTTGCAAGTAGGCATCCCCCAACGAAACTCGGGCTGGAGTGGCGACCTTGTCTTCACGACTCAGTTCTTCAAACGCACCTATTGCCTGGTCAACTTCACCTTTATTGAAATCACGTAAAGCGATTTCATAGCGCAACTGGAGCTGTAACTGTTTTTCTGCCGGGGCCTTACCGCCACCAGCCGCCGCCTTGATAATCCGCTTCTGTAAGGCTAGGGCATCATCCCAATCCTGACGCTCAATCTGCATATCGCGTAAAGCCCTGAGGGCTTTACGATTTTCACCGTCGGTCGCAATCAGGCTGCGGTAGGCCTCTACCGCGTCATCGATCCGCCCGGCTACGCGATAAACCGTGGCCAGCTTGAAGAGAACCTCAATCCCCTTGGGCTCAAGGTCACGAGCCTTGAGCAACAGATCAACTGCCTCCTGACTCTTCCCTTCCTGCTCGGCAACATTCGCCAATGCCAGATGAATATCGACCCGTTTACGGTCGCGA
>JAJRWF010000031.1 GCA_024276905.1 Deltaproteobacteria bacterium
GAAGAGAATGCGATCATTGCCAACGGCAATATGATCCGGATCATCTATGCCGACTCTCCCGATCAGATTGACTACACTCAGTACGGCATCAAAAACGCAATCGTCATCGACAATACCGGTAAATGGCGTGATCGTGAGGGACTTGGCCTGCACCTCAAGTCGAAGGGCGTCTCACAGGTCATGTTGACTGCACCGGGCAAAGGGGATGTCCCCAATATTGTTTACGGCGTCAACAATGATGACATCAAACCTGGCGAACAGATTTTCTCGGCCGCCAGCTGTACCACCAATGCGATCGTTCCGGTCCTCAAGGCGGTCAACGACAAGTTCGGCATCTCCTGCGGTCACGTGGAAACCTGCCACAGCTATACCAACGACCAGAACCTGATCGACAACTACCACAGCAAAAACCGACGCGGCCGCAGCGCGCCGCTCAACATGGTTATTACCGAGACCGGCGCCGCCAAAGCGGTAGCTAAGGCGCTGCCGGAACTGGCTGGCAAACTGACCGGCAATGCGATCCGGGTTCCGACCCCCAATGTCTCGCTGGCAATTCTCAACCTGACGCTTGAAAAAGCAACCAGCATCGAAGAAATCAACGATTACCTGCGGGATATTTCACTCAACTCGTCACTGCAGGACCAGATCGACTTCACCAATTCACCCGACGTGGTTTCCTCCGACATGGTCGGCTCACGCTACGCCGGGGTGGTTGATTCGCTGGCGACCATTGTCGACGGCAACCGCTGCGTTCTTTACGTCTGGTACGATAATGAATATGGCTACAGTTACCAGGTCGTGCGTTTTGTTGAAGAAATTTCCGGTCTTAAACTGAAAAAATTTCCGCAGTAACAAAAACAACTCTCCATCTTTCTGCTGATGGAGAGTTGTTCAGCAATAAAAAGGCGATTCCCTTAAGTGGGAATCGCCTTTTTTATCAAACGATATTCTTAGTTTCTCAGGTGAAACGGCGCATGGCGCGCTGTTTCTTGCGCAGACGACGCTGAGCTTCTTTTTCTTTACGTTTACGCTTGATGCTCGGCTTCTCGTAGAACTTCCGTTGTTTCATTTCACGGAAGAGTCCTTCCTGCTGAAGCTTACGCTTGAGAACCTTGATCGCCTTTTCGACGTTGCCATCGATGACGGTAATTTCCATGGAGCATTCACCTCGCTTTCACTACATTTTTTGCGGACTAAGCCGCAAGAGCGCAGTTTATAGCGAGATCCCGGCGGGAAGTCAAGATTTTTCTATTCTCCCGTACCGAGACGCTGCCTCAATTCAACGGTGATGCCGCCATTGGAAAAAGACCAGAGCCGTTGGCAGCCAAGCCGTGCCCTGCGGTCGAATCTGCGGTCGGCTGAAATCCAGCCGATTGTCCAGTGACGGAACGTTTCACGACAGAGATCGCCGAAACAGGCATAGAGGGGCAACAACTGATCGACCTTACCCAGGCGTTCGCCATAGGGAGGATTACAGATCAGGAGGCCTTTCTCCGCCGGAGCCTGAAAGTGTTCCATCTGTCCCGCTTCAACCCGGACCAGAGACTCCACACCTGCGGCAACGGCATTTTTACGGGCCGCTGAAACTGCAGCCGGATTGCAGTCAACCGCAGTAATAGCCGCGCAAGGCTGCGCAACCACACCAGGCTCCTGCAAACAGAGAGTCCAGACGTGCGACCGATAGTGCGGCCAGCCCATAAAAGCAAAACGGCGCAAACGACCCGGAGCGATTCCAGCTGCAATCAGAGCCGCCTCGATAGCGAAGGTTCCCGAACCGGCCATCGGGTCAACCAGAGGTCTGGAACCATCGTATCCAAGCTTGAGCAGGATTGCCGCAGCCAGATTTTCTCGCAGGGGTGCATCGACAGTGTATTTCCGATATCCGCGTCGGTGCAGCAACTCCCCCGAACTGTCAATCGAAACCGTGCACTGATCATTCTCTAAGCGGACCAGAATCAGTTGTTCGCCGGACAAGGAAGAGCCTGGGCGACCGTCCAGAACCTTGTCGAGTGCAGCAAGAACTGTCTGTGCGACCCTTCCGCTGTGATTCAGACGCGAGGTTCGGCAGCTGACCCGGATCTGGCAGTTACGTTCCGGACGCACAAAACGGCCCCAGGGCAATTTCAACAGCTGGCGATAAAACTCGGGAAAATCACGACACTTGAATTCTCCGAGGCGCACCAACACCCTGGATGCCACGCGACTCCACAGGTTGGCACGATACAGATCACGTGCAATCGCCTGAAAACTCACGCCGCCCGGCTGCTCCTCGGGCTCAAGCCCCAACCTTCGGAGCTCTGCGGCACAGAGACCTTCTGCTCCCGGCGGAGTCACTGCAAAACACTCAAATTTTACCTGGGCCATGGTATCCTCTCTCGCGGCGGGACCATAACATGCGCGGCACGATAATCTCCAGTCCTGTTCCGGACACGGGAAAAGCCGGCCTTATCCGGGTAAAAAATAACCGTTTTGTCATCTGGCTGTTTTCTGTATAATGGCCCATTCTATTCGTATCCGGATAAACACAGGAGGCACCAAACATGTCACGTACCCTGCTGCTTTCAGCCCTGGCGTTATTGCTACTGCTGCCAGGTCTGGCTACTGCCCGCTGGATTGACGATATTGTCAAAATTGACGTCGAAGCAACAGGGCCGGTCAATTTCAGTCATTACAACCACCTGGATGCTCTGGGGAAAAAGTGTACCCTCTGCCACAACCGGGTGTTTAACATTGTGCGCAGCAAAAATCCCGAGTTCAGCATGGATGACATGCGCAAAGGTAAAGCTTGTGGCGCTTGTCACAATGGCAAAAAGGCCTTTGCGGTCGATGAAGACTGCAGTGCCTGCCACCCGACTCAGGATATCAGCTTCACGGTCGAAGACGGCGATGCCCTGTTCCCGCACAGCGTCCACACTGAAATGTACGGGTGCGCCGATTGTCATACCGGAATCTTTATCCCGGATCACAAAAAGAGCCCACGCTATACCATGGACCAGATGAGTGAAGGAGAATCCTGCGGTGCCTGCCACGATGGCGATACGGCCTTCACTGTTGAAGACAACTGTGATACCTGTCACGACATGTAACGGGTCCCTGTTTTGACCGTCAGTTTTACAACCGGAAGGGGGCACCGCGTGTCTCCTTCCTTTTTTTGAGCCTCTGATGATCTACCAGAAGTACTTCAAAACCGGCCAGAAGGTACAACTGCGGGCCAAGCAGCCACCACCGCCTGAAGGACGCAACGAGTTGCTCAGCGCGGTTCTCGAAAACGGTGATGCCAACCACTTTGACCTGTTTCTTTCCTACGGGCCTGAGGCAATCAGAGACTATCCCTTTCGTGAAGATATGCGGTTCGAGCTCAGTGCTGATGCACTGGGACTGGGCATCAAGGTTTCGGTGGCTTTTCTTGAATCCCTCTCCGACAATCGGATCCGGGTCCTGGTTCTGCCTGACCTGCAGATGTTCCAACGCCGAGTCGAGCAGCGCCTTGACTGCACCATCGGTATCCGATTTACCCGTGGCCAGAAGTCACTGCACGCGCTACGCCAGACCTGGGAAAAGAACGCCTCGATCCTTTTGAACTCCAGAACCGCTCCCGTGCTACAGGGATTCAGCCCCTGCCAGCTTAACCTGAGCCCCGGCGGCATCCGTTTCGCACTTCATCCCCCGGCAGAACTCTCCGATATCTGCCTGATGCTGCTCGACCTCGGAGATAATAAACCCCCGATCTGCGCGCTGGCAGAAATTATCTGGCTTTCAGGAAACACTCCGGAAGGGACGCTGCGAGCCGGGATGCAATTCATTGACATCCTCGAACAGGACCAGAAAAGAATCGTCCGTTTTATTCGAGATCACACCGAAATCATCACTGATTCCTAATCGATTTATGCTTGTTTCGCCCCTGCCGTTCGGGGTATAAATCAGGGGGGTCAGCCCGCCTTTTCAGGCGCTGAAACAACCTTTCACCCCTCAGCCGGGCGAGCTTTCCAGATGATGCAGATTTCCGAAACAGAAGCTTTTCGCGCCTGTCGTATCCTGTTCGGCAGCGACCTCAGGCTGAGTCGCGATTTCCTGCTCTACCTCCAGTCATCCGGTGCCCATTCGGCTTTTCGCAAGCGAGCAAAAGCAACGCACCCCGACAGCTGCCACAATCAGCCGCTGAAAAAACACCGGCAAATACGACTTTTTCAGGATCTGAATCAGGCCCACCAGCTGATCCAGAACTACCTGCGTCAACGCGACCTGCTCACCACCCGCAGCCACACCGGGACCTCATCCAGACGCTCGAATCGCGGCGCAACGACCGGCCATAAGCACCCGTACCCCAAACAACCGGCCCAAGGTCCCCTGCCCACCCGTCCGCTCCAGTTCGGAACATACCTCTACTACCGCGGGATGATTTCATTTAATAGCCTGATCTGGGCGCTTAACTGGCAACGTCGGCAGCGACCGACGGCCGGCCAGATTGCCCAACGCTGGGGCTGGCTCAAGGAGCAGGAGGTCGGGGAGATCCTCACCTGCCGCAAAACAGGCCGTTTCGGTGAACGTGCCGAGCAACTTGGCCTGCTCAGTTCACTCCAGGTTCGTGCCATTCTGCTTCACCAGCGCAGCCAACAGAGCAAACTCGGTGACTATTTCGTCGAACAGGGACTCTTGACCATGAGAGAGATTGAACGGCTGCTGGGAGAACTGGCGGAACATAACCTGAAATACCGCCATGGTTATCCACATCACTATTACTATCATCACCGCTGAACTCCACGCGAGACATTCCACTAAACATCCACATCGAGAGGATTGAACACTATGGGCCTGCTTGCGCCAGCTGCCGGTATTTGTCACTTTGAAGTCATCGGCACCCTGCCACACAACCAGACATTTAAACTGCTGACCGAACGTTTGCACAACGAGCGTTTTCGTTCGATCGAAAATTCTGCCGAGGAATACAGCTGCGGCTGGGTGGAATTCGACGATCAGGATGCAACCGGGTTCACTGAAGAACGCAGCCTGCAACGTGAACAGTCGATCTGCTTTGCCCTGCGTGAGGATCGGCGCAAAATACCGGCGGCGCTGCTCAAACGGGAAATTGCGCGTTTGAGCGCTGAGTTTCTGTCCGCACACCCCAATTTCAACCGCGTTCCCAGGCAGGAACGCGAAGCCATCCGCGACCAGGCCAGCAGCCTGCTCTTCGGCCGCACCCTGCCGGTACCCGCAGTTTCAGATATCGTCTGGAACATCGACAGCGGCCTGCTGCGCTTCACGTCCTTGAGCCAGAAAAGAATTGACAGCTTTCAGGGTTTGTTTCATCAGAGCTTCCCGGAACTGCGTCTACGCCTGCTGACACCACTGGCCCGAGCCAGTAAAATTGTCGCTCCAGAGCAGAAGGACCGCCTGAAGGCTTTGAATCAGGCTAACAGCGATACTCATCTCGCAGAAATCGAGGCCAACGGCTGGTTGGGTGAGGATTTCTTGCAGTGGCTGCTCTACCGCAGCCTCAACTCTGATTCCAACTATGTCGTCAGTACCGAAGGTCCGCTGCTCGCCGGTCAACCTTTCAGTGCCTGGCTCGACAACCGCCTGCTGCTGCTCGGTGCCGGCCAGGAAGGGGAACAAAAAATTGCCGTAGCTGGACCACAGGATCGATTTGCCGAGGTTTGTGCCGCATTGCGCAGCGGCAAACGGATTGCGGAAGCGACACTGCACCTGAGCCTCGACGAAGAGCAAAGCTGGAAACTGACCCTGAAGGGCGATCTTTTCAGTTTTGGCGGGTTTCGCACCCCGATGGTCAAACCTGAAAAAGACCCGGAAGATGATCCGGCCGCCGAAGCTGAAGCCGCATTCTACACCAAACTGGGCGCAATCGAAGAGGGCGAGCAGCTCTTCGCCAGCCTGCTGAAAGCATTTCTGGATCGACGTTTGAGCGCAGAGTGGGCTGGAGAAGAAACCAGCATAGTCGACTGGTTCAAACAGGAGGGACAGGAGTAGAAAGCACGACTACCCTGAGGGAACAGCGGGTAAATGGTTTTCTTGGGGGGATTGCGGAAAACTGGAGCGCAGTTTCTGTCCGTCGTCGAGCAGTCCTTCGGCCAACAGGCGGCAGAATTCTGCGCGCTTTATTTCTGCTGCCCCCAGACTCAACAGATGTTTACTGGTCTGCTGACAATCGATCATCCGGAACCGGAGGCGACGCAGATACCGGCAAAGGGTCACCAGAGCAACCTTGGACGCATTGTCGACCCTTGAAAACATCGACTCGCCAAAGAAACAGCGCCCAAGGCTAAGTCCATAAATCCCGCCAACCAACTGATGCTGCTGCCAGCATTCAACCGAATGGGCAAAACCGAGACGATGCAGCTCAACATACGCCTGATGCATTTCAGGGGTGATCCAGGTACCCTCCGTGCTGCGCATCTGGCCGCAGGCCGTAATCACCCCGGTAAAATCCTGATCAAAAGTCACATGCAGATCACCACGGTTTATAACCTTACGCAGCGACTTTGAAATATGGATGTCTTCAGGAAAGAGAACACAACGCGGGTCCGGCGACCACCAGAGAATCGGCTCACCGGGATTATACCAGGGAAAGATGCCGAGACTGTACGCCAGCAGCAGACGCTGTGGCGAGAGATCCCCACCAACCGCCAGCAAACCGATCTCCTCGGCCTCTTCGACCGGCGGAAACCAGAGTTCTTCAGAAAGGTAAATACAGGGCACAGAATGCCTCAGCAGTCTGTCAAACGCGGACCGAAGGTAAAACGAAACTTGCCGTTACGACAGCCGACCTGAACCTCACCACCATTTTTCAGCGCTCCGAAGAGAATCTCACTCGCCAGAGGGTCACTGATTTCCTGTTGTAAAAGACGTCCCAGCGGACGGGCGCCGAAAAGCGGGTCGTAGCCACGCTCGGCCAGTTGTCGCCGCGCAGCAGGAGTCAACCTGATAGCGACATTTCGCTCCACCAACTGGGTCGCCAGTTCACCGACAAACTTGTCAACCACCTGCAACATCACCCGCTGATCAAGCGCAGCAAAACCCAGCACCGCATCGAGCCGATTACGAAACTCTGGTGAAAAGGCCTTTTCAAGCGCCTGTCTGGGCGGCGGCGAACTGCGCTCACCGAATCCGATCGGTGCGCTATTCATTTCACGGCCGCCGATATTACTGGTCATAATCAGGATCAGATTACGAAAATCGGTTTCGGCGCCGTTATTATCGGTCAGAGTGCCGTGATCCATCACCTGCAGCAGGATATTGAACAGATCGGGATGGGCTTTTTCGATCTCGTCGAGCAGCAACACCGACCAGGGATGTTTACGGACATTCTCGGTCAGCAAGCCGCCCTGATCAAAACCGACATAACCGGGCGGAGCGCCAATCAGACGTGCGACCGAGTGTTTCTCCATATACTCACTCATGTCAAAGCGCAGGAACTTGACTCCCAGAGTCGCGGCCAGCTGTTTGGCAACCTCGGTCTTGCCGACACCGGTCGGCCCGGTAAACAGCAGCGAACCGATCGGTTTGTCGGGATGTCCGAGCCCGGCGCGCGAACGGTGGATCGCCCTCACCAAATTTTCAATCGCCTGATCCTGTCCGAATACGGTCCGCTTGAGATCGCGCTCAAGGTGACGCAATTGCTGCCGAGCCGAACCGCTGACGCTGCGGACCGGAACCCGCGCCATCAACGCGACCACCTTTTCAACTTCATCAACTCCGATCGGGCGTCGATTCTTCTGTGCCAGTCGCTGCCGTGCCCCGGCTTCGTCGATCACATCGATCGCCTTGTCTGGCAGGTGACGTTGGGTCAGGTGCTTGACCGCCAGTTGTACCGCCGCGTCAAGTGCATCGGGAGTATAGCGGACCTGATGATGCTCTTCGTACTTTCCTTTGAGCCCCTCCAGAATTGCCCGGCTCTCCTCACTGGTAGGCTCTGCCAGATCAATCTTCTGAAAGCGCCTTGACAGGGCACGATCCTTGTCGAACAGGTTGCGATACTCTTCATAAGTCGTTGAACCGATGCAGCGCAGTTCGCCTGAGCCGAGCACCGGCTTGAGGATATTTGAGGCATCGAGACTGCCGCCGCTGGTCGCCCCGGCACCGACAATGGTATGGATTTCGTCGATAAACAGAATCGCTTTTTCCCGTTTCTGCAAGGCCTTGAGCACCGCCTTGAGTCGCTCTTCAAAATCACCGCGGAATTTGGTGCCCGCCAGTAACGCCCCCATATCGAGGGTGAAAAGTTCGCTGTCCTGCAGCAAGTCAGGGACCTCGCCGTTGGCAACACGCAACGCCAGGCCTTCAGCCATTGCCGTTTTACCGACCCCCGGCTCACCGACAAAGATCGGGTTGTTCTTACGCCGCCGACAGAGAACCAGGAGGGTGCGCTCCAGTTCCTGCTCGCGCCCGATCAGGGGATCGATTTTGCCCGCCCGGGCACGCGCTACCAGATCATGCGTAAAAGCCTGGAGGGGGTCAGTACCGGTTTTTTTCGGTTTGCTGCGTTCGTCGGGTTGCGATTCGGCAGGCGGGTCCGGTGCCGGTTCGGAAGCAGGGCTGTTATCCGAACCATGCGAAATATAATCGAGCAGGTCAACCCGTTCGATCCCCTGACCGGCGAGAAAATAACAAGCGTGACTGTTTTCCTCCTCAAGGATTGCCGCCAGGAGATCCCCGACCCCCACTTCATCCTGGTTTGACGACTGCATATGCAGGACAGTCCGTTGCAGCAATCGCTGCAGGGCCAGCGTCTGACGCGGAATCTCATCATCCTCGGTTTCTTCGGGCAAAGAAACCAGGTGTTTGTCAAAAAAATCCTCGAGTTGTCGCTTGAGTTCCTCAACATCACCACCACAAACGCTGATGATCTGCTGCCCACTCCCCTCGAAGAGCAGGGCGTATAGGATATGCTCGGTCGTCAGGTACTCATGGCGCCGCCGCTGAGCCTCCCTGACTGCCAGGGTAAAAGCTATCTGAACGTCCTGATTAAACATAGATCCTCTTCGCTATTCCTTCTCAATGCTGCACCGCAGCGGAAACCCGGCCTTGCGTGCCCGATTCCGCACTTCCTGAACCTTGGTCTCGGCAACAGCAAAAGGATAGGTCCCGCAGTGGCCAAGCCCCTGAAAGTGAATTGCCAGCATAATCCGTTCGGCGGCCGTATCACTCTGGTGAAAAACCGCTCGCAGAACCTCGACGACAAACTCCATAGTGGTATAATCGTCATTATGCATCAAAACCTTAAACAGCGGCGGCGTTCCGGCCTTATCCTGCACCCTGCTGGTGGTTGATGGCAGTTGTTGTCCCTGACTCATTTTGCTGCTGCGCTCCCTCTTCTGCTGGGTTGCTTCATCCTAGCACAACGGCTGCCGACCGGACAGCCTCCAAGGAGACCCCGATGACCCGCCCTTATGTTGACCGCCGTAAAGGCCCCGATCTCTGGATCAGACTCCTGACCTGGTCAGGGCTGCTCAGCGGCGTCAGTCTGGTGGCTGCTCTTTTTATCACCGCCCTCGCCAAACCTGAGGTCGAAACCTTTTTCGACCGGTTCTACAACCTGCGCCTGCGCCGGACCTGGGACATGGAGCTGATGCACTACATCTTCTATCTGCTGTTGATCTGCCTTTTCAGCAGCATCGGGGGTCTGGTGATCAACAGCCGCCGCAAGCGGCGTAAAGACGATCACACCCGGGCCTCACTGATCGTCATGCTCTGTATCTCGCTGTTCGGCCTGGTTCAGTACCTGATACTCAGCAGCCGGCACGGCTGAGTGCAACAGACTCTCAGGCCAGCTCGTCCCATTTGAGCCGCAACCCGGAGCGCAGATCCTCTCGTCGGTGCGGATGGCGACGCAGATAGCGAACAATCCCGGTCAGTTCAAATCCACGGCCGTCCAGTCCCTGCTCCTCAAGTCCCTCACTCAGACCAAGGTAGGCGGCAGCATAAAGTTCACGCTGGAACAGGTTCATCTGTACAACCCGTTTTGCGTTATAGAGATAAGCGTTAAACGACTCCCTGCACTCTTCGTCATCGGTCGACGTTACCCCCCGACAAAGCAGTGGCCGGACCGGATAGATGGAACAATTCCCGCCGTCATCAAGAAAAACACACGGCTGTCGCATGCAGACCCGTTCCTCGTCATCAATGCCACGAACGCTGGTCCACAGCAGATCAAGCCGCTCGTCAAGTTCCGCATCCTTAGCGAGTCGTTCCTCCAGATACTCTATAATCGCCAGAGCTTCGGGAAGCAGTACCGTCACGTTGACGATACAACAATTTCCGCAACCCGCCCGGCACGCAATGTGCGTAAAACGATCAGGTTGATACTGATCAAGCAAAAACTCACAATCCTGATACAGCAATCCCATCCGCATTCCCGGCGGCAACGCGGACGGCAGATAACTGTGGCGACACTGCCGGGTAAAATCTGCGAAACTGAAATCCTGCCCCATCCTGAACCTCCCCACATCACGTCTTAATTGTAACTCACAATCACCGGCAAGCACACCCCCGACTTGCCGACAGCCCCCCGTCTCTGTTATCTTATCTGTAATATTTCCCCTGAGAAAACAATATGATAGATATGCCAACAATTGTTCCCCTTACCCTGATTGCACTTCTGTGTGGACTGGTCGGATTCACTTTGGGACTGCTCTACAAACGTAAACAGAGCCGAGAATACGAAAAATCAGCCATCGAATACCGGGCGCGACTCGAAGCCGAACAACACGCGTCCGAAGAGAAACTGGCCTTGCTCAAGCAGAACCAGCAACAATTGCAGCAGGCGTTCAAAGCCCTTTCCGCCGAGGCTTTAAACGCTAATAATCGTAATTTTCTTGATCTGGCACAAACTCGGCTGGAAAGTTTCAAGCGGAAGCCAAAGGGGACCTCATAGGCCGGCAACAGGCAATCGACCAACTGGTCAAGCCGCTGCAGGAGGCGCTGGTCAAGGTTGACACACGGATCGGTCAGCTGGAACAGGCCCGCAGCGGCGCCTACGCCCGGCTGGATGAACAGCTGAAAACCCTGATGGAAAGTCAACGCAATCTGGACCGTGAAACCGGCAACCTGGTCAAGGCGTTGCGATCACCGTCGGTCCGCGGCCGCTGGGGCGAAATGCAGCTACGGCGCGTCGTTGAGATGGCCGGGATGCTCAAACACTGCGACTTTGAGGAACAACAGTCAGTCAATACTGAAAACGGGCGCCTGCGGCCCGACATGATTATCCGGCTGCCGAATGGGCGCAACATTGTTGTCGATGCCAAGGCACCATTGGCCGCATACCTTGAAGCACAGGAGAGCGTGGATGATGACCAGCGCCGGAACTTTCTGATTGATCATGCCCGCCAGGTCCGTGACCATCTGACGAAACTATCTACCAAAAACTACTGGGAACAGTTCCAGCCAACCCCTGAATTTGTTGTCCTCTTCCTGCCGGGAGAAGCATTTTTTTCTGCCGCCCTGGAGCAGGACCCGGCCCTGATTGAATGTGGCGTCGAACAGAAGGTGCTGCTCGCCACGCCGACAACCCTGATCGCCCTGCTGCGCTCGGTGGCTTATGGCTGGCGCCATGAACAACTGACTGAAAACGCCCAGGCTATCAGCCAGCTGGGGCAGGAACTCTACGCACGCATAGCCGTCCTTGAAGAGCATTTCCAGGAGATGGGCAAAGGCCTCGGGAAGGCGGTCGACAGTTATAACCGGGCCATGTCCTCACTCGACCATCGCGTTCTAGTCAGCGCACGCCGCTTCAAAGAGTTGGGCGCCGGCAACGAACGGGAAATCGCCAGCCCCGAGCTGGTGAAAACCAGCCTTCGACAACCACCTATGTTCGATGATGAGTGAGATGCAATCCATCACATGGCTTTAATTTGTTTCTCACTCTTTCGTCTCACACCTCACAGACTCGAAGCGTCGCACCGTTTCAAAATAGTCTCGCTGCCGCCGGGCGGAAAAACCCCTTTGCAGCAGGGCATAATTGTCGCTGCTTCTCAGTTCGAGATGCAACTGTTCCTGGGCCAGCAGCAGTCGCTTGCTCCCCCGGCCATAGAAACGCTGTAATTGATTGTGAATCCGCGAATAGTTACTGATCAGCGGCAGACTGCGTTGCTTGCGACTTGCGGCCAGGAATTTTTCACCTGCCTGCGAACTGCCGAGCAGGTGCAGAAAAAGCGGGCCCTGCTCCAACAGCCGCTGGGCCAGACCCGCTTCGACCTCATGAAGAAGATGACAAAGCACCCGCTGCACTCGGGTTCGCGTCAGCTGCCGGGCTTTGATCCTGTCGATCAGCTCCTCCAGACTCTTTGCATCTCCAGCCGCTTCGAACAGACGGTTTTCCTGACCCGATTCAATCTGATAGATCCCCTCCAGACTCTCGGCACCGCGCAGAATCCGCGCCAAAAGTAACCGCAGGTGATGATCCGCATCGGGCATCTCGCCATTTCCCCGGGCGCTATCGAGGATATCAAGAACTCGCGAAGGCAGGTATTCGGCGACTGCTGTTTCCTCTTTAAGCATCTTGCGAATACCGGTCGCACTGGCAATTGCTCCCCGCCCTTCCAGATCATGATATCCGGCGCCCCGACGCTGAACAGTCCGTGCCCTGATCGTTGAACCACTCTGTGCCAAAGCCCTCAAATACTCAATGCCGAGAATATTGTTCGGGGCCGTTAGAATTTCAGCGGGCAAACCCGGCAATAAGCGGTGCATGATTTCGGCCCGAGCCGCCGGGTAGCCAACCCCCTGTCGTAGAAGATTCTGTGTCTGCGCCGTGATTTCCTCACTCTTTGCTTCCAGCAGTTCGGCAGTCTGCTGCAATGGTTCAAGTCCTCCCGCCTCACTGCCAAAACACAGGGAATCAACGCCACCCAGAGCTTCAAGAGAAAGAATTGCACCACGCGCAAAATGAGGCGCACTGTTGCAGGCGAAGAGATAGGGAAGCTCGACTACCAGATCAACCCCGGCGGCCAGTGCCATCTCAGTACGCCGCCACTTATCACAGAGTGCGGCCTCACCGCGCTGCAGAAAATGACCGCTCATCACCACCACCGCCACTTCGGCTCCCGCAAGTTCTTTACTTTGCTGCAGATGGTAGAGGTGGCCGTTATGAAAGGGATTGTATTCGGTAATCAGTCCGACAGCACGCATAGAAAAACCTCAATCAAGCACAACCGGAATCCGCTTCGCGACCCGGTTTTCTTGCGGGGAAATATTCGTTTGGTAAGCGAGCGGTTCGACTCCGGCGGCAACCACTTCGCGCAGCAAACGGCCGTAGTCAGGATCTATTTCGTCAGCAGGGGTGAAACTTGTCGCTTCGGCTCGCTGCACCAGAAAGAAGATCACTCCCCGATAACCCTGCAACACGGCCTCCTGCAGTTCACTCAGGTGTTTCTGCCCACGTGTGGTCACCGCATCGGGAAAACGTGCAACTCCATTGCCGCAAAGAGTGACATTTTTGACCTCCAGCAGTACTTTTTGCCCCGCTTTTTCCAGATAAAAATCGATACGACTGGCACCGAATCGGAATTCGCGCTGCAACCGGTAGCCGGTGAATTCCCTGATCCAGCCACCGCTGAGAGCTTCTTCAACAAGACGATTGGTGCGCTGGGTATGGGTATCGACCCAATGTCCATTCACCTGGATCAATTCGAGAGTGTACTTGAGCTTGCGTTTGGGATCATCCGTCGCGGAAACCAGCACCGGATAGCCGGGGACAGCGCACTGCAGCATGCTGCCGGTATTCGGAGTATGAGCGATAACAACACGGCCGTCATCGAGTTCAACATCGGCAAAAAACCGCTTGTAGCGCCGCAGCAGTTTGCCAGCAAACAATGGGGCAGGAAGGCGCATAAAAATCTCCGGCAGACTAAAGTTGCAGTTTAGTCTGCCGGAGAGGACAAAACAAGTCGCGGTAAGCAAATCGGGATATACCCGGTAAACGGCCTTAATCGTCAATACTTGCCGAACTCACTATCGTCAAGTGCGATTTCAGCAGGTTGGGAGGCAGCTTGCTCCTCGGTTGCCTGCCAGCCAGAACTTGCTTCCGGGGCATTCCAGGCAATCTTGTCTGCCGCCGTCGGCGGAGCCTGAGCTATCGTCGCCGTCCGTAACTTAAACTGCTGCAGCAAGCGACGCAACTCCATTGCCTGGCTTGAAAGCTGTTCTGCAGCCGCTGCACTCTCTTCGGCACTGGCAGTGTTGGCCTGGGTGACCTGATCAATCTGCTCCAGCCCCTGATTGATCTGGCCGATCCCCTGAGCCTGCTCATTACTGGCGGCTGCGATCTCGCTGACCAGATCACTGGTTTTGGTGATACCGGTCACAATCTCTTCAAGAGCGTCAGCGGTATCCTTGGCGATATTGGCGCCGTTATCCGTCTTCTCCACCGAGCCCTCTATCAGCTCGGCAGTTTCCTGCGCGGCCCGGGCACTGCGGGCAGCCAGATTACGCACCTCTTCGGCAACGACCGCAAAGCCCTTGCCGTGTTGTCCGGCCCGGGCGGCTTCTACGGCTGCATTGAGTGCCAGCAGGTTGGTCTGAAAGGCAATTTCATCGATCACCTTGATAATTTTGCTGATCGACTGCCCCGAATCACGAATGTCGTCCATTGCCGCAACCATCTGCTGCATTCGGGCGCTGCCTTTCCGCGCCGCCTCCATCGCGTCGGTCGACAGCTGGTTCGCTTGCTGGGCATTGTCGGCATTGTCGCGCGTTCGACTTGAGAGCTCACCCATAGAACTGGTGATTTCCTCCAGCGAACTTGCCGAGCGAGTCGCGCCTTCGGAGA
>JAJRWF010000032.1 GCA_024276905.1 Deltaproteobacteria bacterium
ATCAAGTCCAAAGGGGTCCCCAGCGTGGCGCAAAAGATGCGGCAACTCGCCATGAACGTCCGTTCGGTTCTCGATTATTTGCGAATGACGAAAAATTCTTCGGTGCCATGCATGTGACCGCGTTAGAACAAATTTGCCGTGAACTGCCCCCGGCAACGCTTGAACTCTCGGACAAATCATGCCATCATGTCGCGCTGGGAAAAGCAGACAAATCTGACTGACAAACCATATACTCCTGAATCCGGCCGAACACAGAACCCGGAACAGGCCGAAACGAAGTGACATGAAAATTGATCGAGGACTGGCCCTTGAAATGGCCAGAATCACTGAAGCCGCCGCACTTGAATCTGGCCGTTGGGTTGGCCGGGGCGACAAGATTGCTGCTGATGATGCGGCAACCACAGCCATGCGAAACACCCTGAACCGGATGGAGATCGAGGGCACGGTTGTTATCGGCGAAGGCGAAATGGACGAGGCTCCGATGCTCTATATCGGCGAACGTCTTGGCTTGGGCGGACTGAAGGTCGACATCGCTGTCGATCCACTTGAGGGGACCAACATCTGTGCCAACGGAACGAACGGCGCCATTGCAACAATCGCCATGGCGCCAACCGGTGGTTTTCTGCATGCCCCGGATATGTACATGGACAAGATCATCACCGGTCCAGCCGGTCATGGCGTGGTGGATATCAACAAGGGTGCCGGAGAAAATGCCCGCCAGCTGGCCAAGGCCAAGGGCTGTGACCTCTGCGATATAACCGTGGTTCTTCTCAATCGCCCACGGCACCATAAAGCGATTGCCGAATTACGTGAGGCCGGAACACGGATCCAGCTGATCGAAGACGGTGACGTTGCACCCGCGGTCGCCACCGGAATTGAGGGGAGCGGTATCGACATGGTGATGGGAATCGGGGGTGCCCCCGAGGGGGTTCTAACTGCTGCTGCCGTGCGTTGTTTTGGCGGATTCATGCAGGGACGCCTGATTTTTTCCTGCGATGAAGAACGTAAACGCGCTCGTGGGATGGGGATTGACTCTCTTGATCGGGTCTACCTGGCCGAGGAAATGGCCAAAGGCGAGGTTTTCTTTGCCGCCACCGGAATCACCAACGGCGATCTGGTCCGCGGAGTTCGCTACTTTGCCGAGGGTGCCCGCACCCACACCGTTGTCATGCGCTCGGCAAGTCGTACGATCCGTTTTATAGAAACCCTGCACTGTTTCGATTATAAGCCCGGCTATAAGCAATAACGCTGAGTGACTTCATCTGTCGCCGACCGGTTCATTGCACGATCGGCATATCAAACCCTGGCAGAGCTTTTGTGCCAGGCAGACTGGAGAAGAGAAAGATGGCGATCATCACAATTTCCCGCGAGATGGGTAGCGGCGGCATCCCTATCGTCCAGAAAATAGCTGACAAACTCGGCTACCGCCTGATTGACGGTGAGGCAATTGAAGATATTGCACCAGAATATGGTTTGACCCGTGAAGTTCTGACACAGATCGATGAAAAACCCCCCGCATTTATCGAGCACCTCGATCGTCAGATTGAGCTGGGGATGAACCGGATCCAGCTGATTGTCCTGGAGCAGGCACTGCAGGGAAACGTGATTATCTACGGCCGCGGCGGACAGGACCTGCTGGAAGGGATCGACAACGTTTTCCGGGTCCGGGTGATTGCGCCCTTTGACCTGCGCGTCGAACGCTGGGCCGAACGTGAATGGATCGACCCCGATCTGGCCTATACCCTGGTGCGTAAAAGTGATCAGCAGCGTGCAGGCTTCATTAAATATTATTACGACCGCGACTGGGACGATCCGGTCCATTACGACTTGATCATCAACACCGCCAAACTGAGTTTCGAGACCGCAGTTCAGCAGATAGCTGGTGGCGTCATGGATGAAAATCTGCTGCAACTGAAATCCCAATCCAAGGAACGTCTGCGCGATTTGATCATCCGGAAAAAGATTCAGATTGCACGCCTGGCTGATGCACGAATCGAAGATCTGACTTTTCAGATCAGCGTAAAAGATGGTCATGTCACACTGGAAGGGCATGTCTACAGCGAAGACGAAAAATTCGCGGCAATCGACGATGCAAAAACAACTGAAGGGGTTACCGACGTCACTGAAAAGCTCAAGGTTGTCGGCTACCGTGCGGCACCGCAGGAACACTGAACGACTAACACTATCCAATAATATCGACGGTCGCCGGTTTCGACACGAACAACAGCGGCTGCAAGTCCCTGGGAGAAGCAGGAAATGGCTGGACACAGCAAGTGGGCAAACATTAAGCATCGCAAAGGTGCTCAAGATGCCAAGCGCGGCAAAATATTCACCAAACTGATCAAAGAGATCACCATCGCAGCCAAAATCGGTGGTGGCGACCTGGAAGCCAACGCACGTCTGCGCTTGGCTGTTGACAAGGCCAAACAGGCCAACATGCCGAAGGACAACATTGAGCGCGCGATTAAGAAAGGGACGGGAGACCTCGACGGGGTCACCTATGAAGAAGGCGTATTCGAAGGCTACGGCCCGGCCGGTGTCGCTGTCATCGTTGAGTTCATGACTGATAATCGCACCCGAACGGTCGCCGAGGTTCGACATGCGTTCAACAAGTATGGCGGCAGTCTCGGCGTCAGTGGTTCCGTTGCCTTCATGTTCGATCGCAAGGGTCAGATCATCTTCCCGCAAGAGAGCGATTTCGACACTGTTTTCGAAGCGGCGCTCGAAGCCGGTGCCGAAGACGTCAAGGATGAGGATGGAATCATCGAGGTCGTCACCGACCCCTCTGAATTTGAAAATGTCCGCAACACCCTTGAGGATCAAGGGCTGAAATTCCAGTCCGCCGAAATCACCATGATCCCGCAGAACATGAATCCGGTCGAAGGCAAACAGGCCGAATCACTGATGAAGATGATTGACGTTCTTGAGGATAATGATGATGTTCAAAACGTCCACGCCAACTTCGACATTTCCGACGAGGAGATGGAAAGGATTATGGGTTAGGGACAGGCACCAGGTATCTGGCTCCAGGCACAGGTTTTAAAGCTTTAAAACCCAGCGCCCAGCGCCCAACGCCTGATCCCTGAATTTGCTTTATGATAATTCTAGGCATCGACCCGGGCAGCCGGGCCACCGGATACGGTTTGATTGAGCAGCAGGGCAACCACCTGCGGCATCTCGATAACGGGGCAATCATGACCCGGAGTGAAACCCCGCTGGCCGATCGACTGGACAGGATTTACACCCAGCTGGAAGAACTGATTCAACAATTCACCCCCGATGCGGTTGCGGTCGAACAGGTTTTTGTTGCCAAAAATCCGGCGTCAGCCCTCAAGCTCGGGCACGCGCGCGGTATTGCCTTGCTGGCTGGCGTCAGAGCAGGTCTGCCAGTCGCAGAGTACACTGCACTGCAAGTCAAGAGTGCTGTCGTCGGTTACGGACGAGCAAGCAAATCACAGGTTCAACAGATGACTCGCACCCTGTTGGCCCTGCCGGAGATTGCCCAGGAAGATGCGGCGGACGCCTTGGCGGTAGCAATCTGTCACGCCCACAGCCACCAACTGACGGCCAGGATCAGCCTCCAGACCCGGCGTCAGGAAAGATGAGTTGATGATTGCCCTGCTGACCGGAGAAATAGCCCAGCGCCAGGCCGAAGCTATCGTGATTGACGTTGCCGGTGTCGGCTACAGAGTGCAAATCCCGCTTTCGACCTTCTATGCCCTGCCTGAGCAGGGGAAAATCCAGCTGCACATCCACACCCACGTCAAGGAAGATGCCATCAATCTGTTCGGTTTTCTCTCTGCCGAAGAAAAAGATTTTTTTGCTCTGCTGATCTCGGTTTCGGGTGTCGGCCCCAAACTCGCAATCAACATCCTGTCACATATGGCTGCCGCGGAATTGGCTTCGGCCCTGGTCGAAGGAGACATCACGCACCTGACCAGCATCCCGGGTATCGGTAAAAAAAGTGCCGAACGGCTGGTACTGGAACTGCAGGACAAAGCCGCCGCGTTTACCCTGAGTGACCTCGGCAACAACACAGTCCCCAATACAAACACCCCCGCCGGGTCACATGAGGATGCAGTCTCGGCATTGATCAACCTTGGGTACAAGGAAAGCCTGGCCCGAAAAGCAGTCAAGAACCTCAAATCTCCACCGGGAACAGCCCTCGAAGAGGTTCTCAGAAGGTCCCTGCAACTGTTGCGCAAGTAAGGCAATACAAAGCGAGTTATTCCATGGAAGAGCGCCTGATATCCGGTCAACAAAAAGGCTAGGATCAGCTTTTTGAAAGTGGTCTGCGCCCGAAAAGTCTGCAGGAATATGTTGGTCAGACCAAGGCCAAACAGAATCTGCAGGTTTTTATCGAGGCGGCTCGAAAACGCCAGGAAGCGCTCGACCATGTGCTTTTTTTCGGCCCCCCCGGACTGGGGAAAACCACCCTGGCCAATATCATCGCCCAGGAAATGGGCGTTGCAATCAAAAGCACCTCGGGACCGGTGATTGAAAAGGCCGGTGACCTGGCGGCAGTCCTGACAAACCTTGAAGAAGGGGATGTTCTCTTTATCGATGAAATCCACCGCTTATCTCCGGTGGTCGAAGAAATCCTCTACCCGGCAATGGAAGACTACCAGCTCGACATCATGATCGGCCAGGGTCCATCGGCTCGCAGTATCAAGCTGGACATCCCACGATTTACGCTCGTCGGAGCGACAACCAGAGCCGGATTACTTTCATCACCACTGCGAGACCGCTTCGGCGTTATCAGCCGGCTCGAATTCTACACCGAACAGGAATTGACCCGGATTGTCAACCGCAGTGCCCGTATCCTCGATATTGCCATTGACGTTAAAGGAGCATCCGAGATCGCCCGCCGGAGTCGCGGAACCCCGCGAATCGTTAATCGCCTGCTCCGCCGGGTTCGGGATTTTGCCGAAATAGAAGAGGATGGGAAAATCACCCGGGAGGTTGCAGATCGGTCACTCGAAAAGCTCGAGGTTGACCGCAAAGGCCTTGATTTTATGGACCGTCTGCTGCTCACGACACTCATCGACAAGTTCAGGGGAGGGCCGGTCGGGCTCGACACTCTGGCCGCAGCAATCGGTGAAGAGCGTGATACCATCGAAGATGTTATTGAGCCATTTTTGATCCAACAGGGATTTCTGCATCGCACGCCACGAGGCCGGGTTGCTACTGAAATCTGCTACCAACATTTCCAGAAAACTCCCGATGCCGTAACGCGCTCCGGAGACCTGTTTGCCTGAAGTAACCGGCTTGGGAGGGAGAAATTCCATGGCAAGGCTCTGTTCATATGGGACGTAAAGCCCAACTGACAATTATCCAGAAAATCGCCTTGGGCTTTCTGATGACCGCCTGTTTCGGCCTGGTTGCGACCATCTATGCCCTGAGCAGCCTCGGCTCACAGACCGAGCAGGCCAATGAGCTGATCAACGGTGACTACCGTGCCCTGATGATGGCAACCACCTTGCGTCAGGACCTACTGGCTCTCGACAGGCTGGAGAAAGCCGAAGATATCATTACGGATATCAACCTCGACTCGATGCACCTGCGCAGGCGGGAAGACTTTCTCTCCAACTGGCATAAACTGAGAAACCTGCCTCTCAGCCAACCATTGCCGCAAAAAATGCAGCTGGCCGGTGACAGCTACATCGAAAAACTCGAAAGAATTCTTGTCGTAAAAGACCTGAAACTGGCTACCGGAGGGAAAAGCCTTTCACCACTGCGTAAGGAACTGCTCAAGCAATTCGATCTTTTCATGAAAAATCGCGAGACAATTATCGATGCCAGCCTGCTGGGGCTGACCAGTGGCAGTACCCGGGCCTTTCGTATCACCCTGCTCCTGACCCTGTTCGGTATCTCGCTTGGTGTTGCAGTCGCGCTCTCGGTCATTCTTGCAATCCACCGCTCAACCCGTGACCTGATCAGTGCAACCAGTCGGATCGCCAACGGTGATTACGATTGCCAGATCGACATCCGCCGCAATGATGAGTTCGGTGAATTGGCACGAGCCTTTGTCCGAATGAACGATCAACTGCAACATCTCGAACAAGTCAGGCTTGACGCCAACCCATTGACGCATCTGCCCGGCAATATGGCCATCGATCACGAGATCAACCTGCGTATTGAAAACAACGAATCCTTCGCCCACGTCTATATCGACATCGACAATTTCAAATCGTTCAATGATCGCTATGGTTATCAGGAAGGCGACAAGGCCATTGCCCTGGTCCGGGACATCCTCAAAGAGGTCCTGAGTGAAATCGGGTCGACAGACCACCTTCTCGGCCACATCGGGGGAGATGACTATGTGGTCTTGACCTCCCCCGAGAATGCAGAACCTCTCGCCCAGAAAATGATTCTCGCCTTTGACGAACAGGTACCACTGCTCTACAATATCGAAGATCGCACGACGGGCTTTATCACCGGAAGGGATCGGCAGGACAACGAGATCCAATACCCGCTGATGACCGTATCGGTTGCGGTCGTAACCACCGGCAGCCTCAGTCAACCCTCACCTGCCGCAATCAGTCGCGAATGTGCTAAGATCAAACATCATCTGAAAATGCTGCCTGGCAGCAATTACCTTATCGACCGTCGGGAACAACGTTGATCCGTTTGCTGCGACCATCACTCTTGATGCTGCTGATCCTTTCAGCATGCCTTCCCCTTCCAGGACAAAAAGGGAACGGGACTTCTGCGTCGGTCGAAAATCCGGCAATGCTCCTGTTTGTAGAAGGAATCGATCGCTTTGATTCGGGCCACCGCTCCGAGGCCTTCCTGCAACTGGAGCAGCAACACCCCGACAGTTCATGGAACCGCCGGGCCAAGGTTCTTGCAAGCCTGGCGGGTTCTATCCGGCTGCTTGAAAAGCAGATAAAAAGACAGCAGACGCTCATCGACGGGCAGAAAAACGACCACCTTGAGCTGGTTGAACTCAAGCAGGAAAACGACTTGTTGCGTGATCAGGTCAAAATTCTTAAATCCCTGATTGTTGACCTTGAACTGCGCCAACCCTGACAACAGACCTCCAGGTTCTGATCCCGAGATGTCTTCCCGCAAACACCTGCAATTATTTGCCACCCAACTTGCCACCTGGGCTGAACAGATTATTGAAAACGGACGCACTCCCTTCCGACGCGTTGATCTGTTCCACCCATTGCAAACGTCAACCGGCACCTGCACTCCCCCGTTGATTTTCTGGATCAACCGTCAGAGCATGATTGCCGGCGGTCTGGTTTTTCTGCCTGACAACACGACAGATTTGAGCTTCGAGACTGAAGCTGCAGCGGCAACAGCACTGGGACTGCGCCATTTCGTTACCTGGGAGACGTAAAGTATCAACATATGGGAAGTGACTTCCGGAGAAAATTCTCTGCTCACATCACTGCCGCTGTCGAGCACTGAAGACCCGGCTGTCTTCCATCACCGGCTGTTCGACCTGATCGACCAACTCAAACTTCTGTCCGTCACCGGACGCATCGCATCAGAAGAACTTTCACCTTTCTACCTGCTGAACCTTCTGGAAGAGACCCTGACCCTGTCCTTTCCGGCCCTCCTTGAATATTGCAGGTCACGGCGCGGAGACAAGGATTCCATTCTGACCGCAGAAGAAAATGCAACCGACTGGAACCGACTTGTCGTCTTGCGCCTTCTCAGCCTTCAGCATTGGCAGCTCATGCCAACCAATCTGCCGGTTGAAAAACTCTCAACAGTGATCGAACGACTTCTGGACCGGCTTCCAGAGCCACTCGGCCGGGCCCTGCAGGAGATCAAACCGGACCCGGGTGAAACATTGCCGGATAACAGTGCTGTTGTTTTTCATCATTTGCTGCTGAGGCTTCAACAGATCGGGTGGCTGAGTCAGAAGGATCGCGGAGAAAAGCTTCTCCGCTTGCTTCTGACGACCTGGCACAAAGAAGACCGGCAACACAGCCAACCGCAAGACCGACAACGCCTTCTGTTCCACTCTCAGGCACTTGCCCCTCGCTGTCACTGTGAAATTTCACATTCGGGGGCACAATTAGCAGCAAATACTCTCTGGCGCGTCCTTGACAATAGTCCCCACCCGCTTCAGCAGCAAGGAGATGCGTTCCTTTTCAGCAGTCCCTTTCATGAGAAGAGTCTGCACGCCAATCTCAGTGGCAGCCAGCGCCCCGAGACCGCCCTGCGACGGGAACTGGCGGGGCGTCTGCGAACCAGCTGGCCGAATCGACATCTTACGATCCCCGGCAACCTACCATTCTGGAGCATTGAAGCAGCCCATCTCCTCGGGCTCACGGCGCAGAACAGCCGGGTTGAACTGCATCTGCCCGCAAACTGGTTAAGTCAACTCGAAGGGACCTTCTTCAGCGAACTGCTTTTCACCAACTTTATCTTTGAATCTGTCGATGGCCGTGAACACACACGACATTTGCTCTCCCTGTGCCGTCGTCATGGGGAGGTTCTGACCGAAATCTTTTTAGCCGATGGGCAGAGATACGCGCTGGAACTTGGCCAGGACCACCCTCAGGCGGCATACAGACTGCTCTATGCCCTCGAACTCCCACCACCACTTTTTCAACTTTTCACCGAACAACAACTGGTACCGTTAGCAGGGAACAGTGAAGAAACCATGCTGCCAGAAGCCCTGAGGTGTTACGCGGCCAGCAGCCTGGGACAACAATTATGGCAACTGCGCAGCCAGACGTTACTCCCTGCAACGACAGCGGGCCTGCTCCGGGAGGGAGAAAAGATTGGCTGGCTGGTTCCGGGGGCCACTCATCTCAAAGAACTTGGACGTTTGAGTGCACGGCAAGGAAAAACAGCGCCTGCAGAGCAGGAACTGGACAGCATTCTGGCGCAGCTGCTCGGCATTCCACCCGAAATATCGATTGGGGTGCCGGACGACGCTGCAGAGAACGCCGACAACAGGACCAAACCGGTCGACCGTAATCTGGGAGAGCAACTCCTCCGGCAACTGGAGGTTGAAGGTATCCCTCGCTTTCCCCAGACCTACCTTTACCGCCAAACGACCGGGCCACTGAAAAATTACCTCTTTGCGCCACCGCTCAAACTGCATCAGGAACTTCTGGGCCAATACGAGTTCATCGATGCCGCTGGCCAGCTATTGCAAGTAACGGGTGAAGAAACCAAAGAAGCCCTCTTGCTGGCGAGCAGTCTCGGCTTGACGAGCCTTGAAATCCCTCTGGACCGACAACAAACGGCTGAAATGCTCGACAACTACCGGCAGGATCTGCTGAAGTTACAGGAGAAGATGACCCGCCTCTGCCACCGCCATATCGAACAGCTTGCGGCCGCGCAACGTCTGCACAACAAGCTCTGGCAGTTGTTGCCACTGCCACCTCTCAAGTGGCTTTCCGGTTGACTTTACCGCTCCTTTCAAGGCAGGCTGACGATTCATATTATCTGTCCCGGGAGTCAAAATGAACATTCTGCTGCATATCTGCTGTGGTAACTGCGCTATCTACCCGGTGAAAATGCTGCGCGAGCATAGCCATCAGTTGACCGGCTACTTCTTCAATCACAATATCCATCCCTACCAGGAGTACAATCGGCGTCTCGAGACGACCCGCGAATACGCCCTGAAAGTTGAATTACCCCTGCTGGTCGATGACCAATACCTGCTCGAAGAGTTTCTGCGTAATGTTGCGGCCGATCCCGACCAACGCTGTAGTTACTGTTATCGCTCCCGACTGACAAAGACAGCCCGCAAAGCTGCAGAAGAGGGCTTTGAAGCTTTTTCGACCACCCTGCTCTACTCCCGCTACCAGAAGCAGGATGCAATCATCGACTTCGGCCGTCGACTTGCCGAAGAATACCAGTTGGCATTTATCGGTCAGGATTTCCGTCCTGGCTGGAACGAAGGAATCCGGATTTCAAAAGAGATGGGTCTCTATCGTCAACAGTACTGCGGCTGTATCTACTCTGAAAAAGATCGATATCAGCCCCGTAAAAATGCCCAGGCGTCATGACGCTGTCATCTTCGGTCTTGCTGCCCTCTTTTATCATGCTACAATTTCGGCAGGTTCTCTCCCGTCTGCCGGAACTCAAGGAGGCACAGAATGATCGACTTTATCGAAAAAACCATGCTCGCCGGGTTTGGAGCCCTTTCACTGACCCAGAAAAAATCTGAAGAGCTCCTCAAGGAAGTCAAAGAACGCATTGAACTGACGGAAGAAGAGGGAAAACGGCTTGTGAACCGTCTACAGGGTGCGGCGAAAGAGAACCAGCAGAAACTCGAAGAACTGGCCCGCGAAGAACTGCAAAAAGCGGGGTCACGGATGGGTTTTGTTCCCAAAGCCGACTTCGATGCCCTGGCAAAAAAAGTTGCCAGGCTGGAAAAAAAGCTTAAAGCCCTTTCCTGACTCCGGGTAGAAACGCAGAAGTATCCTTCTGACAAGTTAAGTTCGGAAGGTACGTCGCACGAACCTCCTCAAAAGAAATGGTCGAATAACAGCGGTTATCTGCACCTGTTACAGGTGCAAGCACAGACTGATTTCCATTTACCTGATATCGGACCTTGCAGATGCTCACCTTTGCCCGCATCAACCGGAACCTTCGTTCACTCAAACGCTACCGGCAAATCCTTGGCGTATTGATCAAGTACGGCTTCGGTCAGGTCATCGAACAGCTGAACATCGATTACTATTTCGAACTCGGCAAACGAATCGTCTCGCTTGGCACCATGTCGAAAAAGATTGAGCGGCTGACACAGGCAGAACGCCTGCGACTGGCGATGGAAGAACTGGGACCAACCTTCATCAAACTGGGGCAGATTCTCTCTACGCGCCCTGACCTGGTTCCGCCTGAATATGCCGAAGAATTTCGCAAACTGCAGGATCGTGTTCCTGCATTGAGTCCCCATCTGATCCGACAAGAGATAGAACAACAACTGGGTTCCAGCATCGATGACGCTTTTGCCGAATTTGACGATCAGGCAATTGCGGCAGGTTCGATCGCGCAGGTTCACCGTGCCCGGCTCCATGACGGCCAGCAGGTCGCGGTCAAGGTTCGTCGGCCGGGAATTATGCCACTCCTGGAAACCGATCTCGATATTCTGGCCGGACTGGCCTATCTGCTGGAGCATCACTTGCCCGGCATGGATATTTTTGACCCCTCCGGCATTGTTCGCGAATTCCGGCGCACTCTTTTCCGCGAAATAGATCTGACCCGCGAAGGGCATACCATCGAACGTTTTGCCGCCAACTTCGCGGAAGCCGATGATATCTTCACCCCGGAAATCCACTGGAAACAGAGCTGCGAAACAATTCTGACCATGGAATATGTCTCCGGAACCAAAATCACCGATTACAAAAGTTTGGGTGACCAGGGGTTTTCCAGGAAGAAACTTGCAGATATTATCGCCAACGCCCTGCTGCAGCAGATTCTGGTCTATGGCCTCTTTCACGGTGACCCCCACCCGGGCAATATCTTTGTCCTCCCGGACGGGCGGATTTGCTTTCTCGATTTCGGTATGGTTGGTCGCCTCGATGAAGAATTAAAACAACAACTCAGCGACCTGGTCATGGCAGTCCTCGACCGTGACGCCGAGCGGATTATCACGCAACTGATCTATTCCGGTGAGATTTCCGATGAAATTGATCGGCGTCAACTGAAACGGGAACTGAGTGAACTGATCGACGATTACTATGATCTTTCACTGGCCGAAATCAACACCAGCAAACTGGTCAGTGAGTTTATCGACCTGCTCAACCGTCACCATATCCGTTTCCCTGCAGATCTCATTTTACTCGCCAAGGCGCTGGTAACGATTGAAGGTGTAGCACGAGAGCTTGACCCTGATTTTGTTCTGATGAAACAGTTGCAACCCCAAGTTGAACGGCTAGTACGCTCACGCTTCAGCCCTGGCGGTACCACTAGGGACATGCTTGCAGTCGGTCGCTAATACACTGCGTTGTTTCGCCATCTCCCACAAGATCTGCGTGAGCTGCTGATGCGAATCAATCGCAACAAGTTCAAAATCGATCTTGAGCACCGTGGACTGCAAAAGCTGATTACCGATCTCGACCGTTCCACCAACCGCA
>JAJRWF010000033.1 GCA_024276905.1 Deltaproteobacteria bacterium
CCTTGTTCGCACAAGCATTCTATCTCCCCAGTTTTACTGGGATCAACGAGGTTCTTTATTTTTTAGCTGGTGGATCTGGGTGTAATTTTGCATTTCCCATCTCCCGATTCAGGCCTTGCCAAAACCGCCTCGGCAGTTTAACATATTTATTAAACCCTGAGACTGGAGAGATCAAGATGCCGATGACCAGCAAAGATATTGTTCCGCTCAAGGAGACGCGTGCCCGCCTGACCGAACTGGCCGAGGAGGCTTGTCAGGGACGCGAAAAAATCATCACCCGCAACGGCAAAGCCTATGTCGCGCTGATCGATGTCCGACGGCTCGACTATTACCACCGGCTTGAACGCGAAAATATCCACCTGACCCTGCTCGAAGAAGCCGCACGGGGCTGGGACGATGTCGAAAGCGGCGAGCTGCTCTCGGTTGCGGAACTGAAGGCACACTACGGACGCAGTGAATGAAAGGAATTCATATCCAGATTACGCGCAATTTCCTCCGCAATCTGGACGGGATTGAATCCTTCCTCAGCGACACTGATGCCGACGAGGTCTTTCAAAATTTGCTCGATGATCTATTCAGGCGGGTCATCCAGACCCTGAAGCAACATCCGGATATCGGAATCAACTTTCTTCAGCGCCGCTCATCCACGCATGAAACTGCTACCATGAATGCGGTGTTGCGGCAACGCTTGGGCACTGAAGCCGTTTTGCGCGAACTGATCCGTGGTGATTTCATCATTCTCTATGCTCGGCGCAGAGAAATTCTGTACCTGCTGACAATCAAGCACCACCGCCAGCTTTCATTCGACTTTTTCGGGCGCTGGGACGGCGAATAACAACGCACAGCACCCTACACGTTTTCTCCCAACCAATCCTGCAACCGTGAAAAAGCGATCCGCTCCTGCTCCAAGCGCACATTTTCTCCCAACCGGCTATGGATTAAATCCTGATAGAGTGCCTGCTCCTGCGCATTGAGCTGGGGCAGATCCGCCAGGCAGCGCTTCCCCGCTTCTTCAGCAACCCAGAGCCCCTCAAAGTCGCACAAGGTTTCCTGATCCATCAACATTGAACGGGTCTGGGGGAAATAACCACGCAGTTGCGAAAGAATGGCAAACCCGTGGGTGTCAATGTCGCCCCAGTAGAAGATATCCCGTTCTTTGAGCCAGGGGACTTCTTTGAGAACCTGAATACCGTAGCCGAGACCGAAAATAACCACTGCGGCCGGAACTTGCGGAAAGCTGAGGCCGTTGACCTTGTTTTCAGTGATGAAAACCCGTTGGCATTGCAGGTCGAGAGTCTGAAACTGGCTGAGCGGCAAGCTCAGATCGCTCAGCCCCCAGGGTGCCGCCAGACTCGGGTCGAGGATGCGCAGACGGATCAAGGGTTCATCATACCGCAGACCGAAGCGTCGTTCGAATCCGCTTCCGGCAAGGCTGGTCTCTGTCGCCACAATACTTGCTGCAGGCAACAACTGATCGAGCAGTTCGCGCAGGATGCGCTTATGCCCTTCGATGAACTTGCTGTCGACGCCCTTGATCTCCAACTCGCGCAGATAGAGTTCGGGGCGAGGATTTTCGCAAAAATAACGGCAGACACGCAGCAACTGCGGCCAGATCGCCTGATCCTTGAGCAGTTTCAGCGGATTTTTTTCCAGCCAGTCCTTGAGGGTCGGTTGTTCCCGCAGAGATTCTTCCACCAGAACACAAAAACGCTCGAATTCACGCTGTTTACCGATACTGCGCAGCAGATCGTCGCGGCTGTCGAAACCGATGCGGGTGGGAAACAACTGTTGGCCCAACTGGCGATGGTTAATTCTGGCAAGGTCCAGCGTATAACCGAAACCCAGACGTTCTTTACTCCCTGCGACTAAAGCGTCCACCCAGCCACGCAACCCGGCATAGTTTGCCAATGCCTCCTTTGCGCTTACCTTACGAAAGGTGATCTCAAGGGGGAAGAGGTCCTCCCCCTTGAGGTAAGCGGCAAGGATCCGGCCGCTCTGCCAGTATTTCAACGCCTTCTGCTTAACCTCCGCTGGCGTAATCAAGCGTCCGCTCGCTGCTGAAACCGGGCTTTTTCAGCCCGATATTCTTCAAGGCTCAGGTTGCGTAACACCGAATTGGAACCGCCCTCGTTGTGGACAAAATGGACCGAGCGGATGTAGTCCTCGATGACATGGATCTTCTGCAGCGGGGTAACAATCAGCAACTGCAAGTGGAGTTTCTTGAACAGTTCCAGTCCGTAGCGGGTACTTTCATCCGAGCCTCTGCCGAAGGCTTCATCAATCACGACAAAACGGAAAGACCGCGACTGCACCGCGCCCCATTCGAGACCAAACTGGTAGGCCAGCGCCGAAGCGAGGATGGTGTAGGCGAGCTTCTCCTTCTGCCCGCCCGATTTCCCCGAAGTATCGGAATAGAATTCGCGCTCGCTGTCGTCCTCCTGCCAGCGTTCGCTGGCCGAAAAGCTGAACCAATTGCGCACGTCGCTGACCTTGCGCGTCCATTTGCGATCACTGTCGATCAGCCCCTCGCGTCCGTTGAAGCGTTCGATAAGTGCCTTGACCTGCAGGAACTTGGCCTCGTTGTAGACTTCGGTCTCGGCCTGATCGCGCGACAGACACTGCTTGAGATCCTGCTGAAATTCACGCACTTCCGGGTCTTGAGTCCTGTCGGTCACCAGTTCGATATAGGTGCCGGAGTTATATTCGATCTCTCCCAGCGAACCGTTGATGGTGGCGATCTTCTCCTTGATCTGCTGGCGTTCCTTGTCAAGTTGATTCTGAAACAACGCCACACTGTTGATCGTCCCCTCATTGAGTAACTGCTTGAAACGCTGTTCATGACGCGGCAGATCCTGGCCATTCAAGACGAGCAGCATGCGCTCAAATTCGCTCAATGATTCAAGGCTGACATCGACCTCAGCGGTTTCGGGCGGATAGCTATTTTTGTAAGCCTGCATCGCTCCGATCAGCTTTTCGGTCAGACGTTTGACCTTGTTGTTGTCCTTGTCAAGTTGCTGCTGAAGTGTCTCGCGCACCTCGCGCTGGACCTTGTCAACATTCTGCAGGTTCGGCGCCTGGGCGCAGAAAGTATCGATTTTGGGAAACCAAACTTCACATTCTTCAGCTGTAAGCAGCTCTGCCAGCTGCCGGGCCTCTACCAATTCGCGCTGACGGTTCTCCAGACGGTTTTCCTGCTTGCCTGCCTCTTTGTCCAGATCGCTCAAGCCGTTTTCCTTCAGCCCCAACATCTGCCGGGTTTGCTGCAACTGTTCACGCAGGGTCAGCAGACGATCAGAGCTGCGCTCTATCTCGATCTTCTCCTCCTGCAAGGACTGAATACGCGTCGCCGTCGGTGCCCAATCAATTTCGGCGTACTCTTCAAATTTCAACAGATCACGCACCGCGTCACGGCTTTCAGTCTGCCGCTGCTGGCTCTTTTTCAACCCCGTAAGCTCGGCTGTCACCCGTTGGATCTCGGTCTCCAGTCGTTTCTGCTTCTCTTCCAGCGCTTTGATTTTCCCCTGATTACTCCAGCCCAGCACATAGAGGCCCCGGTCATGGATGGAACGACGGTCATCTTTTTCATGGCGCTGTCCACTCGACTTGATCTGACCGCTGGGGGTTATCGCCCTGGGCAGTCGCCGGAACCTCTCCAGATCCTCACAGCAGATATAATCGAAGCGTTTCTGCAGTTGGGCTTCCAGCCAGGGATAGAATTCACTGTCGGGTTTGATCCGCACCTTTCTGACCAGCGAATCGACTTCTGCTGTTCTGCCGGGCTGTCGAGCATCGGCCTCGCGCACCCGAAAATAGATCAGGCGTCCGTGCAACCGGGTCTGATCGACATAATGACTGACCCGGGTGTAGAGCTGTTCCGGGACCAACAAACTGAGGCCGAAATTATGCAACAGCCGCTCAATGGCACCTTCCCAATCTGCGGCCCCCTCATCAACCTGCAGCAGCTCACCGACAAAAGGCAGTTCATCTTCCGCGATACCAAGGATTTTTGTCATCTCGCGGCGGATTTCCAGGTTCTTTCGCGGGATATTACTCTTGCGCTGCCGCAGGGATTCAAGCTCAGTCTGCAGCAGACTCTGTTCCTTTTCAATCTCCTGTCGCTCGATGCTGAGAGTGATCTCCTGCTTCTGGATCGCTGCAATTTGTTCCTCAATTTCAACCAGCAGGGTTCGGGCCGCCGTCAGGGCGCGGTAAAAATCCTCTTCGCCGTGAACCTGAGGCAGTTCAAGCTTTTCGCTGTGCCGCCGATACTCCTGCTCTTTGAGTTGTTTCTGGTCGCGCAGCTTGTCCAGTTCATCGATCTGCCGTTCCAGTTCCTCCAGGCGGCGCCCACCGCTTTCGTCGATACTGGTTTTGAGTTCCCCCTCTTGACGGCGCAGTTGATCAATCTCTTCCTTGAGCCGAGTCAGACGGTGGCTGAGTTTCTGTATTTCCAACTCCAACTTCTCGATTTGAGTCGTCAACAGCCCGACTTTATGCGCGCCGAAGTAAGCCACCAATGCCTCGCGACACTGACGTAATTCTTCGATGACATCGTTCAGTTTCCGGTAGCGGCGGCCGTCTTGCACCAAGGGGGTAAGCAACTCGATCTGCTCTCTGGCCTTGATGACCGCCTCATGAGCCCGGTTGAGATTGTCGAAATTGCGCCGCAGATCCTCGATACGATTCTCCACATCCCCTTTGGTCAACATGTGGTTGCGCACGAAATCGGTCAGGTTGCCGACCGATTTCATCGACACCGTCTGATAGAAGAGTTCGAGGGCTTGTTCGTTCTGGATGCCGAACAGATGGCGAAAACGACCGGCGTACTCCTTGAAATTGTCGAGCAGTTCAACGCGGGGGCTGCGCCGCAGGCGCTTCTTCAGCTCATGGATGTCACTGCCGAAGTTGCTGAAATCATCGGCGATGCTCAAGGGGGTCTCAGAGACGACAAAGAAGCGTTCGGGGTTGCGCTTCTGATCCTTGAGCCAGAACACCTGGGCCAAGGTGACGCTCTGGTTGAATCCCTGATTGTAAAAATGGCCGAGCAACACCGTGTAGCTGTTCTCATCGCGTAACGCCACCGCCTTGGCAGCCTGAGTCAGGTCGTCCTTGGAACTCTTGTACTCACCGCGAATGTAGGAGTAGAGCGAGCGTTCCTTGCCTTCGGCCCCGGCCGCCTTGTTATAGACGATGCGCTGGTGAGGCACCAACAGAGTAGTGATGGCATCGACCAGGGTCGATTTTCCAGAACCGATATCGCCGGTCAGCAGGCCGTTGTGGCCCTGAGGTCCGATCGACCAGACATGCCGGTGGAAGGTCCCCCAGTTGAGCACCTCGAGGCGCTGCAAGCGAAAACCAGTAACGCTGTCGTCGGCGGCAAAATCAAGTGAGAGTGTCGGCATGACTGCGATAGGCCTCCAGTTGCTGGTTCAGGTCGCCGAGCCAGTCGGCATCGACCAGCGCCTTGATAATGCGCCGTACCTCATAACGCTCATCATCCCCTTTGAGGCGGCGCAGAAAACCGTAGTCGATCACTTTGCGGATATGGCTTTCGATCTGCTCGACAGTTTTGGCCTCATTGCTGCTCTCGGGCAGAAAGATCCGCAACATATCAACAATCTGCGCCCGACTTAAGATCACCCGGGTCTCGCCA
>JAJRWF010000034.1 GCA_024276905.1 Deltaproteobacteria bacterium
AAAAGAAGAAAAGAGAAAACGTAAGCTGGAAGACAATCCTCAGGTCTCATCAGAGGAGAATTAGCCGTAGAAGGTCTGGCTTTATCCTCTCACTGTGCCGAGACGGCATAACGCAGAATAGAAGTCGGAACAGTTAAATATCGGAAGGTATATTTCGTCGTACGGGACTCTGGAGTGAGGCTGCCTTTCTCTGGGGGCCCTTTTTTTACATGCGTTCCAAGGTTCCGATACCCAGCAGAGATAATCCTTGTCTCAGAATTCGTGCCGTCAACTGACACAGTTGCAGGCGACTGTTACGCAAGGGTTCACTTTCAGCGCCTAGGACGGGACAATTTTTATAAAAACTCGAAAAACTTGCGGCCAGTTCATAGAGGTACCCGCAGAGAAGGTGCGGTGTGCCACGTTCGGCGACCCGAGTCAGTATCTCGGAGAACCTGATCAGACTGCTGGCCAGTTCACGCTCGATCTCTTCGTTCAGTAATATCTCGCCGGTGATACTTTTTTCGTCGAGACCCGCCTTACGAAAAATACTGGCGACCCGTGTATAGGCATAGAGCATATACGGGCCGGTATCGCCTTCAAAGCTGATCATATGGTCGAAGCTGAACAGGTAGTCACTGCTGCGATTCTTCGACAAATCGGCATATTTTATCGATGCGATGCCGACCACCCGGCCGATTTCATCAAGCTCTGCCGTATCCATCTGCGGGTTTTTTCCGGCAACCAATGCTCGTGCCCGGGTTTCTGCTTCGTCGATCAATTCTGCCAGCTTGGCAACACCGCCAGTGCGGGTTTTGAACGGCTTGCCGTCATCCCCCATAACTGTGCCGAAGCCCATATGTTCGGTCTGGGTGTCCGCGGCAAGAAACCCGGCTTTGCGGGCAACGGCAAACAACTGCTGAAAATGGAGTGACTGGCGGACATCAACAAAATAAAGAATTCGCTCAGCTTTGAGTTGGTTCTGGCGGTAACGCAATGCGGCCAGATCGGTCGTTGCATAGAGGTAACCACCATCTTTTTTTTGCACAATCATTGGCAAGGGAGTGCCGTCCTGGCCCTTGAATTCTTCCAGGAAAACGCATCTGGCACCCTGGTCTTCAGTCAGCAGGCCGGCTTTGTCAAGATCGCTGATCACCCGTGGCAGATCGTCATTGTAGGCACTTTCGCCACAGACGGCATCCGGCCCCAGACTGACACCGAGGCGATCATAAAGCTTCTGGCAGTGACTGAGGGAAACAGCGAGGAACTCCCGCCACAACGCGAGACAGGTTTCATCTCCGGACTGGAGCGCCACCACCAGTTGTCGTGCCCGTACGGCGAATTCAGGTGAGGCGTCAAACCGTTGTTTCGCTTCACGATAGAAGCTTTCCAGATCGGCGAGTTCCATGCTGATTTCGCGGCCTTGCTGACGGCGCTCTTCCATCAGTGCCAGCAGCATACCGAACTGGGTCCCCCAATCGCCGACATGGTTCTGACGGATAACCCTGTGGCCGAGAAATTCGAGTGTTCGCGCTGTGGCATCGCCGATAATGGTTGAGCGCAGGTGTCCGACGTGCATCTCTTTGGCGAGATTGGGTGAGGAATAGTCGATGACGACTGTCTGCGGTTGCTGAATGCGCACGACCCCCATACGGGGATCAGCCAAGGCGTTTTTTACCTGCTGTGCCAGCCAGCTTTCATCAAGAAAAAAATTGATAAAACCGGGCCCGGCAATTTCAACCCGTTTAATGGCACTTTCACCAGGCAGCAGGGCAACGATTTTTTCGGCAATCTGACGCGGATTCGAACGTGCCGGTTTGGCCAGGGTCAGAGCCAGGTTTGTCGCCAGGTCGCCATGGCTTTTATCTCTGGTGCGTTCAACTGTAAATTGTGGGGACAGTTCCTCGGGCAGAAACTGTTGTTGTTTCAAGGTCTCAATAACTTTATGTAACTGTTCACTGACATATGTTTTCACCGGATAGATCTCCTGTGGAATGAATGAAACTGAAATGCAGCGCATCATTTCATTTCCACGGGTAAAAATCAATTCAGGAGAAGATGGAACCGCTCTTAAGCGGGTTTTTTACAGCATGGAGAAGCGCAAGTGTCTTGTTGCCTGTTGCTGAAGGAGGCTCAGAGCTTGAGAGGAAGAAGTGTGACGCAGTTTCGACCGGCATTTTTTGATGCGTAGAGGGCATGATCCGCGGTATCGATAATCTTTTTCTTGTCTGTTTTTCCGGCACTGGCCGGATAGCAGGTTCCACCGACGCTGATCGTGACCTGAATCTCTTTACGGTCGATCAGAGTCGCCATCCGTTCGACACTGCGCCTTAGACGTTCGGCAAAGATTTTGAGCCCGGATTCGTCGGTTTCAGGCAGAATAACGGCAAACTCTTCACCACCGTAACGGGCGACAATGTCACTGGGACGCACGGCGTTCTGCACAACATGAGCGATATTCATCAGGACCAGATCCCCATTGGGGTGGCCATGCGTATCGTTGACTTTCTTGAAAAAATCGATGTCGAACATGATGAGAGAGAAGGTGGTGCGGTAACGTTCTGCCCGATCAATTTCCCGATCAACCATTTCCTGAAAGTAGCGGTGATTGTAGAGCCCGGTCAGTCCGTCACGAAACACCAGTTCGCGCAATTTTGAGTTGGCTTCCCGTAGTTCGGCCGCCAGTCGGTCGGTTTCCTCCTTCGCGCCCTTGAGTTCCATGACCAGCTGTTCATAGGAGAGGTTGAGGCGTCCGAGTTCCTCGTTGGCTTCCTGCAGCATCTGCGAATAGGGTTTGAGGTCTCCCGGATCAATTTCAAAGGTGGCGAGTATGTCCAGACTGCGATTGGCGACTGAATCGACCAGTTGCAGAATCTGTTCATCAGAGAGTTCAAAGCGATTGGTCAGCTGTTGCTGGAGACGCCGGACTTTTTCACCACAATTCGGGTCGTGATAGATTGAGGAAAGGTGGTCGGCTATCTGCAAAATCTCCGCGGATTCCTGATACTGTTCTGGCGCCTGTTGCGGACTGTGCTGGTAGAGAATAGGTTGACAGATCGAGGCCGGGAGGTCCCAGCGTTCAAGAATGGCCGCGCCCATTTCTGAGTGGGTGATTCCGAGCAGTCGGGTCTCTACGATCGACGCGGATTCACCGCAAAGTTTCTTTTCCGCAATGACCCGCATATATTCTTCAGGGATGGCCTGGTGTAAAATCAGTACCCCGATATCCGAAAGCAGTGCGGTTACAAAGGTGTCATCGCTGCGACGGTCAATTTGTTCGGCCAGCAGTTCTGCAGCGACGGCAGCCGTTACTGAGCGGCGCCAGAAATAATCAAAATCGAATCCCTGATCAACCGGTCCGCGCATCTCCTGAGCAATAACAAACGAGAGCGCAATATTTTTAAGGATATTCACCCCGAGGACCGTCAGTGCCTTACTGATACTGGTGACTTTGTATTTGAGAGCATAAAATCCGGAGTTGGCGACCCGCAGCATCTTGGCGGTCAGAGCCGGATCGGAGGAGATGATTTTCGCCAACTCGTTGAGAGAGGGTTCCTCCTGTTGGACTGCGTTGAGAATACGAACAGCAATTGCAGGAGGAGAAGGGAGTTTGACACCGTCGGCGATCATCTGGTCGATGCGGTTCTGAACGTCTGTGGCGGTCAAAAGGAATCTCCGTATGGATAAGTATTAATGATAGTAGTGTGCAATTGTAACGAAGTTGTTGCCAGTTGCAATAGGAAAGTCGCGCAGTGGGAAGTTTACGCAGAAGCGTTTCGGCGGTTGATTTCCGTTTTAACCAGCGTTTTTTGCTGCGCGGAGAGACGTTGGCTTGCCTGCAGCTGTTTGAGCGTAGCGCGTGGGAGTTTCGGCAGCCAGAGGGTAAACCAGACTGCCGGGGTATGACGATTTTTCAGAATAGCCATGCGCAGGTTGGGGCGTTGTTGCCAGCGCCCATGGCGGGCAACGATCGATATGGTTGTCGCCGTTGCTTCGGTGCCATTCAGAAATTGAAAGACGGCAGATTCTTTAAGCCGTGGGCTGTTAAGACAGGCTTCTATGGTGCGGGCATCACCTTCCTTGAGTATTTCACCGACTACAGTTGCAGTTGCTCGCCGGGCGAGCGTGATTCTGTTGCCGACCGGAACCGCCGGGAGCCTTTGCAGAATTGCCTGCTCTGCAGCAACTTTTTGATCTGAGGTTGCACCAGGGATAAAGCAGAGGTCCACCAGCTCTAACAGCCGCAGGTTCGGCAGCAGGTTGCGTACCAGGCTTCCCGGAGTTGCGGGATTTTTGACCAGCGCCAGAACCAGTTGATGGGAGAGGGTATTCCTGCGGTGCTGATGGACAAGCTTGGGGATAGCCTCCGGGAGGTCGTTGCGTTTCAACAGGGCCAGCAAGTGTTCATTGCTCAGATTTGGATTATGCAGCAGAGCCTTGAGAATTTCATGATCTGTTTCAAGCACGAGGTGGAAGAGTTGGGCAGAGGTTGCTGTCAGGGCGGATGTCAGGCGTTCAGCCTGTGCGGAATTCAGATGATCTGGCCCTGCATTTGTCATCTATGATTACCCCATCCGGATTTTATTTTTCAGGATCAGCATTTCAAAAGCCATTGTCGCCTTCACGGTCAGTTTCTGAAATTCCGCCAGCTGTTGCTGAATATCTTTACTCGTGTCCTGCAGGTAGAGGACGCTGACAAGGCGTCCACGTAACAGTAAGGGGACCAGGAGGACGGTCTCCGGATGTCGGTCGCCGAAACGACTGGAAAGCAGGATGTTATTGGCTTCCTGGGGCAGTGGCCCCAGGTAGTATGATTTGCTGCTGGCCATGGTCTGCAGGACCGATGGCTGGTCGAGGGGAATATGGAGTTGATCGAAGTCGGGCAGGGGTTCGCCAGCAGCAGTCGCTTTCCAGCCCATGGCCTCTCCCTCTTTGATCATCAACAGGGCCGCGCCGCCATTGTTGGGTGAGATATAGTCGATTATGGCATTGGCAATATCATCACGATCCTCGGCCGCGGTCAGGCTTTTACTGAACAGAACAAAGGGATGTTGCTCTTCCGCACTCAGCTTGGCGACTTCCATCGTCACCTGGCGGTCCGCTCCGGCATCTCCACCGGTATCGGGCGGGCCGAGACGCAGATGTTCGGGCATGTTGATCAGTTCTTGATACTCTTCATCAGAAAGGTTGTCGAGAGATTCCTTTTCGCCAAGCAGTGGCCAATTTTCTTCATCAGCAATCTCTTCGTCGACAATATCTTTATCCGAAACATCGAGGATCGGCTTTTCAGTTTCCGGTTTTGGCTTGGCCGGTTTTTTATCCCCTGTTGTTGTCTGGGTGGTTTTTTTACGTTTACGGGCTGCGATACTCTGGCTGAGGCTGTGGAACCGCGGAGAAAGATCAAGCTGGTAGTATTTCTGCAGTGCCATCATCAGGCGAAGCTCAGGAACAACGACCGGAACAATAATGAACCCGAGTCGAAAGGCCAGGGCATCAATGATCGTCAGGTTGGTCGGATCGGACATTGCCAGATAAAGACGTTTTTTTTCGAGTCGGCAGGGGATGACCAGATGTTTCCAGGCCAGTTTCTGCGGCATCAGCGCAATCACTTCCGGGGGGATTTTCATTAGCAACCCCGGTTCGATGTAGGGCAGGTGGAGTTTGCGACTTAAGGTTCTGGCAATTTCTTCTTCATCAAGACAGCCGAGTTCAATCAGGCTGGTCCCGATGCGGCCGCCATAAAGGCACTGGGCTTCAATGGCATCTTCCAGCTGGTCGGCAGTAATCAGCTTTTCTGCAACCAGCAACTCTCCAAGACGTTGTGGCATCTTCTGGTCCCCAGGTGTTATGACGCCTGAACCACTTTGGTCGGTCGTTACAGGTGGTACAGATAACCGTTGTGTCATTTTCCCCCCACAGTCAAACAGTCTACCATGAAATTCTTCAGTGGTCAGGTAACCACCAGTGCATCAAAATAGCACCTGTGCGGGATTCAATCAACAACCGGAAAGAGAAGAGCTTGTCCTGGAAAGGGTTTGGTGCACTTGAGAGCCAAGTGGTCATGGGAGATTCATGATTTGCACCCGGGGGCTTTTTTTCAGACGGTGAACAGTTTATACTCTCCAGCCACCTTCAGTATCTGCAGCAATTCTGGAGACCAGGGTTGTTTGCAGGCCAATGACTCACATTAAATACAAAGGCATTTAATTTATGACTTTTTCTGATCATCCGGTCCTGATTTTTGATGGTGCCTGTGGCACCAATCTGCAGCAGATGACGATCCCTGACGAAGCCTGGGGCGGGTGCGATGGTTGTAATGAAATTCTCAATCTCTATGGGCCGGAGTTTATCGTCAAATTGCACCAGTCGATGGTTGATGCCGGTGCCATGGTGATAGAGACTGATACCTTCGGCGCTTCCAGCGTGGTGCTCGCTGAGTATGGGATGCAGGACCGGGTCAGGGAGATCAATCAGCTGGCGGTTGAAAACGCCCGAACCGCGATTGCCGGTCATCCGGACAGGTATGTGGCCGGGTCAATCGGTCCCGGAACCAAACTTCCGAGTCTGGGCCATATCGAGGTTGAGGAGTTGGCGCGCTCGACCCGTGAGCAGGTTGAGGCACTACTCGAAGCCGGGGTTGACTGCCTGATTGTTGAAACCTGTCAGGATCTGCTCCAGACCAAGACCGCCCTGATCAGCACTTTCGAGGTGCTGGCTGGTGCCAATTGTGAGCTGCCGGTTCTGGCTTCGGTGACGATTGAACAGCAGGGGACAATGCTGGTCGGTTCGGATATTGAGGCCGTTGTCGCAACCCTTGAACCCTTCAACCTGTTTTCTCTTGGGTTAAATTGTGCGACCGGTCCGCAGGATATGGCGAGTCATGTCCGTTATCTTGGCCACCACTGGCCGCAGCGGATTTCGGTGATCCCCAATCAGGGGCTGCCTGAAGTGCTGAACGGTCAGACGGTCTATCCGCTGTCGCCGGAAGATTTTGCCAGCCAGATGCATCAGTTTGTAACGGACTTCGGGGTAAGTATCGTCGGCGGTTGTTGTGGAACCAGTCCGGCACATATCAAGGCTCTGAGCGAAAAGCTCGCCGGGGTTGTTCCGGCCGTGCGGGAGGTGAGCCAATGAAAAAGTCAGTTGCAAGCCTCTACCAGGCGGTTGAACTCTGTCAGGATATCCCACCGTTACTGATCGGTGAACGCTGTAACCCCAATGGTTCCAAGGCCTTTCGCGAAGCGTTGTTGGCCGAGGACTGGGATGCCTGTCTCAAGATCGCGCTTGATCAGGAGGCACGCGGCGCCCAGGTCCTCGATCTGTCGGTTGCCTATGCCGGGCGCGATGAAAAGAGTGACATGCTGAAACTGGCCCGTCTTTTTGCCGGATCCTGCAAGGCCCCGCTGATGATCGATTCGACCAGCCCGGAAACTATCGCGGCGACCTTGCCGCTCTATCCTGGGCGAGCGATCATCAACTCGATCAATCTTGAGGATGGGGGCGAGAATCTTGATGCCATCTGTCGGGTGGCAAAAAAATATGGTGCAGCGGTGGTCGCCCTGACCATCTCCGAGCAGGGGATGGCGTTAACCTGCGACGAGAAGGTCGCGGTTGCCAGGCAGATTCACGATCTTGCGGTCAACACCTACGGGTTGAGAGCTCAAGATCTGATCTTTGATCTGCTGACCTTTACGGTTGGTTCCGGCGATGAAACCATGCGCACTGCGGCAATCGAAACCCTTAACGCGATTCGGCAGGTCAGACAGGAACTTCCCGGTGTCAGTTTTACTCTCGGTGTCAGTAATATCTCCTTTGGTTTACGTCCTGCGGCGCGCAAGGTTCTCAATTCCGTCTTTCTGCATGAGGCGGTTGAGGCCGGACTCGATACCGCGATAGTTGACGCGGCCAAAATCCTTCCGCTGGCCTCCATCAGCCAGGAGGACCGCGAAATCTGTTTTGACCTGCTTTATAATCGCGGCACTGATCCGTTGATGGCTTTTATCGATCACTTCGAGCAGGCCGTCGATGATGACGAGGCTGAGGATGAAGCGGTTGTGCGCCCGGAAGAGCTGTTGCGCCACAAGCTGCTCAAGGGCGACAAAGAGGGACTTGAGGACCTGTTGACTGCACTGCGTGGGCGCTGGCGCCCACTGGATATTATCAATACCCTGCTGGTTCCGGCGATGCGCGAAGTGGGTGAACTTTTCGGACGGGGAGAACTGCTGCTGCCGTTCGTGCTGCAGTCGGCCGAGACGATGAAGCAGGCGGTGGCTCACCTTGAACCTTTTATGGAGAAGATCGACGGCGAAGAACAGACCAGCATTCTGCTGGCGACCGTGGCCGGGGATGTGCATGATATCGGCAAGAATCTGGTCGATATCATTCTTTCCAATAACGGTTACCGGGTTTATAACATCGGCATTAAGGTTCCGGCCGAAGAGATTATCGCCAAAGCAAAAGAGCTTAAACCCGATGTGATCGGTCTTTCCGGTTTACTGGTCAAATCGGCATTGCTGATGAAAGAAGATCTTGCCCAGTATCAGGCGGCTGGTTTAACACAACCGATTCTGCTCGGCGGCGCGGTACTGACCGCCCGTTTTATTGCTGAAGAATGTGCCCCGCGCTATGCTGCGCCGGTGGTTTACTGCGCAGATGCCTTTGCCGGGTTAAAGGCTGTCCGTGAATTTGAGGCTGGCAAGCTGGAATCAACCAGGGTTGAGCCCAAATCGGTTTCTGCCGCAACCCGACCCGGGCCGAAAATTGAGGGTGAGCGCAACATTGCTGTTCCCGAAGTCCCGTTTCTCGGTTCACGCACTCTTCAGGTTGAGAATCTTGATCAGTTGATGCCCTTTCTGAACCGTCAGGCATTATTCCGTGGCCGCTGGGGCTATCGACGCGGTAAGCTTTCGGCGGCAGACTACGATTCACTGGTCCAGAGTGAAGTGCTGCCAGCTTTTGAACGCATCAAAACTGAGGCGGTTGCTGAAGGTCTGCTGCAGCCACAGGTTGCTTACGGATATTTTCCCTGTTATAGCGAAGGGGACGAGCTGGTTCTGGAAAATGCTGGCAGCAGCTATCGTTTCGGTTTTCCACGCCAGGGTTTCGCTCCGCACCTTTGTATCGCCGATTTCTTTCGGTCACAACCGGAAGGTGCTGACATCGCCGGTCTTTTCGTCGTTACACTCGGGCCGAAAATTGCGCAGAAAACCAGAGAACTCTATGAGGCTGACAGCTACAAGGATTATCTGCTGTGGCATGGTTTTGGTGTGGAACTGACAGACGCTTTGGCTGAATACTGGCACCTGCAGATGCGTCTGGAGCTTGGCATCTCCATTGCCGAACCGCAGGAGGTTGATGGTTTTGTGGTTCAGCAATATCGTGGTAGCCGTTACGGGTTTGGATATCCGGCTTGTCCCGATCTGGAACTTCAGCAACCGATCTTTGATTTACTGCGGCCGGAGAAGATCGGTGTCAGTCTGACCGAGAATTTTGAGATGGTTCCGGAAATGACAACGTCAGCTCTGGTTGCACATCACCCCCAGGCCAAGTATTTTGCAGTTTAAGATAGATGTTTTACATGGAGGACGAGATTGTGATTAAGACAAGACAACAGATTGTGATGGTTGGTTTACTGTCATTGGTGCTATTTCTCACTGCCTGTGGCGCCCCGCAGGTCCAGGTTGCAAAACTTCAGGCAACCGCAGATCCGAGTGCCCAGCTTACGACATTGACCAGTGCGGTATTTGACGGGCGGCAACAGTATTTGAATGTGCTTTCTCCGACCTGGTTTGCCAAGGCCGGATCTGCGCTTGAAAAAGCTCGCAAAGGGATGGCCACCGGAGATTCCGCCGAAAAGGTTCTTGAGAACATTGCCTACGGACAAGCTTATATTGAAAAGGCCAGAGATTATGCCCGGGTTGCGAAAACGGTCATCGCGGCTTCAATCGAAGCCAGAACGGCGGCGAACAAGTCCGGAGCCATGGCATTCACTGAGGACTATCGGCAGGTCGAGGCCGAGTTTGTCAGTCTGACGCGCAGTATTGAAGATGGCAATATTGCCCGGGCCAAGAACAATGATGCAAAGGTTGCCCAGACTTACCTGGACCTTGAATTACGGGCAATCAAGGACCATACCCTTGGAGAGGTCCGCAAACTGTTGGCCGCGGCCGAGAAAGAAATGGCCGGGGAGGTCGCTCCTTTAACCTATTCCGGGGCAAAAAAAGCCCTGGAGGACGCCGATCGTTTTATCACCGAGCAGCGTTATCAGCGTGAACGGATGCAGAAAATGGCCACTCAGGCGCTGTTCCAGGTCAAACGACTGGAGCAAGTGATGGCTCAGGTCAAGAGAGTTAAGACCATGAGTTCCGAGCAGATGGTTCTTTGGGTTGAAGATCTGCTTCATCAGACCACAGAAAAACTGCGTGCGCCGGATATGCGCGACCAGGAATGGACAGTTCAGCTGCAGAATGTTCACGCCTCGATTGCAGCCTTACAGAAAGATAATCAGTACCTGCAGAAAAAAATCAAGGCTGATCGCGCCAAGCTGGAAGCAAAAATCAAGGAGAAACAGCTGGAAATTCTTGCACAGAAGAAGCAGATTGCGACTCTTGTTGGAGAATCGAAAGAAGCTCAGAAGGCTCGTGAACTGTTAGAGGCTAAAGAGCGAGAAGCCAAGGAAAAACTTGAAATTGAACATCGCTTTCAGATGCGTTTTGTCGAGGTTCAGAAATTGTTTTCAAAGGACCAGGCCGAAGTTTACAAGCAGGGTCATGATCTGGTCATTCGTTTGAAAGCGATCCGTTTTCCGGTTGGACAGGCTTTTATTCTGCCGGACAACTATGAATTGTTGAGTACCGTTCGGTCGGCGATCCATACCTTCGGCGAGCAGGATGTGGTCATTGAGGGGCATACCGACAGCACCGGTTCAGCAACTGCCAATGAGCAGCTTTCCCAGCAGCGGGCCAACGCTGTGCGCGGATATTTTGTTGCCACCGGAGCACTCAAGCCGGAGAAAGTGATTGCCATCGGTTATGGCTCGGAACGTCCCCTGGCGGCAAATGATACTCCGGAAGGCCGGGCGATCAATCGCCGTATTGATCTGATCATTCGTACGGCGGAGTAAACGGAACGTGCAGAGTAAATTAAAAAAGGGTCCCGGTCAGCGGGGCCCTTTTTTAATAGAGGGGGTCGAAAACATCTTTCCCCAGATAGCAGAGCGGACAACACCAGTCTTCCGGGAGGTTCTCGAATTCAATCCCGACAGATATGTCGGCCAAGGGATCGCCGGTCGCCGGATCATAGGTATAGCCGCAATTTGTACAGATATAGCGCATTCTGAATCCTCCTGTCCGACGAATCGTCGTCACAGAATCCCTTCCAGGTAATCCCGGATGTCGGTACGGATCGGCATGAAGTAGATGTTTCCGCCATTGCTCTGGACAAATTCAAGGGCGCACCGGGCAAAACCGCGATTCCACTCCATGGTCGGGGTGAAGTCGGGTGGAAAAACGGCGTTGTTCTTGTTCTCCCAGTAGTGTTTGCTGTTGATGCTGAGTACCGGTGAAATGCCCCACCAGATTTCGACTTCCGGGAGTTGGTCGCGGTAGAGAGACATCAGGCGCAGGTCGAAAAAGGGCTGGGTGAAGAATCCGTCGACCCCCGCATCTATTTTTGCTTTTACGTAATCAATTTCATCTTTGATCCCGCTGCGATAGGGATCAATCCCGGCGTAAAGCTTAAGTGCCGGCAGATCTTTCCTGAGCCTGACGATCAGATCGATGCAGCTGGTGCGGTAACTGCGGCGCGACATGTCCTGCGGTGGATCTCCGCTGATCACCAGCACCGCTTCAACTCCTTTGGCGGTTAATTCCTCAAGGATCGGTAAGGGTTTTGTCAGATCAAAGTCGATCGCGCGCAGATGGGGAATTGTGCAGGTGAACTGTTCAGCGGCCAGTTGACAGCCCTCCCAGCTGCGCAGGTCAAATCGCAGGATATCGGGAATGTTGATCCGGTCGATCATCGGCAGATGTTTTTTGACCACTGCCAGTTCCTTGCAGAGGGATTCTGCCGAGCGGGGAACGAGTTCAAGCGATATTTCTGTCATCCGTGGTTCCTGTGATCCTTAGTCTTCGGAAATGATCTGGGCCGTGAAAATATGGATATCGGTCTGCGGAAGGTCCCAGCCATCGGTCGGCAGGCCAGCTTTCACACAGGTCTGTTCGAGAAATGTCTGGCGGTCCCAGCCATGCTCAGTGGCAACCTGAGGTAACAGAACACCACGGCAGTAGTCCTTTTCAAGGTAGATACCGTGGGTGCCGACTTCGATCTCTGTCATATCATCGATCTTCTTAGGGGGCGAGATGATCGAAATTTCAAGTTGATAATGCTCGATATCCTCATGATTCATGGCATAAAAACGTGGATCGCCGGTCGCTGCGGCGACAGCCATTTGCGCAACCTCAAGGTAGAGCGGTTGTTCACTGACAAAATTTCCGATACAGCCACGCAGCTTACCTTCGGTTTTAATGGTGACAAAACAGCCGGCGGATTGTTTTAATCCGGGCCGGTCGATTTTTTCAGCGGCAGGTTCACGGGTGCTCAGGCATGAATCAATTGCGTTACGTGCTATCTCCAGTAACTGCCGACGTTCATCTTTGTCCAGAAGCATCTATACCCCCTCATAGAGTCATCGGATACACCGAGTTCAGGTAGATAATAAAGGCTAGATGGTTCATCAGGCAAGAAATTATCCTTAAAACAGTTTGTCTACAGCTGAAAGAACGGACAAAAAGGCTGGCCGAGCATCTATGGCGCATGTTAATTTCAACCGACCATCCTGCGACCGGCAAGGAGCTTTTCGTTGAAAACTTTCCCGTGGAAGAGACTGAAAATCCCGATATTGTTGTGGTTTGCGGCCTTATTGTCGGGCGCTGTCCTTGGCGGTTGTACTGTCAACCCGGTAACTGGTCGCTCTGAACTGGCCTTGGTCAACATGACCAGTGCAGAAGAGGTCGCACTCGGCAAACCGGCCTACCGACAGGCGATTCAGAAGAACGGCGGCATTTTTCGAAATTCTGCATTGAGAGTTTATGTCGATGCTGTTGGACAACGCCTTGCGCGTCAGAGTCATCGCCCGGATCTGCCGTTCCGGTTTGTGGTTGTCAATGATTCTTCGCCGAATGCTTTTGCTCTGCCTGGTGGTTATATTGCGATCACGCGCGGGCTGCTGGCCAATCTGTCAAACGAAGCCGAACTGGCAGCTGTTCTGGGCCATGAAATCGGTCATGTGACAGCAAGGCACAGCTTGCAGGGAATGCAGCGCAGTACGTTGCTGGGAGCCACGGTCGGAATTCTTGGCGGGTTGGCTGATGCCGCCGGTTACGGCTGGCTGGCCGATCAGGTCGGCGGGGTTGCCGCCAACCTGATCGACAAGCGTTATTCGCGTGAGCAGGAGACAGAATCTGACCGGCTGGGAATCGACTATATGGTCAAGGCCGGTTACGACCCGGTCGGTGCCGTGCAGTTGCAGGAATACTTTTATCGTCAGGTTGAAAATGGTGCTGATCCCCAGTGGTTGAACGGTCTGTTTCGCAGCCACCCTTTTTCCGCCGAGCGTCTGGCTGCGAATCGACGTTATATCGCGGCCAAATATCCCGCTGTTTCCGGAGACGGGCAGGATGCTGTTCCGTTTGCCCGTGCGATTGAATCTCTTACGCAAACCCGGCAGGGTTACACCACCTTCGACCGGGCGCGTAAACTTGAGCAGCAGAAAAAACTGGACGAGGCGATTGCGCTTTACCATCAGGCTCTGCTCGAAGCTCCCGATCAGCCCCTGATTCTGACCAGTCTGGGGCTGGCCTACCTGCGGCGTGAGGACAGGGTCCCGGCCCGGCGTTACCTCATCAAGTCCGTGAACCTGCAAGATGATTATTTTCAGTCACGCCTGGCATTGGGCTATATCTACCTGCAGAAGCAACAGTATGCCAAAGCCCGCGATCATCTTGAAGCCGGGTTTAACCTCTTGGCGACTCTTGAGGGCGCTTTTATGCTGGCTGAGGCACGTGAGCATACTGACGACAAGCCGGGGGCACGAAAACTCTATGTTGCGGTAACCAAGGCGGACCCTTCCGGCAAGTTGGGCCGCAGTGCTGCCAGCCGTTTGAAGCAGATGGGTCGCCTGTGAACTGGTCACGTCTTGAGGAGGGTGAGATTGTCCTCTGGCAGGGGCGTCCTGTACCGCGTTGTTACACCTTTCGCTCCTGGAAACAGGCCCTGGCCGGCTCGGTACTTTTTCTGGTCAGCAGTTTCTGGTTGTTGCTGGCGCTGCAACTTATCAAGGATGGTCAGCCTGGCTGGCTGGTGTTTCTGCCTCTGCCGCTGATTGTCGGCAGTTTTGTTTTCGGCCCGCTGCAGATTCTGATTGCCCGTTGGCGCTGGCCGAAAATCTATTACCAGATGACTGATCGGCGTTTGCACTCCAGTTGCGGATGGGATGCACCTTTAAGTGATATTCACGAACTCAAGGTAAAGAAACAGGGCGAGAACCTGGCCAGTTTGCGGCTTGTTGCTGCCGGGGCCGGGGTGCTGGTTGTCAGTTGTATCGAGCAACCGGATACCTTGCTTGAACTCCTGAGTGAGCACTGCCCGCAACTGAAGGTTTGACGGGCATTTACTGCCGGAGTAAGATGCGCCGCATTCAGCCGGGAAACACCTCTTAGCGCGGATTTGTAACCACAATGGAAAAACGTTTTTATCTCGAAACCTTCGGCTGCCAGATGAACGTAGTCGATTCCGAACGTATTGTCAGTATGCTGGGCGAGATCGGGTACCATCAGGTTGATGCGGCAGATCAGGCGGATCTGGTGCTGCTGAATACCTGCAGTGTCCGCGATAAGGCCGAGCGCAAAGTTTACGGGCATCTGGGGCGTTTCAAGCCGCTCAAGGATGTACGTCCCGAGTTGATTATCGGGGTCGGCGGTTGTGTCGCCGAGCAGGAAGGTCGGAAGATGCTTGATGAGGTGCCTTACCTCGATCTGGTTTTCGGTACCCACAATGTTCATCGTTTGCCCGAACTGGTTCAACAGGCCGAGGAGGGTAAACGGCGGATCAGCCTGACCGGTTTTCTAGATCGCGAAACCCGCCTCAATCTCTTCCCGCAACGCAGTGACCTCGATACAGTCACCCGTTTTGTCACCGTGATGCAGGGTTGTGATAACTTTTGCACCTACTGTATCGTCCCTCACGTCCGTGGTCGCGAAGTCAGTCGGCCGAGCCGTGAAATTATTGCCGAAGTCGAAGCCCTGGTTGCTCAGGGGGTGCGTGAAGTCACCTTGCTGGGGCAGAACGTCAATTCCTACGGTAACAAGGGAAAAGGTGAAGTCAGCTTTGCACAACTTGTGCGTAAGGTCGCCGCAGTTGATGGTCTTTCCCGCTTGCGTTTTACCACCAGCCATCCCAAGGACCTCTCGGATGAATTGATTGCCTGTTTTGGGGATATTGAGAACCTCTGTCACCAGTTGCACCTGCCGGTGCAGGCCGGTTCCAATCGGATTCTGCAGCAGATGAACCGTGGCTATACACGTGAGGACTATCTGCAAACGGTTGAAAAATTAAAAAAAGTCTGTCCCGATATCCGTCTGTCTACCGACATTATTGTCGGTTTTCCGGGCGAGACGGAGGAGGAGTTTCAACTGACCCTTGATCTGGTTGCCGAGGTTGGCTATGCAGATGCTTTCACCTTCCTCTATTCAAAGCGAACGGGTACTGCAGCGGCAGACCTGGAAGATAAAACCGGCTCGCGGATCAAGCAGCAACGCTTTGAGCGCCTACTGGAGTTGCAGCAAAACAACAGCCAGCAAATCTGGCAGTCTGACCTGGGGGCCACCCTGCAATTACTGGTTGAAGGTGAGAGCAAGCAGGGTGAGGGCCAGGTGTTTGGACGTACGGACTGGAACCGGATTGTTAATTTTTCCGGATCAACTGAACTGATAGGGCAACTGGTAGAGGTTAAAATTACCAAGGTATTTCGAAATTCGAACCTGGGCGAACTTGTCAACTGAGGGTTTCGCCCCACAAGGGAGATTGACATGATCGATCTGCATACCCACACCTTTTTCAGTGATGGTGAACTTGGGCCGGCCGAACTGGTCCGTCGCGCAGCTGTGGCTGGTTACACGGCGCTCGCGATTACCGACCATGCTGATCAGAGCAATATCGTTTCACTGTTGACCAGACTGCGACCGGTGGTCGGTGAACTGGGGGAGGCTAATGGGTTGACCCTGCTGGCGGGAGCCGAATTAACCCATGTGCCGCCGAAAATGATAACGGATGTGGCGCAGATGGCACGAGATAACGGTGCGCAAATTATCTCGGTACATGGGGAGACAATTGTTGAACCGGTGATTGGCGGCACCAACCGGGCGGCCATCGAAGCCGGAGTGGACATCCTGGCACACCCTGGGTTGATCAACGCCGAAGAGGTTCAATTAGCGGCAGAAAAAGGGGTTTTCCTTGAAATTACCACGCGCAAGGGCCATTCGTTGACCAATGGTCATGTTGTCAAGCTGGCGCTGCAATACGGTGCCAGACTGGTAATCAATAATGACGCCCATGCTCCGGGCGATCTGCTTTCAGATGAAATGATGCGCAAGGTCGCGCTGGGAGCCGGGATGACTGCAGAGCAGTTTGAGCAGGCGCGGGCCAATTCTCTTGAACTTGTCAAACGGGGTGCCGATGCTGCCTGATCTTGAATTCCGGTTTTTAAAAGAGCTGGTCGAAGCCCCAAGTCCTTCCGGATTCGAGGCACCGGCCCAGAGGGTTATCAAATCCTATCTTGCCCCCCTGGCTGACCGCCTGCGGGTTGATGTCATGGGTAATATGATGGCGCAACTTGCGGGGCAGGGCGGCCCGCGGGTGATGCTGGCCGGTCATTGTGACGAGATCGGGTTCATGGTTCAGTACATCACTGACGAGGGTTTTATCTACTTCGGTGCCATCGGCGGGGTCGATCCCCATCTGTCGCCCGGGCAGCGAATCAACATTCACACCGCCGCTGGGATTGTCAAAGGTGTCATCGGTAAGAAAGCGATCCACCTGATTGAGTCCAAGGATCGCGAGACGGTGATCAAGCTCAAAGACCAGTATATCGATATCGGTTGCAGTAGTCGTGCAGAGGTGGAGAAATTGCTGCGCATCGGTGACCCAATCACCTTTTCGGTTGGCCTTGAACGCCTGCAGAACGGTCGTCTGACCTCAAGGGCGCTGGACGACAAGATGGGGGCCTTTATCGTCAGTCGGGTTTTCGCCGAGCTGAAAAAAGCAAATGATATGGTCGCGGAACTGGTTTGTGTCAGCACGGTGCAGGAAGAGGTCGGCTTGCGCGGCGGAACCACCAGTGGCTACGGGGTTGATCCCGATCTGGCGATTGTGGTTGAAGTCACCCACGCCACCGATACCCCGGATGTCGACGCCAAGGGGATCGGACGGGTCGAGGTCGGCAAGGGGCCGGTGCTGGCGCGTGGCGCTAATATCAATCCGGTCCTCTTCGAACTGCTGGTTGAAACCGCAATGCTTGAAAATATCCCGGTCCAAATCGTTGGCGTCCCGCGCGCTACCGGAACGGATGCCAACACGCTGCAACTGACGCGTGGTGGAGTTGCAACCGCGTTGCTCGGTATTCCCCTGCGATATGTGCATACCCCGGTTGAGCTGCTGGCCGAGACCGATCTGCAGGCGGC
>JAJRWF010000035.1 GCA_024276905.1 Deltaproteobacteria bacterium
ACACCAATAAATTGACCCTTTCAAGAACTACTGCCGCACTAGGCGCAACACCCGCGGCTCCTGTCCGCAGTTAGTCCGAAACGGGTTGATATCAAGCCCGCCGCGCCTGGTATACCAGGCCTGCACGCTCAGTTGCTGCGGCTGACAATAACGCTGCAGGTCGATAAAAATCCGTTCGACGCACTGTTCGTGAAATTCATTGTGCTGTCGAAAGGAGACCAGATAGCGCAGCAGGGCTTCACGGTCTATCCGTGGTCCGCGGTACTCGATCAGCAGGCTGCCCCAATCGGGCTGGTTGGTGACCAGACAGTTGCTCTTCAGCAGATGAGTGTGGAGGATTTCGTCGACAATTTGCGCCTCGTCAGCGTACAGAGTCTTCGATTGCAACTGGTAAGTCGCAATCTCGATATCGAGTTCATCCAAAGATTCACCTGGTAATCGCTGCAGTTGGTGAATGACTTCGTCGAGGGGAAAGAGTTCAACACCGACGCGACCTCCGCTGGCCGTTGTCAGATCATCCTCAAGACGCTGTTGAACTTCCTGCCAATTGTCGAGACGGGTCTGATTAAAAGAGTTGAGATAAAGTTTGAACGACTTTGATTCAATCAGAAAGGGTGCTGTGCAGTTAAAAGAAAAACGTGCTATTGCCACCTGCGGTAGCCCCATGCGATTGAGCCACGAGAGTTCATAACCATTCCAGAGGTCACTGCCGGAAAAAGGCAGACGACCGCTAATACCGAGTTCATCGCGCTTAAGCTGACGCGGGAAAGGACAGAGCAATTCCGGAGTATATTGAGAGACATAGGCCGTCGCCTTGCCCAGTGGGATCTTAGCGGTGTAGTCATTCAAGGCTGATTTCCTTTGGCGTTTTGTTCATTCATTGACAGAGCTGCAGTTTCCGCCAGCAGCACCCCTGTTGTCAATTGTCCCCTCCTTGACGCAGGTGCCGTAATTGCGTTTATAGTGTAAACAACGGGAAGGAGGACGGGGATGAACGATGAACACTGCCCGACACCAAAGAAGCATCCGAAGCATCTGTGTAAACTGAAGAAAAAAGGTCGGCTGGACGAACTGGTCGCACGCAGCAATAACCCGAAGGTCTATTGTGAAAAGTGCCACGCGCAGGCCAACCGGGCCGAGGACGTCTGCCATCCGACACCACAGACCTGAACGATTCCAACACTAAATTCCGAACCCTGAACCAACCGTAGAAACGCCATCAATCCCTCTAAAGGAGAGCCCATGATTCACGGAAAAAGCATCAAATATCTGGTAAAAATTTCAATCTTTCTCGTCATGGTCGTAGCAGGGAGCTCTGTTTTTGCCGGGAGCAGCCAGGCTTCCGGGGACCACCATGAGTCCGCCGAAAAAAACAACCATTCCAGCCTTGAGCTATCGTCCGGGGTCGTCGATTTACTGAATCAGGAGATGAGAGGAATTGAAGGTGGGATGCAGAGCATTCTTCCTGCAATTTCCGCCGGAGATTGGGAAGAAATCGCCACTATTTCCCAAAAAATAAAGGCCAGTTTTATCCTCAAGCAAAAACTGACCAAGGAGCAGAGACAGGAACTGCACCGCACCCTGCCCGCTGATTTTGTCGCGATGGATCAGTATTTCCATCTGACCGCCGGAAAGCTGGCCAAGGCGGCACACCAGCAGGATTCTGAGCTCGTCAGTTTTTATTACTACAAACTCCACAATCAATGCGCAAAATGCCACACGAAATATGCCGCCGAACGCTTTCCAAGCCTGAGCAAGTCCGCTCAAAAAGCAGAGCACAAGGACTGACGCCTTCCTTCCGTGAAGGCAGATCGAACGCCAAAGCGCCCCTGTCACCTTGAGTGACAGGGGCGCTTTGCTATCGAGGAGCAGAGCGGTGAAGCACAAACAGATCAGAACATCTGAGCAGTCGCCCGGGAGGCATGTCAACCCGCCTTGATATAGTTTTCCAACTGACCGATGATGAACTCCTTCTCGGCGATTGAGGCTTTCACCAGATCTCCGATGGAGACCAGACCGACGACCTTATCCTCGTCCAGTACCGGCAGATGACGACAACGCTTTTCGGTAATAACTGCCATACACTCTTCCACCGTCTGCCCTAAACGGGCATAGCAAACCGTTTCGGTCATAATCTCCCGCACCGCCGCGTGAGGCGAAGAAAGACCCTTGAGAATAACCTTGCGGGCGTAATCGCGCTCGGAGAGCATACCGATCAGACGCCCATTATCCATCACCATCAAAGCACCGACATTCTCTCTGGCCATCATTTCCAGGGCAGTAAAAACCTTGGCATCGGCCTCGATGCTGAAAGTCTGCCCCCCCTTGGTACGCAGAACGTCCCGGACCGTTTTGATCATGGCATACTCCTTTCTTGATCGATTTCATAAAACCAATAGTTCCCTAAAGCCTATCGAAATGCCGACTCTTGTCAATACACATCCACAGGGGGTGAGAGACACGCATTCAGCGATTTTACAAACGTTGAACTGCCTCCCCCTGTGATTCAACCCGGACCCCCTTGACCGCATCTGTCCGCCCAGCGACCCAGCGCTGACGACCGGTGCACAAAAGAAACAAACACTTGACTTTGCAGACGTTATTGTGCTAAAGAGGATTAACTTTAGAACCCCGTGCAGGTGCTGGATACATAAATACACAGGTTGTCTGATGGTTTGGAACCACTTCGACCCTGTTGGTCCAGGTGGTTTTTTTATGTCCGGCGGCTTGCACGGCACCGGTCCCCCAAAACGAATCGGGGACACAAAGGAGTAGCAAGATGGCAGAAGGTACAGTAAAATGGTTTAACGATTCCAAAGGCTTCGGTTTTATCGAGCAGGATGGGGGCCCCGACGTCTTTGTCCATTTCTCCGCTATTCAGAATGAGGGTTTTAAGTCCCTCGCTGAAGGCGAGCGCGTCACCTTCGACGTTGTCGAAGGCGGCAAAGGTCCTCAGGCCGCTAACGTCCTCAAGGCCTGATCCAGACGCAGCACTGCAGTACCCGAAGGGCCAGGCGGTTTTCGCCTGGCCCTTTCTTCTTTCGGGCCACGGATCGAAACCATTATGCCGCTACCCGCATGTCTCAATCGAAACACCCTGTCCTATGCCCTTTATGACTGGGCCAATTCTGCTTTTGCCACCACGGTCATGGCCGGGTTTTTCCCGGTTTTTTTCAAACAGTTCTGGAGCCTCGGCACTGATGCCACCCTCAGCACCGCCCGCCTTGGATTTACCAATGCGATTGCCGGGTTGCTCATTGCCCTGTTGGCGCCGATTCTTGGCGCCATCTCTGATCGCGGAATCCACAAAAAACGCTTCCTGCTCCTTTTTTCGCTGCTCGGCATTTCCTTTACCTGCGCACTCTTTTTCGTCGGCAAAGGCAACTGGCAGCTGGCAGCGCTGATCTATGTGCTTGGAACAGTCGGCTTCATCGGCTCAAACCTGTTTTATGATTCATTACTGGTTGAGGTTGCCCGACCGGAGCAGCGCGGCCTGGTCTCATCCCTGGCCTATTCGGCCGGCTATCTCGGCGGAGGGCTGCTCTTCGCCCTGAATGTTGCGATGACTCTCAACCCGTTATTTTTCGGGCTCTCCGGCCCGACCCAGGCAGTACAGCTATCCTTCCTGTCAGTCGGTCTCTGGTGGCTGGTTTTCAGCCTGCCGATTCAATTCTGCCACATCGAAAAAGAACCGCCGTCTCGTCTGCACCTTGCCCTGATCGCCGATGCGTTCAGGCAACTGACCACAACCTTCAGAGAGGTTCGTAACTATCGAACTATTCTCTATTTCCTGCTTGCGTACTGGCTCTATATCGATGGCGTCTTCACCATCATAAAGATGGCTGTCGACTATGGCCTTTCGCTCGGCTTCCGTTCGAGTGCGCTGATCACCGCCTTGCTGATCACCCAGTTTGTCGGTTTCCCGGCGGCTGTCCTCTTCGGCTGGCTGGGCAACCGGATCGGTGCCATTCGGGCAATCCGCAGCGCAATTTTAATCTACCTCTGCGTCACCATTTACGCTGCCTTCATGCGGACTGAATTGGAATTCTACATCATGGCCGCCACCATCGGACTGGTCCAGGGTGGAGTGCAGGCCTTGTCACGGGCGACCTTTGCCAATATGATTCCAGCAGAAAAGAGTGCCGAGTTCTTCGGCTTTTACAATATGGTCGGCAAGTTCGCAGCGATCGCCGGTCCGGTCCTGGTTGCGCTCACCGGCCTGATTGCACATCGAGCGGGCCTGGCAGGAACTACGGCAACCCGGCTCGGCATCTCTTCAATATCGTTGATGTTTATTGCCGGCTGGCTGTTACTTGGGTTTGTTGCACACAAGATTCCCGGCGCAAACAACAAGGAACAATAATGAAGAACAACCTGATTCTGATCGGCATGCCCGGCGCTGGCAAAAGCACGATTGGTGTGCTGCTCGCCAAGCAGCTTGGCCTTGATTTTATCGACACTGATCTGCTGTTGCAGCGGCACACCGGCTTGCGCCTGCAGCAGATCATCACCCTGCAGGGCCTGCACCGATTTCGCGCCGCCGAAGAACAGATGCTCGTCAGTCTCGACTGCCACCAGACAGTGGTCGCGACCGGTGGTTCGGTTGTCTATTCAGAACCCGGCATGCGCCATCTCAAGGAACTGGGACAGCTGATCTACCTGCAGATCTCCCTGCCGCTGCTGACCCGCAGAATCGCCGACATGGGACAACGTGGCATGGTCATTGAGGCGGGACAGAGCTTTGCTGATCTCTATACCGAACGCACACCGCTCTACCGGCAATATGCTGACAGGGTGGTCGATATCGATGATTCTGGGATCGAAGAAGCCTTGAAAAAAATCCAAAGATCAGTCGGAACGACATGAAACATAAATTAACCGCAGAAGAGGGCCCATGAAACGTACAGAGCTTGATGAACTGACCGATGCCGGCACCAGTGCGCTCGGGCTTGGCGAACCGCTTAAAGCGTTGGCCCTCCTTGAACGGGCCGCGGAAATTGATGCAACACCGACGGTTCGTTCAAGTCTGGCCTACTGCATGGCTCGAGAACGGGGCCAGATCAGAACCGGGCGGAAAATCTGCGAAGAGCTGATTGAATCTGATCCCGAGAATTTTTTTCATCACCTCAATCTTGGGCGAATTCTGCTCCTTGAAGGGAACCGCCGCAGCGCAATCAAAGCCTTTCGTGCCGCCATCGAACAGACTCCACATCCCCAGGTTATCGAAGAGCTGACAAAACTCGGGGTGCGCAAGACTCAGGTCATCAGCTTTCTTCATCGTGACAACCCACTGAATAAATACCTGGGTCTGCTACGGGGGCGCCTCAGGGGAAGAAATATTGACAAAGAACAGGATCGCGCAGAAGATAGATAAAGGCCCAGGTCATCTATGCGACGGAGTCCTCATGCCCATTATCCTTGTACTTCTAGCCCTGCTTTTTTTCAGCGCACCCGTTCACGCCGAGCATCCACGTATTCTCTTTGACCAGGGACACGGACAAGCCTTTGTCATCGAAAAAAACGATGACCTCCAGCTATCCGGGCTGGCCCGCACTTTTGCCAATCAGGGTTATGAGGTTTCAAGCACTGCCCACCCCCTGACAAGCCAACTGCTCGACCAGACCGATGCTCTGGTTATCTCCGGGGCATTTACTCCCTTCAGCACTGCAGAAATCGCCCGGATACGCCAGTTTGTTGCCGCTGGCGGACGGCTGGTCATCATGGTCCATATCGCCTCCCCGGTCTTGCCGTTGCTGCTGAATCTTGGTGTTGATATCGCCAACGGTGTCATCCGTGAAAAGCAGCAGATCCTCGACAACCAGCCGCTTAACTTCAGGACCAGCAGCCTGCAGCCACATCCATTGACAAAAAATCTAGATTTCTTCTCCCTTTACGGCAGCTGGCCGGTTCGGCCAATCAGTGCGAACGGACAGATCCTGGCCTTCACCAGTGCCCGCTCATGGGTCGACCTGAGCGGGGATCAGCAGCAATCTCCGGGCGACGCAGTACAATCCTTCGGCGTACTGGTTGAAAATCGGATAAATCGGGGAAAACTATTGGTTTTCGGTGACGATGCGCTATTCCAGAACCGCTTTCTCAACGACAACAATCAACGTCTGGCCGCCAATCTCGGGCGCTGGTTGACAAAAACCGCAAAACCGGTGGGCCAGGAAATCTGACTCAGAGGACCCGGGTCAGTATCCGGTCGAGCTGATTGGCGAACGCTTGGCGGTCAGAAGCACTGAACCCGGCCGGACCTCCGGTTTCGACTCCACTGTTACGTAAATCCTCCATAAAATTACGCATCGACAGACGCTCCCCGATGTTTTCCGGGGTATAGATCTCACCGCGTGGATCAAGGGCCATCCCGCCCTTCTCTATCACCAGTGATGCCAGCGGAATGTCCGCGGTCACCACCAGATCCCCAGCCTCAAGACGACGAACAATTTCTGCGTCGGCAACATCGGGCCCGGCCTCAACCCGCAGACTGCTGATAAACCGTGAACGTGGAACAGCGATGGTCTTGTTTGCGACCAGAATCAGCGCAACCTGTCTTTTATCGGCAGCACGAAAGAGGACCTCCTTGATCACACGGGGGCAGGCATCACCATCAATCCAGATTTTCATTTATTGTTCTTTCTAAAAAGAGCCGCCGATTGACTCACAGGAAACAGAACGGCAAGCAGTTCAGGACAATCCGTATTGTCCGCTGCGATTAATCTGTGAAAGTTGGTCGTTGAGCGTCCAGTAGTCGTAAATAATCCCCAGCAGAAAAACACCGCCAGTCAGCAGGTAAACCAGTCCCGAGAGCCATTTTCGCTGATATAAGCGATGGACGCCGAAGAGACCAAGAAAGGTCAGCAGAATCCACGCCAGATCATAATCGAGTGGACCCTGAACATAGGTCGCCTCAGCACTCTGCTGCAACCCGGGAATCAGCAGCAAATCAACCAGCCAACCGATGAAAAACAATCCCAGGGTAAAAAAATAGAGGGTTCCGCTAAGAGGTCTACCGTAATAGAAACGATGGGCACCAATGAATCCGAAGATCCATAACAGATATCCGATCAGCAAGGAATGTGATTTCACATGATCTCCATGTTCAAATTTTTTTCTTGTTCAAGGTTAGCAGACAGAAATATTTTCTGATCAGGAGTCTTAACAACAATCGACGCCACTCCCGCCACTTTCAAAACAGCATCGCCCAGAGGACTGGACCTCCTGAGAGGACAACTGAGAACCAAGTCGCCTGCACGCTCCATTTGCAGCGACAGGAGCCAGACATTTATTGCGGCGAAAGAGCCGCATCACTCACAGGCTCAACTGTTTTTGGCAACAGCACCCAGAGACGCCCCTCTTGTTTCATCCTTCCAGCACGGGCACCAGCCTCGGCGCCCATTCCCCAGAAAAAATCAGCCCGTACCCGCCCCTTGATTGCCCCACCGGTATCCTGCGCGACCATCAGACGATTCAAGGATTTTGTGCTGTTCGGCCAGCTGGCAGCAAGGTAAACTGGAGCTCCGAGCGGGATTGTTCTGCGATCAACCGCGAGACTGCGCTCCGCAGCAAGCGGAATTCCCAGTGCGCCCGGTGGCGATTCAATCCCCTTTTCAAGTTCACGAAAGAAAACATAGCTGGGGTTTTAGTCCAACAATTTTTGTCCATCCACCGGATGTTCAGCGACCCAGCGCCGAATATTCTGCATCGACATCTGATCGCGACTCATGGCACCGCGTTCAAGCAACAACTTGCCGATAGAGCGGTAGGGGTGTCCATTCTGGTTGGCGTAATTGAGCATCACCTTCTCACCGTCGGGCAACAGGATCCGGCCACTGCCCTGAATGTGCAGGAAAAACAGCTCAACCGGATCGGCAACCCAGAAAAGTTCATTTCCCGCCAGCGGTTGTTCAGCGGCATCGATCTCACCACGTTCGAAATAAGGAATGACCCGGTTCCCTTCGACTCTGCCGCGCAATCGATACTCCGAAAGCTCCGGATAGACCTCCGTCAGATCAACGGTCAACAAATCATCCGGTTGCCGATAGAGCGGGTATTTGTAAACCTCATCCGCCACCCGGCTCCCCGCCAGTTCGGGCACATAATAACCGGTGATCGTGCCGGTTTCACTGCCATCTTCATTGATCAGCTGCCATGGCGTGAAAAAGGCTTCAAAGAAATGGCGGGCGGCCTGCTCATCACCCGGGCCGACAAAGAGAGCCTCGCTGCAGACCTTTGACCATTTCTGTCGCACGGCAATCGCTCGACAACCATTGAGGAATGTTTCCAGAGCAGCCGCAGGGGTTGTTTCCTGCCACAATGGCAGTTCCCCGAAATTTGTCGCCCGCAGGGGATCAGCTTCAACCTGAGGTGGCAATAGCGGTGGAGGAGGTGGAGGGGGGGGCAACGTACAACCGGCAAGCAACAGAAGCATCAGTGTCAGCAAGCAAATATATTTCATCATCCCTCCGGTTCAGTTCAGTTGCTCCAGTATAGGCGAAGCGACGCCCAGTGCCCAGTGCCCAGTGCCTCACACCATGAAGATCAAAACATATCGAGCGGATCGACATCAACACTGAGGCTGACCCCGGCCGGAACCTTCCATTGTTCGGCATAGTCGAGCAGATATTTAAGTTGGGCCCGTTTTTGCGCCTTGAGCAGAATCTGGACCCGGTTTTTGCCCCGCAGGCGGAAAAGCGGACAGGGACTTGGACCAAGAACCTCAACCGAACTCCCGCTGGCACCCAGATAGGCGCCAAAGGCTTCAGCGGCACCAAGCACTCTGCCTTCTCCAATTCCGGACAGCACCAGGTTGGCCAGGTATCCGGCAGGGGGATACCCAAGTTCCTGCCGAAACAGAATTTCCTGGGCGTAAAATGCCGGGAAGTCCTGAGCAGCGGCACATTGCAGGGCGTAGTGATCCGGACTGTAGGTCTGGATCAGCACCCGTCCACCACCGGCACGACCGGCACGACCCGCCACCTGGGTCAAGAGCGAGAACGCCCGCTCCGCAGCGCGAAAATCGGGCAGATTCAGGACCGCGTCACTGGCCAGAACCCCGACCAGGGCAACATTCGGGAAATCGTGGCCCTTGGCAACCATCTGTGTTCCGACAAGGATATCAATCTTGCCGTCGAGCATCTTGCGCACCAGACGCTGGTGGGCTCCCTTGCGGCTGGTGGTATCACGGTCCATGCGCGCAATCCGCGCTTGCGGGAAAAGTTCTGCAATTTCCTGTTCGAGCCGTTCAGTACCGAACCCCTCGGGTTCGAGCTGATGTCCGGCACAACGCGGACACTGTTCAAGCGGGGTTTCGGTGTAATCGCAATAATGACAGCGCAGATGATGCGCCTTCTGGTGATAGGTCAGAGTGATTTCGCAGTTGGGACAACGAAACGTCTGCCCACAGTCGGCACAAAGCAGAAAGGGCGAAAACCCACGACGATTGAGCAACAGCAACACCTGTCTGCCGTCCTGCAGGTTTTTTTCCATCTCCTGCTGCAGCAGTTCAGAAATCAGCTGTTCGGGTGGCTGACCGCTTAAATCAACCAGCTCAACCTGAGGTAAGGCACCGGCATGAGCCCGGCGCGTCAGTTCGAGTTTTTCCATCTGGCCACCGGCACAGCGAAAGGCACTGCCAAGTGAGGGTGTCGCACTGCCAAGCAAGACCGGGCAGGCGGCTTTCTGCCCACGCAACAGAGCCAGATCGCGGGCATTGTAACGAAACCCTTCACCCTGCTTGTAACTGGATTCATGCTCTTCATCGACAATGATCAAGCCGGGATTTTGCAACGGAGCAAAGATAGCCGAGCGGGCACCGATAACGATATCAATATCGCCACGGGAAATCTGGCGCCAGGCATCAAAGCGCTCACCATCGGACAGTCCCGAATGGAGAACCGCAATCCGATACCCGCCATTTTCGAACCGGGCGCGAAAGCGCCCCACCAGCTGCGGAGTCAGGGCAATCTCAGGCACCAGCACCAAGCCCTGTCGTCCACGCTGCAGTGCCTCAGCGATGGCCTGCAGATAGACCTCGGTCTTGCCGCTGCCGGTCACCCCCTGGAGCAGAAAAGGCGCGAAAGCATCAGCATCCACAGCCTGCTGCACGCGCTCGAAAGCGACCTGTTGTTCCGTTGTCAGGGCTAAGGGTGCGTCCGCTTGCACCGGGTCATCCAGAAAAGGATCACGCAGCTTTTCAATCTGGCTGCGGCTCAGATATTTTTGTTCAACCAGACGCTCCAGAACCGTATGCGGAGCCGTAAACTGCTGCCGGAGGCGACTCAAGCTCGCCTCACCTTCTTCGCGAACAAAACCGAGGATTTGCCGCTGCTTGCTGCCTCGGGGCTGATCCGTAGTTACGGTGGGACGGTAAAGAAAATCACTGAGAGCATTCACCCGTGGCACAGAAGAGACCAGCCCGGCGGGCAAGGCTGTTCGTAGAGCCAGACCAACCGGGTAACGGTAGTAATCGGCAGCCCAGCAACAGAGCTCAAGCAGCGCTTCATCGAGCAACGGGGTCTCATCGAGCAGCTCTGCGACCTCTTTGAGCGCGTCCCCATC
>JAJRWF010000036.1 GCA_024276905.1 Deltaproteobacteria bacterium
GACAACCTGTCCGGTTGACGATCACCGATCAATCGGCTAGTCTTTTCCCTGTTGCACACCCGATAAGTGCGCTGACCCGATGGTCATTTACAGATTGCACACGAAAGGAAATGAGATGAACAAGATGCTACTGTTGATTGTTGCCAGCCTGTTTTTCGTGTCTGGTGTCGCGCTGGCTGTCCCACCGAGTAAAACTCTTGAATTCACCAAAAGTCCGATGGGCAAGGTCACCTTCTCGGGCAAAATCCACGCTGATGCCGGGGTAAAGTGTAAAGAGTGTCACAACCCTCAGACCTTTCCCAAAATGAAACAGGGCACGGTTGAAATTAAAATGTCGAAAATATATGCCGGTGAACTTTGCGGCAAGTGCCACAACGGAACACGGGCTTTCGCCGCCAAAGGCAACTGTGGCCGCTGCCATAAACGCTGAACCATTACAAACGGAGAAAGTCCGCAACGACTCAGGTCGTTGCGGACTTTTTTATAACCTGCACCACACGTTGATTTTCATTCAGTTCTAAAATCAGGTTTGCACGCGGCGGCATTTCAACCAACTGGTGACGGGTCAAACGCTCGTAGTGCATGATAAAACGTTGCAGCGCACTTTTCGTCATCACGCCGCGACCTGTGTTCCTTGTCGCCAGCTGCGCTTCTTGCTTGCTGCGCCAGACGTCTACCATTTCCCAGGACGGAATCTTGAGCATCAGCAGCAGGTCCAGCCGGGCAAAAAGCGGTGAGTAAACTTCGGCCAGCTGCCGATTGACATAGCCTCGCCAGCGACCATCCCGGTCTTCAGCCGCTTCGAGGTCATTCACCGGTTGTTCCAACTCCTCCTCAGGCTGGGCAACAGCACCGACACACCAGCCTTCGAATAAAATCAGGTCCGGACACCCGACGAATATCTCCCGGGAACTTTCAGTGACACGATCATCAAGCGCCTTGTCGAACCTTGGAATCGGGATCCGGCTATCCTCTGAAGCATTGGACAATGACTCGAACAACTGTAATCCCAGGGCGACATCATGGGTTCCGGGGACACCGCGGGTGACCAGCAACGGATGAACCTGCGCCGCCAGAGCCTGCCGCTGGTCCCGGGTCAGGTAGAGATCATCGAGTGACAGAACACAGCAACGCTGCGCAAACCCGACTTCCAGTAAGCCGGACAGCAAGGTACAAAGGGTCGATTTGCCACTGCCCTGCGAACCGTTCACTCCGACCAATAGAGGTTTTTTCTCTGTCGTTTGCTGGGCCAGCCAAGCGGCAAGGGGAAGGTATATTCCGGGCAAATCATTGTTTAGTTCTGACGGGAGATTCAGAGTGGCAAGCAGGCGCAGGAAAGCCGGTGCAAGCGCCTCTGCCCGGGCAGCAAGTTCTGCCGTTGCCAACGGCAGTGCGGAAGCAGGCCAGAGTGACGCCATAGATCCGTCTCCAGGGGCTTGTCAGCCCAGCAGTTGCTTCATGATGGCCAGCGCCGCCTGGCGGCCGTCCGCAGCCGCAGTCACCGCAAGATCAGCACCACGCTGACAGTCCCCACCGGCAAAGATCCGGCCATGGCTGGTCCGCCCCGTGTGCTGATCTGTCAGAATCTGGCCCCAATCACTGACGTCGACCCCCGCCTCGTTCAACCCCGGAATGACTTCAATATCGAAGCCAAGCGCCATGATGATGACCTCGGCAGCGACACACTGCTCGGTTCCTGCGACCTCAGAAACGCGCTGTCGGCCGTCGGAGTCGGGTTCTCCCAGCTCGGTTTTGAGCATATCAATCCCGATCAGCCCTCCCTGCTCATCGAGCAGGACCCTGGTCGGGCTCTGGTTGAAGCAGAACTCCACCCCCTCTTCGACCGCGTTGTGAAACTCCTTGCGACTGCCGGGCATATTGGCCTGATCACGCCGGTAGAGGCAGGTGACACTGGTCGCGCCGTCACGGATCGCAGTCCGCACACAGTCCATCGCGGTATCACCGCCCCCGACCACAACGACCTTCTTGCCGCGCACATCGTACCTGAGGTCCCAGTCATCACCGAAAACGCGGCGTTGCTGATGGGTCAGAAAATTCATCGCCAGATGAACCTGGGGGTGGTCCTGATTTTCAATCCCCGGACATTTACCACGGGTCGCTCCGACACCGAGAAAAACCGCCGCATAATCTTTCAGCAAACTTTCCAGCGGCAACTCCTGACCGAGAGGCTGATTCAGGTGGAGAGTCAAACCGGCCTCCTGCAGCAGTTCGAAACGAAAATCAACAATCTTCTTGTCGAGCTTGAAGCCGGGAATCCCGTAGGTCAGCAAGCCACCGGGACGATCGGCACGCTCGAACATATCGACCCCGATCCCGGCACGCAGCAGAAAATGGGCGCAGGAGATTCCGGCCGGTCCCGAGCCGATCACCGCAACCCGCTTGTCACTGGTGACTCCGGGAAATTCCGGTCTCATCCCGGCGGCAAAAGCCAGGTCGGTGACCGAGGCCTCGATGGCGCCGATGGTAATGGCTCCATAACCGTCATCGAGGGTACAGGCGCCCTCACAGAGATGACTCTGTGGACAGATGCGACCGAGAATCTCGGGAAAGGGAGAACTTTCGTTCGAAAGCCGAAATGCCCGTTCCAGATCACGCGCGGCAATCGCTTCGAGCCACTGCGGAATATAATTCTGCAACGGGCAACCAATTACGGTACAGAAGGGGTCACCGCACTGCACACAACGTGCGGACTGGCGGCGCACCTGCTTGCTGTCAAAAAAGCGATAGACCTCTTCGAAATTTTTCAACCGCGCGGTCACTTCGTTTTTTTGCGGTTCCTGACGCTGTGTTTCCGGGAATGTCTGCATACTTCATATCCTGTCGGTGGGCAGGCTTTGTGCCCGGTACCCTGTTGTCTGTTTCCAGCTCTCCGCCGCGAACTCAATCCCCTTCCTTGGGGTTGAGTGGGGCCTGCATATCCTTGGGTGTCACCATCCAGAAGTAGGCCAGCTCTTCGCGGAAATTGTCCAGAATGCGCCGGGCCTTCGTGCTGCGGGTCCGATTATGGTAACTGGCCAGGATCTTTTTTAAATAGAGTTTGCCTTCATTGTCTTCATCGACATCGATCCGCCGGGCGGCAACCAGTTCCTGGTTGAGGCGATCAATAAAATTCTTCGAGCGATCATAAACAAAAGCCACACCGCCGGTCATCCCGGCCCCGAAGTTGATCCCGGTATCACCCAGCACCACGACGGTCCCGCCGGTCATATATTCGCACGCATGATCGCCGGTACCTTCGACCACCGCCAGGGCACCTGAATTACGCACCGCAAAACGCTCCCCGGCGGTTCCAGCCACGAACAGCTTGCCACCGGTTGCACCGTAAAGACAGGTATTGCCGACCGCCGAAGCACCTTCCTGATAAATCGCCGGAGTAATGATGATCCGCCCGGCGTGCATCCCTTTACCGGTATAATCATTGGCAACCCCGGTCAACAGCAGGCTCATGCCGTGCGATAAAAAGGCCCCGAGTGACTGGCCGGCAACCCCTTTGAGTTTGATCGTGACGGCATCTTTCGGCAACCCCTCATCGCCGTAATAACGGGCAATCTGCCCGCTGATCAGGGTGCCGAAACTGCGGTTGGTGTTCAGGATATCGCGCTCGACGACAATCTCTTTCTGCGGATTCTTGATCACCGGCAAAACTTCTTCTAGGACCTCCTTCTCGAACACATTGTCATCGAAGGGTGGATTTTCACGTTGCCGGGTATCAACCCCGTCAACCCGCAGCAACACCTGGGAAAAGTCAAACTTTTTGACCCTGGGATTGTCAATCAGCTGCAGCAGGTCACTGCGCCCGATGATCTCCTGCAATGAGGAGAACCCGAGTTCAGCCAGAATTTCACGCACATCCTCGGCCACATTGCGCAGATAGGCGACAACCTTTTCGACCGTACCGATATAGTGGCCACGCAGAGTATCATCCTGGGTCGCGATACCGACCGTACAACGGTTGAGATGGCAGACCCGCAACAGTTTGCAACCCAGAATCACCAGCAGCGGGGTCCCGAAACCGAAATACTCCGCACCGAGCAGCGCCGCCTTGACCACATCGCGGCCGGTCTTGAGGCCACCGTCGGTCTGCAACGTCACCAGTTCGCGCAGCCGGTTGGCCTTGAGACTGTTATGGGCCTCGGCCAAGCCGAACTCCCAGGGGTTACCGGCATACTTGATCGAGCTGAAGGGTGCAGCCCCGGTCCCACCGTCGCCGCCGGAAATAACAATTTTATCGGCATAGGCCTTGGCCACTCCGGCGGCGATGGTTCCCACCCCTTCGCTCGACACCAGCTTGACGCTGATGATCGCTTCAGGGTTGACCTGCTTGAGATCGAAGATCAGCTGGGCCAGATCCTCAATCGAGTAGATATCATGATGGGGCGGCGGCGAAATCAGCGTCACGCCGGGGATGGTAAAGCGCAAGGTGGCGATCAGGGAGGTGACCTTTTCGCCCGGCAACTGGCCCCCTTCACCCGGCTTGGCCCCCTGGGCGAGTTTGATCTGGATCTCTTCGGCGCTGCGCAGATAACCCGGCGTCACCCCGAAACGACCCTAAGCGATCTGCTTGATCTTGCTGTTACGCACCGTCGCGAAACGGGCCGCATCCTCACCGCCTTCGCCGCTGTTGGAAGAACCGCCCAGGATATTCATCGCTTCAGCCAGAGCCTCGTGGGCTTCGGGCGAAAGAGCCCCGAGCGACATGGCCGCCGAATCAAAGCGCCGCGTGATCTGCGCCACCGACTCGACCTGGTCAAGCAAAAGTTTCTTTTTTGCCGTTTTAAAATCGAAAGCATCGCGAATAAATTTGAGCCCACGCCCATCCACCATCTCACGGAACCGCAGATACTCCTCGCGACTGCGCAGCTCGGCAAACCGGTGCATCTGGAGCACCTGCCTGGAACCGAAATCATGAAACTCGAAACCCGGATTGTCGCGGTAGAAACCACCGATCTCAAGGGGATAGATCGGCTTCATGAAGGCATGGGCAAACACCTTGTCATGAACGGCCTGAATCCGCGCTTCGATATCGGCAAAACCGAGCCCGGGCAGCAGGGCTGCAGAGCCGTTGAAACAGCGCTCAACCACCTGCCGGTCGAGACCAATCACGTCAAACAGCGCCGCATTACGATAGCTGGAAACGGTACTGATGCCCATCTTCGACATCACCTTGAGAATACCCCGGGTCAGGGCCGTGTACAGATTCAGCAGGGCCAGCCTGATCTCTTTGGCACTTATCTGCTGCTTTTCACACAGCTGCAAACCGGTGGCGTAGAGTAGCCAGGGATAGATGGCCACCGTACCGTAACCAAGCAGCACGCTGGCCGCATGCGGCTCCAGCACCTCGGCGGTACAGACCACCAGCGTAACATGTTGTCGCAGCCCGGTGGTCAGGAGCCGCTGATTCAGATAACCGACCACCAGCGCCATCGGCATCAGTTTCTGCCGTGCATCCAGACAACGGTCATCGAGAATCACGATGCGGACCTGTTCCTTGCGCACCGCGGCGATGACCTGTCGGGCCAGAGTTTCCAGAGCTTTGGACAGGTTGGCGTCGAAACCGGTCGAAAAACTGGCGTGACGATAGCAGGGTTCGTAACGCGGTCGCTCGGGATCACCAAAGGAGAGCAACGCATCGAAAATATCGCGCGACAGGATCGGCGAGATACTCTTGAGCCGGCGGGCCCGCTCCTTGTCCTCAATCAGGGGGTTGCCGATCTCACCCAGACCGATAGTGGTCGACATCACCGCCTTTTACCGCAAGGGATCGATCGGCGGATTGGTGACCTGAGCAAATTTCTGTTTGAAAAAGTCGCAAAAACTACGCTGCTGCTCCGAGAAACACGCCAGCGGGGTATCATCGCCCATCGAACCGACCGGCTCCTTGCCCTGTTCAATCATCGGCCGCACCACCAGGTCGACCAGCTCGCTGGTGACATTGTGATAACGCTGCAGACGGTCGAGGTCAGGGTAACGGTAATCGGACAGATCCTCGAATTGCCGCTCAATAAACTCCTGCAGGTAGTGGGTATGCTCGGTCAGCCACTGGTTGTAAGGCTGGGAATTCATCAGATAGCGGTCGATATCGCGTGTAAAGAAGATTTCACCCTGCTCCAGGTCGGCGGCAATCATCTCGCCACTCTGCAGCCGCCCACGTTCACGAACCTTCTCCGGCGGAGTGCCGAGAACCCCGTACTCGCTGGTGATCAGCAAACGATCATCGGTGGTAATCACATATTTGGCCGGACGCAAACCGTTGCGGTCGAGCACACAACCGATATAGCGGCCGTTGGTCAGGCTGACGGCCGCCGGGCCGTCCCAAGGCTCGTAGGCCCCCGAGGTATATTCGTAAAAGGAGCGCAACTTGGCCGGCATATTCGCAACATTGTGCCGCGCTGGTGGTATCAGCGAACGGATCGCCTTGAAAAAATCGATGCCGTTGACCAGCATGAATTCAAGCATGTTGTCGAGATTGGCACTGTCGCTCACCCCCTCCTCAAGAAAAGGGATAATCCGCTTCAACTCGCTGCGGCTGAAGACCGGGCTCTTTGCCCCGGAAAATTTGGTCTGGGCCTTGAAACGGTTGCCCTTGATCGAATTGATCTCGCCGTTGTGCGCAATCTGGCGTAACGGCTGGGCCAGCTTCCACTGCGGCAGGGTATTGGTCGAAAAACGCTGATGGAACATCGCGAAGGTGATCTCGAAGCCCTCGTCCTGCAGGTCGGGGAAGAGCCGTGCGATGTAGGTCGGCATCACCAGCCCCTTGTATGAGATCAGAGTACGGCTGAAGCTCGGGATATAAAAAACCGGGTCGGTGCGAAATACATCTTCGATCTCCTTGCGGGTCAGATACAGCAGGGCATCGAAACGACGGGTAGCTATCAGGGCGCCCGGGACCACGAAAACCTGGACGATTTCAGGGAGCATCGACAGGGCATACTCACCCAGGGCATCGGTGTTCAACGGCACCTCTCGCACCAGCAGCACCTGCAGGTCATTCTTTTCACAACCCTCGGCAAAAGCCGCCAGTTGTTTTTTCTTGTCGCTCAGAAACAGTGTGGCGACCGCATACTGCTCAGGGAGCGAAACTCCCTGCTCCTCCGCCACCCGACGCATGAAACCATGCGGCATCGAACAGAGCAGACCGCTGCCATCTCCGGTCTTGCCGTCAGCGGCAATCGCGCCCCGGTGCATCATCCGGCTCAGGGCGCGGATCGCATCCTCCAGCAGCTGATGACTCGGCCGATTGTTGAGTTGAGCCAGCAGCCCGAAACCACAATTATCCTTGAACTGTTCAGCAAGATTCATCGAGAAGATCCCTCTGTTGCGCATATCCATAAGCTGCCAGATCAGCAGAATTTACCCGGTAACGATCTTAACTGAAGTTTAGAGTTTCGTGATCTTTGAAAATTTGTCGAAGTTGTAAAAAATGCGTTGACACAACGGCCACGCTGTGTGGCCGCGCCTTCAAAGCGGATCGATTTTAGAAAGCTTTGAAGGCGCGGCC
>JAJRWF010000037.1 GCA_024276905.1 Deltaproteobacteria bacterium
GGATCTTGAAGGCGGTGGCGGCTGGCTGGCCCTGAACCGACAGGGTCAACTTGCCGCTGTCACCAATTTTCGCGAAGCCGGCACCAATCTTCCACAACGGCCCTCCCGTGGTCAGCTGGTTCGGGACTACCTCCAGCACCAGCACTCCGACTGGGAAAACTGGCTGTACGGCAGTGCACAGAACTATAACGGATTCAACCTGCTTTACGGCCATTGGAACCAGTTGAGCTGGTTCTCCAACCGGGGTGATTCACGCTCTGTCCTTCAGCCTGCGGTCTATGGCTTGTGCAACAACCTGCTCGATACGCCCTGGCCGAAGGTCGTCCGCGGCAAACGGCTGTTACAACAGGCAATCCAGCAGCAGAACCTTGACCCGAACGACCTGCTGAGGATCCTGCAGGATGATCAACCCGCGGCAGACAACAACCTGCCGGACACCGGCATCGGCCGCCACTGGGAACAGCTTCTTTCACCGATCTTTATTCGCAGCGAACACTACGGAACCCGAGCATCGACAGTCCTGCTAGTTGACCGGCATCAGCATGTCCGGATAAAAGAACGCAACTGGGACAAAAACGGCAACAGCAGTGACCGACAGCTGCAGTTTGACATCGAACCTTGATTCAACCCGGATAATTCAACGAAAAAGGGAGACCCTGGCGGGTCTCCCTTTTTCGTTGTTACTGTAAGTAATTCTGGTGACTTACTTGATGCCTGCTGCGTCTTCCAGCATAGCGGTGGTCACCGACTTGGGACGCTCGATGGCATAGCCGAGAGCACGGTCCCAGGTGATATTGGCCAGGCAACCCAGGGCACGACCGACACCGAAGAGCACGGTATAGAAATCGTACTCGGTGACGCCGTAGTACCACTGGATAACACCCGACTGGGCATCAACATTCGGCCAGGGGTTCTTGGCCTTGCCATGCTCAAGCAGAACATCCGGGGCCACTTCAAAGATCATGCTGACCAGCTGGAACAGCGGATAGTCTTTGAGCCCTTCGGTCTTGAGGCAGAACTCACGCTGCGAGGTATAGCGCGGGTCGGTCTTGCGCAGAACAGCATGACCGTAACCGGGAATAACCTGTCCGCTGTTGAGAGTGTCCCACAGCGCCTTCTTGAGACCTTCCTTGGTCGGAACTTCGCCCCCCAGCTTGGTCATGAATTCCTGGGTCCAGGAAAGAACTTCCTGGTTGGCCAGACCATGCAGCGGACCGGCCAGGCCGTTGATACCGGCACTGTAGCTGTAATAAGCATCAGAGAGGGCCGAAGCAACCAGGTGGGTGGTGTGGGCCGAAACGTTGCCCGACTCATGATCAGAGTGGAGGATGAAGTACATCCGCGCCACATCATCATAAGGGGCATCCATACCCATCATGTGCGCGAAGTTGCCACCGAAGTCGAGGCTCGAATCGGCCGCAATCGGGGTATCACCTTTATACTTCATGCGATAGATATAGGCTGCGATCGGGCCGAGCTTGGCCATCAGATCGTTGGAGTCCTCGTACATATCCTCCCAGCAGGTCATCTTGTTGAACTTGCCAGCAGCATAGTTGTTGGCAAAAACCGAGTCGCGCTGCATGGCGAGAATAGCGGTGGAGAACATGGTCATCGGGTGCGAATCACGCGGCATGGCACGCAGGACGTCATACACATACTCGGGGACCTGAGCGCGGGCTTTCCAGTCTTCGACAACCTCAAGGGTCTGTTCCATGGTCGGCACGTCGCCGGTCAACAGCATGAACCAGAAGGCCTCGACATAGGGATAGTCACTACCGGGAACCTTGGGCAGAGCGGCAAAGGTTTCGGGAATGGTCTTGCCGCGGAAGCGGATACCCTCCATCGGATCAAGGTAGGAAATATCGGTTACCAGCGATTTGATGCCACGGGCACCGCCAATGGTCTGGGCAATAGTAACATCGCCCAACTTGGTATCGCCATGCTCCTTAACCAGTTTTGTAACCCGGGGACGGTGCTCGTCGATCTTCTGAGCCAGAATCGTTTTCAGTGTGGACATACGCTCTCTCCTTCGGTGTGAATAAAACAAAGTTTTGGATACCCCAGAGGGGCCAACGGGAAATAGTCCGCAAAGCGGAAACAAACATATGAGATCGTCGGAGAAAATGTCCGCCCGAACGGATTCGCCGACCATCAAAGAAAAAAATGAGAAAACGGTGTCCGGAAGGGGCCCGGAGAATCCGGGGCACGGAACACCTTCTCTCGCTTAAATTTCCAGATATAGTTCTAACAACCACCCCATTTTTTGTCAAGATGATTTTTGTATACAGTATTCAGGAATGCAGGCAAGTTGCTGTTCTGTCGGATGTTCTTCCGGCCGTTCTTTTCCCTTGATTTACTGGCGCATCCCGCTACAATGCCTAATTATTATGCAATTTATGTCTTTCAAGATCGGTTCCCTGCAACTTGATAATCCGTTGATCCTGGCCCCGATGGCCGGCATCACGAATCTCCCCTACCGCAGGACGATGAAGTCTTTCGGTGCGGCACTGGTCTTCACTGAAATGATCAGTGCCAACGGACTGATTCGTGACGGACGCAAAACTCTCGAACTACTGGAGAGCCGCCCTGAAGAAAAACCTCTGGGAGTTCAACTGTTTGGCGACGATCCGCATGTACTGGCTACCGGTGCTGCGTTGATTGCCGAACGGGCGGATCTGCTCGACATCAACATGGGCTGCCCGGTAAAAAAAGTGGTACGCAGCGGCGCAGGCAGCGCCCTGCTGCAGAATCCAGCGCAGGTCGGTCGCATCATCGATGCGGTACGTGCCGTTTTTCCCGGCCCACTGACGATCAAGATCCGCTCCGGCTGGGATCAGACGACAATCAACTATCTTGAAGTCGCTCGCATCGCCCGCGCAGCAGGCATCGATGCCATCTGCCTGCACCCGCGCAGTCGCAGTCAGGGTTTCGGCGGCACAGCCGCGTGGCAACAGATCGGCGAACTGAAAGCCCACCTCGATATTCCGGTCATCGGCAGTGGTGACCTTTTCACCGCCGAAGATGTCGTGAACATGCAGCGTATCAGCGGTTGTGATGCGGTGATGATTGCACGAGGAGGCTACGGCAATCCGTGGATTTTTCGTCAGGCCGCAGCCTTACTGCAAAACAAAGCGCTGGTCACGCCGAGTGCGGCTGATCGCTGGCAGACAGCACAGCAGCATCTGCAGTGGCACCTGGAGCAGTTCGGAGAGCACAAGGCCCTGCTTGAAATGCGGAAACATCTCAGCTGGTATGTGCGCGGACTTCCCGGGGCCAGTCAGTTCCGCAGTCAACTGCAAAAACTGACAGTCTGGTCTGAACTGTTGCAATACTGTGAACATTTTTTCTGCGGCCAAACAACCGCAACTCAGAATCAGGCCGAACCGGGGAAGGAACGTCAAAATGCCTGACACCCCACAGCAACAACTCTACGCCATGATCGTCGAAAATGTCGGAGAGGCGGTGATCGCGCTCGACCCGCAGAAAAATATCAGCCTCATTAATCCTGCCGCCCAGACGATGACCGGGATGAGTGAAAAACAGTGTCTGGGCAAGGCATTCAGTAAATGTTTCGAACATCAGAGAATCCTCTGCAGCCTGGTTGAGAAAGCTCTGACATCCGGGCGCTCGATTTCCGACCACGAAACGGTGGAACTGCATCGGGCAAAAAAAACCTTGCCGGTCAGTGCGACCGTCTCCCCCCTGTTCACCCACGGAGGGGAACAACAGGGGGCGGTCCTGATCATGCGTGACCTGACCCAGATCCGGACCCTTGAGGATGCAATTCGCCGCGCCGACCGCCTGTCGATGGTCGGAACCATGGCCGCTGGCCTCGCCCACGAAATCAAGAACCCGCTCGGCGGCATCAAGGGTGCTGCGCAGCTGTTAAAACGCGAACTCGAGGCAGAAAGCCCATTGATTGAATACCCGCAGGTGATGATCCGCGAAGCCGAACGGGTCAACCGGATTATCGAGGAACTGCTGGATCTGTCCCGACCGCAGCGGGCACTCAGCAGTGAGGTCAATATCGGACAAATCATCAATGAGATTGTCTTGTTACAACGTCAGGCATTCGCTGAAAAAAAAGTAAAATTCATCATTTACCTCGATCCGAGCATCCCGTCGATCCTCGGAAACAGGAACCAGCTGACCCAGCTTTTTCTCAACCTGATAAAAAATTCAGGCGAAGCTGTTGCACAGGGAGGAGAAATCAGGGTCACAACCAGAATCGACTCCAACTATCATCTGAGCACTCCGGGCGAACGCACGGTGCAACTGGTACAGATCATCATCGAAGACAACGGACCAGGGATTCCACCGGAGCAACGTGAACGGATTTTTACTCCGTTTTACACCACCAAGACCGGCGGCACCGGGCTGGGCCTGGCCACCTGCCAGAAGATCGTCAGCGACCACCGTGGCCTGCTCAGTGTCAAGAACCGCAAGGAAGGTGGCAGCGCCTTTACCGTCTCACTGCCCTTACACAGATCCTAAAACAACAACAGAAGTCCGGCAGATTTGCTGCCGTTGCCTGCGAAGGGAAAACAACCATGTCGATCCGCCGTATCCTTGTTGCCGATGATGAAGAAAGTATCCGCTGGGTTCTCTCAAAGGCACTGAAGAAACAGGGGTTTCATGTCGACCTCGCCGAGGATGGGTTACAGGCCCGGAAACTGTCCCGCGAAAACAGTTACGACCTGGCGGTCCTCGACATCAAGATGCCGGGGATTCAGGGACTTGAGCTGCTGCAGACCCTGCAGGAAGAGAGCCCGCAAACCCTGGTCGTGGTAATGACCGCTGAAGCCACCATGGAAAATGCGGTGGCTGCCATGAAGAACGGCGCCTACGATTACCTGACCAAGCCCTTCGACCTTGATGCCCTCGATGCAATTATCCTCAAGGCACAAAAAGCCGCAGCCGTTTCCGACCAGATCGGCCAGTTACGTGAAGAAATCCAGGACCAGTATCGCTTCGGGCGCAAGATTATCGGCCACAGCCAGGCGATGCAGGAAGTCTACAAGGTCCTGGGCCGGGTTGCCGCCTCGGACGTCACGGTGCTGGTCACCGGTGAAAGCGGTACGGGCAAGGAGCTGATCGCCCGCGCCGTTCATTACAACAGCCCGCGCCTGGGCAATCCCTTTATTGCCCTGAACTGCGCCGCCATCCCGCGCGAACTGTTGGAGAGTGAACTCTTCGGCCACGAAAAAGGGGCGTTTACCGGCGCAACCGAACGCAAAAGCGGCAAGTTTGAACAGGCTGAGGGCGGCACCCTTTTTCTTGATGAAATCGGAGATATGCCGCTTGAATTACAAGCCAAGCTGCTACGCGTTCTGCAGGAAAAAGAAGTGACCCGCACCGGCGGCACCGGCACCATTGCAGTCGATGTCAGAATTGTCGCCGCCAGCAACCAGGATCTGACCGGCATGGTGCGCGACAAAATCTTCCGTGAAGATCTCTTCTATCGTCTCAACGTGGTGCCGATCAGCCTGCCACCCCTCCGAGAGCGCAAAGAGGATATTGCCGCTCTGGCAGAATCTTTCCTGCACCGAGCCCAGCAAGAGATGGGGGTCAACGTCAGTGAACTGAGTACGGAAGCAATGGAACTGCTCAAACAACACAGTTGGCCGGGGAACGTCCGCGAACTGGAAAATCTGATCAAACGGGCCAGCCTGCTGACGCCTAATCATGTTCTGCTGCCAGCCGATTTCCCAGGGTTGGGCGGACCTGACGATCTGGAGAGACAGGACGATTCCCTCGAAGCCCTGGTTGCACGTAAACTGCAGAACAGCCTGGCACAGATGAATCTTCAGGAACTCGACAACCTGTATGAAATGGTTCTTCATCAGGTTGAGCGCCCGCTGATCAACATCATCCTCCAGCAGACCCGTTGCAACCAGGTCCGTACTGCCGAAATTCTCGGCATCAACCGGAATACCCTGCGGAAGAAGATCAAAACCCTGGGGATCAGCGTAAAGCGGGGAGACTGAACGAGACAACGATTGTACTCCAGCCGATCGCCCATCGACATCACTCATAACCTGAACGGAAAAGCTTGCATGAAAGCATTCTTACGATAAGATTGCATCTCGCAAAGATCTCTGGCTCCATACCGACAACATTCAACAAAAAGTAGTCGCCATGGATAAAATAAACACCCTTTTCCAACAAAGGTCTTTTCAGCTTCTCCTTTTCATCCTCGGCATTTCCCTGTTCAACTGGCCGTTTCTCAGCATTCTGGTCGGATGCAGCCTGCGGTTTTCATTCTGGGCGATTTTCTCCTGCTGGTTTTTTCTGGTTCTGCTGCTGATTTTCCTGGGCCGCTGTCTGACCGGACACACCCCGCCGCACTCTGGCAAAAACCGCCCGCAGGAGTGACACATGTTTTCCCCGTTCACAGTTCTGGGACTGTTCTTCGGCTACATGCTGTTGCTGTTTCTGGTTGCCCGGTGGGTAGAAAAACAGGCCGCCCTGAATCACAATCTGGCGAGCAACCCCTGGGTCTATTCCCTCTCATTGGGGATTTACTGTACCGCCTGGACCTATTACGGCAGTGTCGGCAAAGCAACCCTGTCCGGCTTTCTTTTTTTCGGGGTCTATCTCGGCCCGACCTGCGCGATGTTTCTCTGGTGGCTGCTGGTACGCAAGATGATCCGGCTCAAGAGCGACTTCCGCATCACCAGCCTTGCCGACCTGCTGGCTGCACGTTACGGTAAGTCGTTGCTGGTCGGAGCGCTGGTCAGCCTGATTGCCCTGTTCGGAACCCTGCCCTATATCGCCTTGCAGCTGAAATCGATCCTCACCAGTTTCCATATTATTTCCGGCACCGCCAACGTCAACTACGGTCCGCTGCCGCTGCTCGACATAACCATACTGGTCTTGCTGATCGGCTTTATCTGTGCATTCGGTCTGCGCCGGATCGATCCAACCGAGCGCCATCAGGGGATGATGGTGATTATCGCTTTCGAATCCCTGTTCAAGCTGCTGGCGTTGATGGTTATCGGAGTTTTCGTCACCTTTTTCCTCTATGACGGCATCAACGATATTTTGCAGCAAGCCGAAAAGGCTCAACTGTCTCGTTCGTTCGATGAGCTTCCGAATGCCTATGTCAACTGGTTCAGCTTTTTACTCCTGAGCGTTGCGGCAATTATTTTTCTGCCGCGTCAATTTCATGTGGCCGTGGTCGAGAACAGCGACGAACGGCATCTTGCAACCGCAGTCTGGTTCCTGCCGCTCTATCTGCTGCTGATAACCTTGTTTGCGGTGCCGATCGCCATGGCGGGACTCCTGTCAGGTCTGCCCGCCAGCAAGGCCGATTTTTTTGTCCTTCACCTGCCGTTGCAGGCAGGCCAGCCGTTATTGTCGTTGCTGGCCTTCCTTGGCGGATTCTCCGCCGCCACCAGCATGATCATGGTCACATCCATGGCAATGGCGATCATGCTGAGCAACTACTTGCTGCAACCCCTGCTGCACCGCTTCACCATGCTCGCGTTCCTGCGCCGACAGATCCTGCCGCTCAGATGGCTGATCGTGACCATCTTCATTTTTTTCGGCTACGGTTTCTATCGTCTTATCGGCAATTCCTACATGCTGGTCAATATCGGAATTTTCTCTTTTGTGGCTATTCTGCAATTTGTCCCGGTCACCATCTGCGGCCTTTTCTGGCGTCAGGCCAATCGTAGCGGAGCCCTGCTCGCCCTGAGCGGCGGGTTTTGTGTCTGGTTCTACACCATCATCGTCCCCGCGCTGATTCATAGCGGCTGGGTAGCAAAAGAACTGCTGGACAACGGCCCCTGGGGAATCGCCCTGCTGCGCCCGGAGCACCTGCTGGGGCTCCAGGTGCTGCCAGCGATCCCCCATGCAATATTCTGGTCGATGATCATCAATATCGGCGGCCTGCTGATCGGCTCCCTGATCGGCAAAACCACTGAGGATGAAATCGACACCGCCGATCGCTTTGTCAACAGTCTGTCGGATCAATGGACAGAACCTCAGCAGCTGACACTGCCTGCAGACATCGACCTCGACAGCAAATTACTGGTACTGCACCAATTGCTCGAGCAGTATTTTCGAGACGATACCGCCAGCCGGATTATCCGGCGGATCCTCGATGAACTGGATCTGACCGACAAAAAAACCGTCTCTATTCTCAGCCTGTCGAATCTTTTCGACAGCGTCGAAACCGTCCTCACCGGCGCCATCGGTGCAGCCAGCGCGCACAGCGTCCTGAGCCAGACCGCACTTTTTCTGCCGGACGAACGTGAAGCCCTCTCCCAGACCTACCGTGAAATGATGGTTTCGATGCGTATCTCGCCCCTGGAATTGAAACAAAAAATCAGCTACTACAAGGAGCGTGACGACCTGCTCACCAGTCACGCCCGGGCGCTCGAAGAAAAAATCTGGGAGCGGGACAAGGAAATCGCGAGTCGGCAAATGGCCGAAATCGCGTTAATGGAAAGCAAGGAAAGGTTCCAGGAACTGGCTGATCTGTTGCCGGAAATTGTTTACGAAACGGACCTGAGCGGCCGCCTGACCTATGCCAACCAGGCCGCCTTCTCCGTCACCGGTTATGGCCCGTCAGACCTTGAAGAAGGCTTCAATATTACCGACATCATCGCCCCGGAAGACCAGAGCCGTGCCCGAGCCAATTTCAGGATGTTGCTCAACCGGCAGTTTCCCGAGAAAAGAGAATACAAAATCAAACAGCAAGATGGCCGTCACTTCTACGCCGTCGCCCGCTCAGCATTGATACTCAGAGATGGCCGCCCTGTAGGAGTCCGTGGCATCCTTGTCAACATCGACGACCTTAAGCAGACCGAGCATGAGCTTCGACAGTTGCGTAACCTGCTGCGGAATATTATCGATTCCATGCCCTCACTGGTCATCGGTGTCGACCTGAGTGGTAAAATCACCCAGTGGAATCAGCAGGCCGCCGGGTTCACAGGGTCATCCTTTGCCACAGCCCATGGTCGTCCGTTAATCGAACTCTTCCCGCAACTACAACCGATCGAGGATCAGCTGCTACAGGCAATAAAAAATCAGCAGCCCCTGGAAAAGTTGAAAATGCCGCTGCAGGTTGACAGTTTGCTCCGCCATATGAACCTGACTCTGTACCCTCTGCACGACGCAGAAAGCCAGGGGGCAGTCATTCGCATTGACGACGTTACTGAACGGATAAAGATTGAAGAAACCATGGTCCAGACCGAAAAAATGCTCTCGGTTGGTGGCCTGGCGGCCGGCATGGCCCATGAAATTAACAACCCGCTGGCAGGCATACTGCAAAGTATTCAGGTGGTTGAGAATCGTTTGAATAGTCAACTGGCAAAAAACCGCAAGGTTGCCGACGAATGCGACATCGATCTGGAGGCGATGCACAACTACATGACCAAGCGCCGCTTGCCGGAAATGTTCACGGCGGTCAAGGGGGCTGCGCAGCGAGCGGCCAAGATTGTTGACAATATGCTCAGTTTCAGTCGTAAAAGCGACAAGGACTTTGCCCCCCACGCGCTGGCTGACCTGCTCGATAGAACCCTCGACCTGATTTCAAATGACTACAGCCTGCAGGATCGTTATGATTTTCGCCAGGTTGAAATTCACCGTGATTTCGATGCGCAGCTACCGAAGGTCCCCTGCGAATCAAGCCAGATACAACAAGTGCTGTTGAACCTGTTCAAAAATGGTGCTCAGGCAATGATGGAGTGGGAGCAACAAACGGAACAACCGTGTTTCAGTCTGAGGCTGTGTCGCCGCGGAGATATGGCTCAGATCGAAATTGCCGACAACGGTCCCGGCATGAACGAGGAGACTCGTCGGCGCATTTTCGAACCTTTTTCACCACCAAGGGGGTTGGAATCGGTACCGGGCTCGGACTTTCGGTGTCCTATTTCATAATCACCGAAAACCACCGCGGACAGATGGAAGTTATTTCAGAACCCGGACAGGGGGCAAGGTTCATCATTCGCCTGCCCCTGAATCCCAGTCCCAGATCGACAGGTTCTCCGATGCAGCAACAAACAACAAAGCCCTGACAGTCTCTGGCAAAAGCGCAATCAAGACCGGGATTTAATCCTCAACCAACAGAATTCTGTCCCGGGCCAGATAAACCACCTGTTCGTCCAACAGACTAAGCAGAAACCTCTTCTGCTGGTTAAGAAAATCCTTGGCCCGGTTACGCCCGCTCGGCAGATTAACAAAAATCCGCACCTCAAGGGCCTCTCCAACGACTGCAGTCACCCGGATCCGGTGCTCCTCACCAAGGGTCAGGAGCGGGTCGAATTCATCCGCAGCCGCGACCTGAACCCTGACCACCTGATCCAGATTGATCAACTTGACCGCCCCCTCAATCCGTACTGGCAGAAAACTTTCCTCGCTATTCAGAAGCTCTCCGACCCGTTGCGGACCGGTCAGGTGTATCCCTTGCAGTTGCAGGAAAACCTCACCTGAGATCCTTGCCCCGGTACCCAGAACAAGTTCGATCCTGCGCGTTTCAACACTGACACGTCGGTCTTCCATTTCAGCCCCCCGACTTCTGTGCCTGAGCAGCAAACTGGCTCTTGTTTTGTGCAAAACGGCACGCCTCTTCAAGATCGATCCGCTTAGCCGTCAACAGTTCCTGAATCGCCTGATCCATCAACTGCATCCCGTCCTTGCGGCCGGTCTGAATGACCGACGGAATCTGAAAGGTTTTCCCCTCGCGAATCAGGTTGGCTGCCGCCGCATTGACCTTCAGGATCTCCAGCGCCGCACAGCGTTTGCCATCCAGAGTCCGTAATAACTGCTGGGCCACCACACCGCGCAGCGATTCTGCCAGCATGGTGCGAATCTGCTCCTGCTGGGTGGTTGGAAAAACGTTGACCAGACGATCAACGGTCTTGGCCGCACTGCTGGTATGCAAGGTCCCGAAAACCAGGTGGCCAGTTTCCGCAGCAGTAATTGCCAGTTCAATGGTTTCAAGATCGCGCATTTCACCGACCAGGATGATATCAGGATCTTCACGCAACGCCGCTTTTAGAGCCGATGAAAAGCTTTGGGTGTGCAGACCGACTTCACGCTGGTTCACCAGGCTTTTCTGACTCTGATGGACAAACTCAACCGGGTCTTCAACCGTCAGGATATGCTCACCGCGGTTGCGGTTGATATGATCGATCATCGCCGCCAGGGTCGTCGATTTGCCGCTACCGGTCGGCCCGGTCACCAGAATCAGCCCCTTTTTATACTCGGTCAGTTCAAGCACCGTCTGCGGCAGCCCCAACTGTTCAACGGTCAGAATCTCAGCAGGAATGATACGAAAAACGGCACTGATCCCCAGCCGTCCCATGAAAACATTGGCCCGAAATCTTGCCTTAAGGGCCGTAACCTCGTAGGCAAAATCGAGATCATGCAGATCCTCAAACTGCGTGCGCTGGGCTTCGGTCATGATTTCATAGACCAGCATCCGGTACTGCTCGCTGCTTAGAACCTGATTCATCGCCGGTTTAAGCTGTCCGGAAACTCTGACCAGAGGTGGGTTTCCCGGTGAGAGGTGCAAGTCGGAACCGCCTTGCTGCTGAAGAATCTGAAACAGTTTATCGATCTTTGCCATCGCTTTTGTCCTGTTCTGCGTTTTGAGTCATTGTCAGGAGGAGTATAACAGCGCGACTGAGAAAGTTGAGTTTTCTAATCTGAAGGATGCAGATCAGGCAGGAGGAGGGACTACGGACTCGGCAAAACGGCGGTCAGCGTTTATAAATTTCTTTGTGGTAACACTTCCATTTGCGATGCAGCCAGAGCCAGAGATCGGGGCTCTGGCGAATCGCGTCCTCAATACAATCATTCTGGATCTGCACCGCCTCTTCGAGAGTCAGACCCTCGATATCAAGGGCAGGTTTGAAAACCAGCCGGTGCTCGCCACAACGTTCACCGCGCAGGATAAACATCGGCACCAGAGCTGCGTCGTATTTTTGTGCCAGACTGACCGCAATTGCCAGGGTCGAGGTTTTACGGCCGAAGAACCGCGCCGGAATCCCTTCATGCAGATGAGCCTTGCGATCAGCAAGCAGCAGCAGATCCTCTCCCTTGTTCAGCCCGCGGATCGCTTCACGCAAGCCATTCTCCTTATACAGAATCCGCGCTCCGAAACGCTCATGATAAAAGCAGCGTTCCTTTTCAACCAGAGGGTTATCAATCCGACGGACAATAAAAGAGAGCGGATGGATTTCCTGAGCATACTTGATGGTCGCATATTCCCAGAAACCGAAATGACCACTGAGCAGGATGATTTTTTTCTTCTCTCGCCGCGCAGCATCAAGATGCTCCAGACCTTCAATCTTGACCTGGTCGCAGATCTGCTGCCGCCGCCGCTCATTCATCCTGAACATGCTAATCCACTCGAAACTGCCGACGCCGTAATGGGCAAAGTTGCGGCGCAGCAGCGACCGCCGCTGTTCAACACTGAGTTCATCACCGTAAGCGAATTCGAGATTGATCAGAGCAATCCGCTTGAGGGGGGCGCCTAGAGAATGAATCAGTCCGCCGAATCCACGTCCGAGCTGACACCAGAGAGCCCGCGGTAACAGTCTGGACAACAGGCTGAGCCCCATCAGCGGCAACCAGGCCAGATAATCGGTAAAGACAACGGGTTTGACACGACTCATAGCGGTCGCACCATTGCAGACGCAGCACAGCCGGTGAAAGCAGGACGCAGTGCAACCACCCTAGTAGCCTCCGTCTTCGCGTTTCGACTGGTTTTCAAAGCGGGTGAATTCACCACGGAATGTCAAATGAACGGTCCCGATCGGGCCGTTCCGTTGCTTGCCGATAATAACTTCGGCATCCTTGTCGTGCCCTTTATCACAGTTTTTTTCGCGACTCTTGCAATCTTCACAGTAGACCGCATCCCGGTAAACGAACATGATAACGTCGGCATCCTGCTCAATCGCTCCCGATTCGCGCAGGTCGGCCATCATCGGTCGTTTGTCGGTCCGGCTTTCGAGGGAACGATTCAGCTGTGACAGGGCCACCACCGGCAGGCTCAACTCCTTGGCCAGGGCCTTGAGTGAACGGGAAATTTCGGAAATCTCCTGCTGCCGATTCTCAGTGCTGCTGCCGCGCATCAGCTGCAGGTAATCGACGACAATCAGGCCAAGACCGTGCTCTGCTTTCAGGCGACGGGCCTTTGAACGCAGTTCGAGAACCGAAATCGCCGGAGTATCGTCAATAAAAACCTGTGTTTCACTGAGTTGTCCGGCAGCCATCGTCAGTTTCGGCCAGTCCGACTCACCCAGATTACCGGTTCGCAGGCGTCCGGCATCAACCCTTGCGACCGAGCAGAGCAGCCGCTGAACCAGCTGTTCCTTGCTCATCTCAAGTGAAAAAACCACTGCCGGAACCTTTTTTTCCGAATGTGCCGTCGCATATTCAACCAGGTTCAGCGCAAAAGCGGTTTTCCCCATCGACGGGCGTCCGGCGATAATGATCAGATCTCCCGGCTGCAATCCGGCGGTCATTTTGTCCAGCTCGGTGTAACCGCTTGGGACCCCGGTCACCAGTTCCTTGCGCTCGTAGAGTTGCTCGATGTTACGAAAGGTATCCTTGAGGATGTCACGCACCGGAAAGTAGGACGGGCTGCTGCGATTTTCCGCAATTTCGAAGATCGATTTCTCTGCGCGATCAAGCATCTCCTCCATATCACCACCCTCATAACCGCTGGTCGCGATTTCGGTTGAGACATGAATCAGGCTGCGGGCAATCGCCTTCTCTTTCACCAACTTGCAATAGTACTGAATATTGGCCGCGGTCGGGACATAATCGACCAGGGTCGCAAGGTACCCACTGCCACCGGCCTCTTCAAAGGTCTTCTGCATCTTAAGCTGTGCAGTCAACGTCACCAGATCAGCCGGTTCATTGCGCTCGGACAGAGCGATCATCGCGCTGAAAATCAGCTGGTGCCCCCGCCGGTAGAAATCATCGGGCATCAGGTGTTCGAGTGCCCGGTTCAGAGCCTCGTTTTCGAGCAAAACCCCGCCAAGAACCGACATCTCGGCTTCAAGGTTCTGCGGTGGCAATCGATGCCCGGCAGTTTCTTCAGTGTATTATGTTGCAGTATCCATAGACCCGAGAGCATAACAAAAAGGTGGGAACTACTAAAGGGATAAAAAAAGGGTGACCGACCCTGCAGGCCAGTCACCCTTCTTGTGCATTTCAGCGCTCCAGAAGCAGAAGGTCAGGCGTCTTGCTCCTCAAGCGGCGTGACCACAACCTTGATCTGGGCTACGACACCGGCGTCAAGTCTGACGTCGACGTGATGCTCACCAAGGGTCTTGATCGCCTCAGCCAACTGAATTTTCTTACGATCGATCTCAAGCCCGGCAGCGGTCAGCTTGGCTTCAATATCCATCGAAGTGACTGAACCGAAAAGTTTGCCCTCTTCACCGGCACGCTGGGTAAACTCACAGGCAACCTTCTCGATGCGTGCCTTGATTGCTTCGGCATCCTTGGTCGCTTTTTCGAGCTTGCGTGTCAATTGGCGCTTCTGGTGCTCAAGTTCCTTGACCGAGGTGCTGTCGGCAACAATAGCCAGCCCCTTGGGAACCAGATAGTTACGGGCATAGCCGGGCTTTACCGACACCTGCTCGCCGATGATCCCGAGACCATCAACGTTTTCTTTCAAAATAATATCCATGACGATTCCTCCATACGATAAATCGGTTTATAAATCTTTTTTACGCGGTCGCCGGAAATCAACCCAGAGGTCGAAAACTCCAACCCCGGTCACCACCAGCGGCAGCGGGTTAAGCAGAAAAACCAGCACATAAATCAGCCCCTTCGTTAACGGAGGCCAATTCTTGCGTTGCAAAAAACAACTGACAACCGCCAGCCCCTGAACAAAGTAGAGCGGCAATAAAACGGCAAGCAGGTTGCGGCCGAACAGCGCCAACGGCATGGGCGCCAACAATGAAAATCCGGCGACAATCAAAAACCAGATCAGTACCGCAGGCAAACGCCACTGGGTAAAGGCAGTGCCCTCGATCTGGTACTGTTTCTTCTTGAACCGCTGCAGAAAAAACAGGGTCACAAGATGAATAACCAGTACGCCCGCAGCATACAATCCAACAAATGTGCTGCGAATAAAACCTGCGATCTGGGCAGCAACATCTCCCAGATCGGCCAGTTGCGACTCACTGAAACCTGCCTCGCTATATGCCTGCATGGCCATGTCAACCTCGGCCTGCAGATACTGATCGAGCAGAGTTCCCAGCTCCTGACCACTGAGCTGAACGTAGGCCAGCAATAGAAGTCCTGCCAGCAGCAGGGTCAGGACTCCGCTGATCAGCAACGATCTGTCCCAGGCCTGGCCACGCTTCAGCAGGCTTGGCAACAACAACGCCGGAACGACGAAAAGCCCCGCATAACTGGTCAGTGCAGCCTCACCGCCCAACTGCAAGAGCACTACCGCGGACAGCAATACCGAGACAACCCCTGCCCTCAGGCCGAAACGCATCACCAGATAACAGATCGGTACTGCCGCCAGCATGTTGGCAAACGCACCGACCGGACCGAGCCAGGAAGAGCTCAGGAACAGGAGCAGTGTCAACACGACTCCGGCAATGCTGTAGAGTGCCGCTTCCCCTTTCATGGGGTGTTCCCCTTTGCGTGGTATCTGATCAACGCACCGAGTGCGACGCAGTATAGGGGATCAGTGCAACCTGACGCGCATTCTTGATTGCCTCCGCCAGACGCCGTTGATGAGCGGCACAGGTTCCGGAGATACGCCGCGGAACAATCTTGCCGCGCTCCGAGAGATAGTACTTCAAGTTTTCGATATCTTTATAGTCAATCATCAGGCTCTTGTCGGCGCAGAAGCGGCAGATCTTGCGGCGGCCAAAACGACGACGCGGAGCGGGAGCAGACGGACGACTTGCAGATTGTGTAGCCATAACAGGATTCTCCTTTAAAGCGGCAGCGATTATTCTGCGGATTCAGGTGTTTCCGACTTTTCAGCAGCGGCTTCGGGGGCTGCTTCGACAGCCTCTTCAGCAGCAGCGGGAACCTCTTCTTCAGGAGTCTCAACCAACTCTCCTTCGAAGCGGACCGTCAGAAAACGCAGAACATTTTCGTCAAGACGCAGACGCCGCTCGTACTCGGCAATCACCGTTGCCTCGGCCTCAAAGATGGTCTGCACGTAGCAACCCTTCTCCTGCTTCTTGATCGGGTACGCCAGCTTACGGGTACCCCAGTTGTCGAGCTTGAGAATTTCAGCTTTCTGATCGGTGAGGACCGACTGAAATCTCTCCACCATGGCGGTCAGATCATCACCGACCACCTCGGGGTGGATAACGTACAGACTTTCGTACTTGCGCATTTGCTTCTCCTCTCGGGTTAGCAGCCCCGGTCCTGGCCGGAGCAAGGAAAAATTTCGACACCGACCTCTTCGGCGGCGAAACACGCACTTTTAGCACAAGAAAGGGTTCGATTCAACCTTTAAAGACAGCGGAGTCATGTCGGCCACGCCGGATCCTCGGCATCCCGCCGGGACTGTGATGCAAGAGAAAGGCTGCAGGGTCAAATTCCGTATAAATCACAAGTTCAACGCGACCCCGAATCCTGGGCCTCGGATAATATTTTCAGCGCCCGTGAGCGCCAGGAAAGAACCGCCGTTTTGATATGCATCCGCTTTGCGAGCTCAGGGAAATCGGCACTGATAACCTCGGCGGCCAGACTGGCGAGAAAACGTGACTTGAGGGCAGCTCGTGCCTGATCCACTCCGATTTCTTCATAGGGGACTGAAGCGAAGAGTAAGAATCCGTCGTCCGGAATACGCCCGGCCTGCATATTGGCTGCAATAATTCCTGCCGCCTTGCGGATCGGGTCGGCGAGATTGGGACTATAGGGTCCAATGATCAGGGCCAGATTGGGGGTGTGTAAAAAATCAAAACCACGTCCCAGGCAGATCATCCATTCGCGATGTTCAATTTCGAGCGGGCGATTACTGGCACGCACCTGGGAAATCCATTCCAGATTTCCCTGCAGCAGCGGCAACAGGTCAGCCCTCATCTGATCCGGCATATCGGGAAACAATTCCGACAGCTGTTGCCCGAGGGAGGACACTTGCGCACCGGCAATTGCGGCAAGATTGAGCACCTCACCATGACTGCCGTGCAGCAACAGGGCATCCTCGTCGGTTTCAAAGCCACAGATGAGGGGATAAACCGTGGCATGATCCGAGCCGAAGATCTGTTCCGCCTGCTGTTTGATACGAAGGGTATGCTTCAGCGCCGCCGAGGTATCATAATCAAACCCGGCGCAACCACGCTGCACACTGCCCTTGGAGAAATGGTAGGTAATGAAGATCAGGACCCGCCGCCCGGAGCGCGCCATGCGCTGGACATGGTTCGCCATGACCTCACCCAGGTGCGGCCAACCAAGGTCGAACATCCCCCCCAGATTACGGAAAGGCTGGATGATGCCGGGAGGCGTACCGGTAACGACCGGGATGTTAATCCGGCCGTCCATGCATTTAAGGACGACAATGGCGGTGGGGTGATTGGCCTGATAACGTTCCCGAGCCAGACAGGCTTCGGGACTGCGGAACTCGGTCGTATGCCGCTGAGCCAGATCCAGCAACCAGTCAATACGCTCGCCAATCGGTCCGTGATGAATCATCAGGCCTCCTCGGGCATGGTAACAAGTTGAACGACACAGCGACAACACCAGAGTGCTGAACAGTTACAAAATACGTTTCACACCAACTCCTGTCAAAGATTTCGATTATTTTGATCACAGAGCAAACATACAACCTTAGGTTCCGCCACGATTCCTGCTGACATCTCACAACGACAACTGTTAAAA
>JAJRWF010000038.1 GCA_024276905.1 Deltaproteobacteria bacterium
GAGTTTTTTGATCTCTTCCTGCAGATCCTTCTGCTCAACCACTGTTTCGGCCTGACGTGAACGTCGCTTGGCATCGCGTAGTTTAAATTTGGTTTCTTCGAGGACCTGCTCGGCAGCCAGAATCTGATCGTCAGCCCATTGCTCCAGCTTTTCGCGCTCGTGCCTGAAATACTGATCATTTTCATCCAGAGCCCGGCTGAGCGTTGCCTGCAGTTGCCGTTCTGCTGTCTGCAGCAGAGCATCAGGCGGAGACTCGGTCAGCAGATCATTCTGTAAATCTGCATTCACCGTAAAAAGTCGTTCGCAAGCGCCCTGGTCGAGCAGATCACCAGTATCGGTCAATGCGGTGAAGACCAGATGCTCCTCTATCTCAAAACTGTGCAGTTCAAGCAGGTTCAGTTCAAGCCAGCCGGACTTGACCGGTAGTTGTTCCAGCACAGAAATTTTAAGGGGATGCTGTGACAGATAAAAACGCAATGAGGCAACACCGGTCTCCAGTCGCCGCCCCTTGTCGATAACATATTCACCGAGCGGATGAGCAAGACGATAGAGTTGGGCCTGCTCGGGAATCGGTTCGCCCTTGCGAATCAACTGATAGGCTCCGGCAGGTGCTGCCTGACAAGGCGACTGGTCGAGAATGAAACTGAGAGCATCATTGTCGAACCGGGCATTGTCGCGCAGCAAAAAGCAGGTCAGCAACCAGAACAGTTGCCCGATTCTGTCCAGGCTTTCTTCGGCACGCTTGCGACTGACTTTGAGCAGGTCATGAATTTCTGCGTCAAAATGTTCCAGCAGTTTCTGTTCGGTCTCTTTCATCCGCTGCTGAATGCTTTCATCCAGCTTTTCTCGCAGAGCAGTAAAGGCTTTATCTATCTCTTCAGGGGTACGGCAGGTATCGTAAATTTCGGCAATCTGTCGCTCAAAATCGACGCCGGACTCAATCCGGCCAAGAATCTCATCGGAAGCACCGAAGACACCTTCAAAGAGATGAAATTTTTCAGACAACAACTCCAATACTCGACGATCCGCAGCATTGCGCCGATTCAGAAAGTTAATAACGACAACATCAAACTTCTGCCCATAACGGTGACAGCGCCCAATCCTCTGCTCGACCCTTTGCGGGTTCCACGGCAGATCGTAGTTGATGACCAGAGAACAGAACTGCAGGTTGACACCTTCAGCCGCTGCCTCAGTAGCAATCATGATCTCGGCATGATCGTGGAAATGGTCAATCAAAGCGGTACGCCGGTCGATCGCCGGACTGCCGGTGACACGATCACTTCCGGCGTACTTGCCCAGCCAGCGCTGATAAATCCCTTTTACGGCAGGAGAAGTGTTGGTTCCGCTGAAAGTGATAATCTTGCCACCATAACCATGAGATTCGAGAAACCGGGCAAGATAATCCTGAGTGCGGCGCGATTCGGTAAATATAATCGCCTTACGTGGTGCGCCCATCTGCGACATCCGTTCAAAACCGGTTTCCAGCGCTAAGCAGAGGGCTTTGGTCTTTTCGTCCTGGCGAATCGAACGCGCCAGACGGATAAACATCTCCAGTTCGGCAATTTCACCCGCCAATTTTGTCAGATCGACTTCTTGCGCGACAGGATTCTCCTCTTCCAACGGAAGATCATCAATCAGATCAGATTCCAGCTCTTCAGCGGCAATCAGATTTTCGAGCCAGTCATCATTATCCTGCTGATCCTCCTGCAACTGTTTAAGTCGGGCGAGAATCGTTTCGAGTGTTGCGACCACGGCTTCAGTCGAAGAAGCCAGCAGTTTGCGTAGAATCAGACTGATTAAATGGCGTTGCCTGCGTGGGAAACCGTAGGATTCTTCCCGCTGGAGGTACGCCGAGACCAAGTCATAGAGCCGCTGTTCATCATCTCCGGGAGTAAAGGGGATGGTCACGGAGTTGCGCTCGGTGTACTGGATATATTCGAGCACATGACGGCGCAGGGTCCGCTTGACAAAATCGTTCAATCGTTCACGTAACCCGGCAATATCACCACCATCCCGCATGTACTGGGTGCGGAAACTGACCGCATCCCCGAACAGGTGCTCATCGATGACGGTTGAAAGTCCGAACAGTTCAAGCAGGGAATTCTGTAATGGGGTGGCAGTTACCAGCAGTTTACGGGAACCAGCCAATGATTTTTTGAGGGACTGACCGGTCCGATGACTGTCACGATGAGCGTTACGCAGCTTGTGCGCCTCGTCAATAACAACCAGATCCCATGGACTGCTGCGGAGTGCATCCTCGATTCTCACCGCAAAATTGTACGATATGACAGTGACAACTTCTTCCTCAAGCGGGTTATAAATCCCCTTCTTCTGTAATTGCTTCCAGGTTCTGGCATCCAACACCTGTGTCGGCAGATGAAACTTTTCAGCCAGTTCCGCCGACCACTGTTTACGCAGTGCTGCCGGGCAAATGACCAGCAACCGACGCCGACGCTCTGCCCAATACTGACAAAGCACCAGCGCCGCTTCGATGGTCTTGCCCAAACCGACTTCGTCCGCCAGAACAACCCCTTTAGACAAGGGATTCTGCAACGCAAAAAGTGCAGCATCAATCTGATGCGGATTGAGATCAACACTGGCATCGAATAATGACTGCGAAATGCGATCAACATCCCCACCGCGACGACGGCGTGTCAGCTCCCAAGCGTAGTATTTAGCGTGATAAGGTGTCAGCATCCAAGTATCCTCAGTGGTTGACGAGTTTGAATTTTGCCAAACTGCGGAAGGAACCCAACTTACTCTCCAAACAAAAAACCGCCTCATCGGCACACACCGACAGACGGTTATTAAGCTGTTGAATATTCTCCAGGCACAACATTTCATCCCTCCAAGTCAAAACACAAAATTGCAACCGGAAATGATCCGGACAATGCCTGACAGACTAGCAAATTTCCAATAATTCCAGAAGGGAAAAGGCCCTTTGGCTGTAAGCTAGTGCTATGACCAGCGAAGGGAAAAGCAGCCGAATCACTGTCTGCTTTCCCCAAAGACCAGAACAACTTTTATTGATTGCAGGTATTCCAGACAAAACGATTCGTTATTTCCAGAAAAGTTTCCCCGGTTTTCCAGACAAAAGCCTCACTCTGGTGGCTCTGAACTCCGCCCGCGCCGGATCTCATAAGCCATCGAGCGAATGCGTCGCACCTGTTTCGGGGTCACCTTTGTTTTGAAGAAATGATCCACCAGGCTGATGACATCGATGACCCCAATTCGCTCATCCTCCCTGGCGTTGAGATAGAACTTGAGAATGTAGCGTTCGAGCCGATTCAATTCCGGTTTCTGAATCAGCTCCAGACGCCGGGCATGAGAAAAGTAACTCAGTGCCATCCGCAGAAACCATTCCCTGTGCCAGACATCACGGATCATTGCCAGGCCCCGGAGCTCCTCTAAAGTAAGCGGATCTCCAATGATATATTCGCGGTGCATTTTCCGGAGCAGTTTCATCGGGAGATCGGTGAGTCTATTGCTGTTTCAAAGTCGAGAGTATTGTTCATCATTCTTCTCCTTGGATATTTTATTGCGTTGTCACAACTTGCAAAAAGAGCCTCTGCTGGTTCCTGCAAAAAGTGCAAAATGGGTTATTGCTGTTTTTACAGCTTGTCCCGCTGGTACATCCTGAGGTTGTTGCAGTTTTTGCAGTTGCGACAACAAGGGCTTTTTCTTCCATCGCTGCAAATTTTGAGTGTTCATTCGACCCTGTCCGTCGTCAGGGGATGTGTGACCTGGAACTCTTCTGCGGACTCGTGAACCAGACGTTTGATGGGTGCCAGCATCGACTCCATGGCGGGTGATTTCATCAACCCCGGTCGTCCAACCAGAAGCCCCCAGAGGTTCGGCACCACGATCCAATCAGTTTGTTCCTGGGGCCCGATGGCTATCTGTCGGCCGACCACTCCGGCCAGCGACACCATCGCCGATACCGCAGGATAATCGGGCGGGCACTGCATACGTTCCCAGGTATCCACCACCCAGGGTGTCAGTGATGTCGGCAACAGACTCTGATCAAAATCCTTCACAGGAGGTAATTCTTCAGGAAGTGGACGGGGTCTATTTTTCCATGACACCGGTCCATTTCCCACGGCCTGCGCAGAGCAGAGGGTATCCTGCTGTTCATGCGCTGAAAGGGATTTCATATTTTTTTGACTCCTTCGTGTGTGATACAGGCAGCAAAAGCTCAAAACGGCATCCTCAGAGCTTCTAGTGAAACTCCACGGACCCTCGCTCCCCATGGACGGCTGACGGCTTCGCCTACCCGCCCACCGGGAGGTTCGTCGCGCTCAGGCGCGTCTGCTCCCTGGCAGAGTGAACCGACCGAATACCGATTGCTTGCGCATCCTAAAAAAGCAGAAAAGCGCAGGCTGGCCGGAAACCAGCCAGCCTGCTTCTGATGGAAACCAATCGGATTATGAGGATTTATTCCCCGACGACCGCTGATTCCGTTTGTGAGGGCGGTTGATAGGTTCCGTTGAGCAGCGCCCGGATATCTTCGACCTTCCAGACGACGACCTTGGGACCAAATCGATGAGGAGCCGGGAATCGGCCCGTTTTGCAACCGGCAAGCCAGCAACTTCGAGAGACAGGAATAATCGGTGGGATCGGCGGTTTGGCCTTGGGATCACCGATAATCTGACTGAGTCGCAGGTAGCCGGTTTCTGGGATGGGATTGTTTGCCATGATCTTCCTCCATAGAGGTTAGAGTATGGACAGGAGATATTCCGGTCCTACTTCCTAAATGGGGAAGGGGGGTAGGTCATTTTGTGACAATAATGGATCAGGCCGATGCTTCCTGACCCACATGAACATCATGCATGACAAAAAACACCTGTAGAAACAACATGATAGGATCTATTCAAAAAAAAACGTCTAAAGGCAAAAAAATGCGGAAAACAGGATTATTCTGTGGTTTTCAGTTGATCAAGATAGTCGGCCCAACTCTGCATCAGTGCAACTCGCTCATCACGAAATTGCGTGCGGTTGTAAGCGCGACCCAGGGTATCGCGAACCTGGTGGGCCAATTGCGCTTCGATCAGATCGACCCGCTCCTGCAGCATCTCGTCAGCCAGAGTACGAAAGACAGCACGCCAACCGTGGGAGGTCATCTCTTCGGTGCTATAACCGATGCGTCTCAGCGCTGCGTTCAGGGTATTGTCACTGATCGGCTTGGCGGTCGAACGTATTGAAGGGAAAACATAGGTACCGCTGCCGGTCAGATCCTGAATCGAAGTCAGAAGAGCAACCGCCTGTCGGGAGAGCGGAACACGGTGCGGATTTTTCATTTTCATCTTTCCCGCCGGGATATCCCAGATCCCGGTGTCAAGATCCACCTCAGACCATTCCATATGACGCAGCTCCCCCGGCCGGGTAACAACCAACGGGTGGAGGCGCAGGGCGGTTTTGACCACCAGGGAACCGTCAAACCCGTCGAGCGCCCTCAACAAAGCCCCGACCTGCTGCGGATCGGTCAAAGCGGCAAGGTGTTTTAGCTGGTAGGCTGGAATAGCACCACGCAGATCGGCTGTAAAATCCCGCTCAATATAGCCACAGGCAACTCCATAGCGTAATACCCGCGAGAGGATACTCTTTGTGCGATGAGCCAGTTCGACGGCCCCGCGCTTTTCCATCGGGCGCAGTACCCCTAAAAGAAGCATTCTGGGGGTAAGCTCCGTAACGGGAGTACCCCCAATCGCAGGAAAAACATCCAGCTCCAGCCGACGCCAGGTCATATCCAGGGTCTTTTGAGCCAACTGAGTCTGCTTGCTGTGCCATTCGGTCGCCAGACAACGGAAGGTATTCGCCTGACGGTCTTCTTCCTCCTGACGCTCAATCTTTCTGGCCAGAGAAGGATCAATTCCACTGTTCAGCAGCGTTTTTGCGCACTCGCGTTCCTTGCGTGCATCCGCCAGAGAAACGCTGGGATAACTGCCAAAGGAAAGAAGTTTCTCCTTGCCGGAATAACGATACTTAGGGTTTGCTGAATAAATACTTTATCAGCCTACAGCGTTGCGTAAGGTGCTTGGCCACACCAACAAAACAAGCGACCTGTCGATGCGAAATGGCCCATCAGAGCCTGCAGGGTCTGCAGAAGCCGTTTTGTTGATAGCC
>JAJRWF010000039.1 GCA_024276905.1 Deltaproteobacteria bacterium
ACCGAAAAAACAGGGCAAAAAACCGGATCGGCCGCCTGAACTGCGAAAAACAGTTTAACTTCGACAATTTTCAGTTATCAAGGAACGCTCACCATCGCCGAATCAAACCGGTTTGGGGAGTGGTGTAACTCTAAACTTCAGGATCTTAATTGATCGACCTGAAAATGACAAAAGCCCTGACGAGAGTATACAACAATCAACTTTTCGTAGCAGAACAGCGCGAAGTTGGTCAAAAGCAACAGGAATCTTACTCATTGAACAGCTGTGTATCGACACGCCCCTTGACGAACTACCCAGCACTATAGTTCCTCCGCTTGACACTGGTCCGATGCTTGTTAAGCTCAATTCATTGGCCCTGGCTAAACATTAAAATGAGGGCCTGTCCGTCGGACCGGACTCCAGCATGAGGAACAAACCATCCCCCACCACCGATATCCAGATGTTCCGTTCAAAAATATTGGCCGTTCGGGTTCATATCTCGCCGAAAAAGGGAGAATAGCATGGTCTGGTTTCGAAATCTGTCGATCACATTAAAAATAAGTCTGAGCTTTTTATTGCTTTTCGGGTCTATCGCTGGCTTCGGTATCTGGACCTACCAGTTCAGCGGATCTGTGTCCACGAGCAGCACCCTGATCCTGGAGGAAAGTCAGCCATTTGCCCAACTTGCGGAACAGATGAGTCGGGACACTATTCAGGTTCAACAATGGCTGACCGATATTTCAGCAACACGCGCCCGCGACGGGCTCAACGACGGATTTGCCGAGGCGGAAAAAAGCTACAGGTCAATCATGAACGGCCTTGATCGCTTTGAACAGATGTTCAAAAAGGAAAATGAATTAACCCCGTTGAAAACGATTCGACAATTACGTAGCGAATTTGCAACTTACTACAGGGTTGGCAAAAGAATGGCACAAACATACATTGATGAAGGACCGGCTGGCGGCAACAAAATGATGACAGACTTTGATAAGGCCTCAGAGGTTCTCAGTACCAATCTCAAACCCTTTCTGGATGGTCAAACCAAAGAACTTCGTGGAGCGTTACTCCATTTGCAGGAGAGTGCCAAAGAGTTAAAATCCGGCGTTATCATTATTTGCCTGACGGTTGCTGTTTTTGCTGCCGCTATCGGTTTTCTGCTATCACGTTCTATCTCCGGACCAATTCGTCAGGGCGTCGTGCTGGCCGGAGAAATTGCCAAAGGTGATTTTTCTCAGCGTTTGAATCTCAATCGTGAAGATGAAATCGGCGTACTGGCGAAGGCACTTGACAGCATGGCAGCCAACCTGATGAAAAAGGCCCTCCTCACCGAAACTATCGCCGATGGTAATCTGGATGTCAAAGTTGAGCTCGCATCGGAAAAAGATCAGCTCGGAATTTCACTGCAGCGCATGACCGACAGTCTCAATGAAATATTCGACCAGATCCAGACCGCAACCGAGCAGATTGCCACCGGTGGCAGCCAGGTTGCCGATGCCAGCCAGTCTCTTTCACAAGGAGCGACCGAATCAGCTGCGTCTCTGGAGCAAATAACCAGTTCCATGAACGTGATGTCAGGACAGACTCGCCAGAATGCTGAAAATTCGCATCAGGCAACCCTGCTCTCGGATGAGGCGCGTGGCGCGGCTGAAAAGAGCAATCAGCAGATGCAGACCATGGTGCTGGCAATGAGTGAGATCAATGATGCCAGCCAGAATATCAACCGTATCATCAAAACTATCGATGAGATTGCGTTCCAGACCAATCTGCTGGCGCTGAATGCTGCCGTTGAAGCAGCCCGCGCCGGTCAACACGGTAAAGGTTTCGCAGTTGTTGCCGAAGAGGTGCGTAATCTGGCGGCACGCAGTGCCAAGGCGGCAGAAGAAACCGCCGAACTGATTGAAGGGAGCGTCGAAAAGACCAACAATGGGACCCATATTGCCAGCAAGACCTCAGAAGCCTTGCAGGGCGTTGTCGGACACATCAACAAAGTCAATGACCTGGTTACCGAAATATCCGCTTCGAGCAATGAGCAGGCCGACGGCATCTCACAGGTCGATCAGGGCCTGACGCAAATCGATCAGGTTACCCAGAGGAATACGGCCAGTGCCGAAGAGAGTGCGGCCGCTGCCGAGGAACTCGCAGGACAAGCCGCTTCACTGCGCCAGCTGTTAACCCGCTTTACGTTACGCAATAAAAGTATCAGACCACAGCAGGTCCCGGCGACTCCAGTCTCTGCAGTCGGTTGGAAAAACATGGGACATCAACCCCTGCCAACAGAAACCGCAAGTCCAGTGTTGCCACCGATCGCACTCGATGACGAAGAGTTCGGTAAATATTGAACTGCCCCAGTTGTCAGACAAACCGAACCAGTAGCGAACCTGCGAACAACAAAGCCTTCTCAATGCGAGGAGGCTTTTAATATTAGAGCGCTTTGACTTTTCTTCGACGGCTGATAGCTTTCTTTGCAGAAAACTCTGTATCGTCAACGGCGAGGGGAATGATGAAATCACGCATCCGCACCATATTTGTCAAACCGGGAGAACTGGTGATCATCGAGGGCGAGGCCCTGATCACCACAGTCCTCGGTTCTTGCGTGTCACTGGTTCTGCATAACGCCAGAACCGGTATGGCCGGGCTCTGCCATGCAGTGCTGCCGCAATCAGACACCACCAATAGCGGTTATCATTTTGTCGATCAGGCTTTCGGCCATCTTCTCGATCATTTTATCGCCGCCGGTATCTCGCGGCCCGAGATCAGGACCCATCTCTATGGTGGTGCAGATATGTTCATGGAAGGGCGGAGTCAAATCGGAGTCGGGGAAAAGAATATTGCCGCAGCCCAGGACGTTCTACGACGTTATAATCTCAAACCGGTAGCGAGCAATACAGGCGGTCTTCAGGGCCGCAAATTGATTTTTCATACGGAGAGCGGCCAGGTTCAGATGAACCTGCTGCCCCGGCAGCCCAAACCGCCAGCGGTGAAAATCAATCGAGAGTTTCCCAGAGTTCGGCGGCCTCTTTCCACTTCATCGCCTCATCAACATCCTGAGGGACTCCGGTCCCGGTCGAATACATGATCCCGAGACAGTACTGCGCCTTGGTATGGCCCTGGTCGGCAGCGCGGGTCCACCACTTGCGCGCCTCGGCATAGTCCCGCTCAACCCCCTTACCGTTGATATACATCACCCCCAGATTAAACTGGGCGTCGGAATTGCCAGCGTCGGCAGCCGTCAACCACCAGCGATGAGCCTCTTTGAGGTCGGCCTCAACGCCAAAACCCTTGGCATACAACTGGCCGGCAGCAACCATTGCCCGCAGGTGGCTATGCTTTGCTGCTTTCAGATACCACCTGAGAGCTTCACCGGGATCACGAATTTCGTCATTACCACGGGTCAGGATACTGCCAAGACTGTACTGGGCCTCAACATAGCCCTGATCAGCAGCCTTCAGCAACCACTTGCGTGCCTCGGTAAAATTTTGCAGAACACCGGTACCCCGGGCGTGCATCAACCCCAGGTGGTACTGTGCTGTCGGCAATCCCTGGTCTGCAGCCTGCTTGAACCACTGTCGCGCCTTTGCATAGTTCCGCTTGACTCCCTTACCGATCAGGTACATATGGCCAAGAGTAAATTGCACCTTGGGGTTTCCCTGTTCCGCTGCCCTGCTCCACCAACGCTTGGCCTCGGAAAAATCTTTGGTGACCCCGTGTCCCTTGGCATACATCAAACCGAGATTGTATTGGGCATCAGAATAGTTCTGGGCCGCAGCCAGGCGAAACCATTTCAGAGCCTCCTCAAAACTTGGCTCAACACCACGGCCCTTGAAATAGCACTGACCCAACTGATTCTCGGCCCGGGCATAGCTTTCCTTGGCCGCCAAACGATACCACTTGACCGCTTCTTCGGGGTTCTGCTCTGTCCCCTTACCGGTATCAGCCATTCTTCCCAGCATGAAAAATGCTCGTGAATAGTTCTCCTGAGCAGCCAGGCGAAACCATTTGAGAGCTTCGGGAAACCTCTGTTCGACGCCCTTGCCATGGTAATAATTCATGCCAAGACGATAATGAGATTGAGCCATTCCGGTCATCGATCTACCCTCCCCTCCAAGCTCGATTCTACAGAGACAACTATAGCTCATTAAACTAGCAGTAAATCCGCCAGTTTTCAACGATTCTGTTCTAAATCGGACGAAGGATCGACCTGCCGCAGAAACAACCTCAGAGATGACGACCCAGAACCAGAGCGATCTGTGCAGCATCCTGCAGTTCGGCCCGGGTAAAATCCGGTCCGGCCTCAGTCAGATCCACAGCCTTACGGCAGATCTGCAGCACACCACAACAACCTTGCGAATGCCGGAGCGGAACACTGATGATTTTCTGGATCGGCAGGGCCTTGCCACCCTGTTCCTTAAGGGGAAAGGCTTCGAAAATAGACGCGTGACGGGTTGCGGAAAAACGATTATTGACCGTACCCCGACCTTCGCGGTAGGTCCGGGCTGCGAGAGATTCCTTGCTGGAAAAGGGGATCGACCCCGAACTCTGCAAACCGCGGGGCCAGAGAAAACGCAGCGCCTCATTCCCTTTATCCGCCAGGAAAAGGGCGATTTCACCACCGGAAACTCCAAGGCCCTGGCCAAGGGCTTTGATGGCAGTATCAAGACCTTCTCCGCGAAGATCACGACTCCCGAGCAGGCGGTCCAGTTTACGACAAAATTCGTTGATCTCCATCTATCAGGCTCCCCCTTCAGGCGACTTTCTCAGGGGTATCAGATAACACAGGGACGCGGTGCGGTCAAAAAAGTCATCAACGCCGCCCACGGCTCATCCCGCCTTGACGGCTGCCGTTGAAATACTTTCGGCGCAACAATTGCCGGCGCTGTTGCCGCTCGGCTGGTGGAAGATTGCGCATTTCACGGACATCTTTACGTATTTCACGCTGTTTTTCCGGTGGTAACTGACGATAGGTACGGTAGCGGTCCCTTATCCGGGCCTGCTTTTCAGGCGACAGCTGCTTGAAACGGCGGTAGCTTTTACGCAGGCGCTGTTGCTGCTCCGGTGTCATCTGCCTGAAACGCTGCATGCGTCTCTTGAGTTGTTGCTGCTGCTCCGAGTTCAGTTTTTTGTATCGCTGGTAGACCCGCTTGATCTGCTGACGTTCTTCCGGTGTCATCTGTTGCCAGCGCTGTAAGGCCTGTTGCGGCACTGCCGTCTGTCCGACAGATTGTTCCGCTGTCTCGGCCATCAGCGGTGAGCCGCCCAGTAAGATAAATATCAGTATCAGGACTATGTTTTTCATTGTTCCTCCTCCATGGCGGAGAGGACCTCGATCTCTTCAAGCAGATCGAAATTCTGCAGCAGTTCGAGCACTGCCAGCAGTTGTTGCTCTTCCTCACTCAGCTGCCCGGTATCTTTTTCCGCCCCGGACTGTTCCTCTTCGACCGCATATGCTCGGACGCTCATCAACAACAGGCAGAAAAGCACCAACAGGATCGTCCGTCTCATCCCAAATCCTCTATCGCGGCCAGAACTTCGAAGGCCTCCAGCAAGTCGAGTTCTTCAAGCAGACCGATTTCCTCAAGGATCTCGGTCTGGGTCAGAATTGTCGTTGGAACTTCGGGCTGCGGCAAGGGGGCATCCGGCCGGAGGGTCAGCAACAGCAGCACCGCGATCAGGCTGCCTCCCAGTGCCAGTCCCGGCACAGCGAAGCGGAACCGGCGGTGATTGATTTTCCCCAGAACTGCGGTCTCAATCCGCCGAACCGCTGGTTGATCGACAGTTGGCTCCCAGGATAATGTGTTCAGTAACTGCAGCCGCTCAAGCTCAGACCGACATGGAGCACAATCTGCAAGATGGATCTCCAGCTCGGCTTTATGTCGTGGATCAATTTCATCGTAGTGATAAAGCGTCAGAAGCTCAAAATCACAACCGGATCCATTTTTCATTTTGCGTCTCCCTTAACAGCCATCACCGGCAGGAACTCACAGCTCCCGGGTTAACTTCAACTCACCACGCAGCAGACTGACTGCCCGATGCAGATGGGCTTTAACCGTCCCAAGTTCAAGCCCGAGGACCTCGGCGATTTCCTTAAGCGCCATTTCTTCAAAATGACGCAGACTGAAGACCGCGCGCTGCCGTGGCGACAGTTTCTGCAACAGTCTCAGAAGCTCCTGCTGCTGTTCACGCTGCAGCAGTAACTGCTGCGCTGATGGTGATTGGTCCGCGACCTGCTCAAGGGGATCGTCCTGATCCTCCTTGCGCCCGCCGATAAAAAAGGTCCGCTTGAGTTTTTCCCGCCGTAACTGATCGATGGCCAATCGTGATACGGTCCGGTAAAGCCAGGTGGCAACCCGCGCCTCACCACGGAAACCGGCCAGCGAACGGTGCAGGCGGATAAACGCTTCCTGGGTCAAATCCTCCGCATCGGCGGTATTACCGACCATTCTCAGGGCATGGCGATAAACGGCGGCAGAATTGGCACGCATCAGCTGTTCAAAACCCTGTGCGTCTCCTTCTCTGGCCTGTGCCAGCAGGATCTGTTCGCTGCGAATGTCCATTGCCAGAAGGTAGCCGCCTGTCTTCATCCCGTCAACCCGTGAGATCCTGCTTTCTCCTGTTGGACGAATCGCTCGTACAAAAGGTTTACATCGATTGACCATTTTCCCCCACGGCACATGGTGCCAGGTTATGAGACTGGAAGAATTGCAGAGCTGAACGACAAGATGAAAAAAGGGCGGCTGTGATAACAGCCACCCTTTTATTTCACGTCAATGCTGCACCATCAGGCTCAATCAAGCAGCGCCTTGGCTTCTGCGAGCAGGTTGGCCGCGGTAAAGCCGAATTGTTGCATCAACTCACCAATCGGCGCACTGGCGCCGTAGCTGGTCATGCCGACGATCCGGCCATTGCTGCCGACATAACGCTCCCAGCCGAAGGTCGAGCCCGCTTCAATCGCAACGCGCCTGGTACAGGCCGGCGGCAGGACTTCATCGCGATATTGTTGATCCTGGGCTTCGAACAGTTCCCAGCTTGGCAGCGAAACCACCCGGGTCCCGACCCCTTCATACTGCAGGGTTTCACGGACAGCCAACGCGTGCTGAACCTCGGAGCCGGTCGCGATCAGGATCATCTGCAGTTCACCTTCTTCGGCCGCCAGGACGTAGCCGCCACGCTGCAGGCCGCTGGCCGCACCACAAAGATTACGGTCAATCGTCGGCAGCCCCTGGCGGGTCAGCACCAGCATGGTCGGTCCCTGACGGTTGGCAATCGCCGCCTTCCAGGCCTCAACCGTCTCGTTGGCATCGGCCGGTCGGATTACGGTCAGGTTCGGCATCGCGCGCAACGAAGCAAGATGCTCAACCGGCTGGTGAGTCGGACCGTCCTCGCCCAGACCGATCGAATCGTGGGTCATGACATAGATCGGTGCCAGTCCCATCATCGCCGCCAGACGGATCGGCGGACGCATGTAATCGGCAAAAACAAAAAAGGTCCCGGCAAAAGGAATAATCCCGGGCGTATGGCACAACCCGTTCATGATTGAACCCATTGCGTGCTCACGGATGCCATAATGAATATTTCGACCGCTCTTACCCGGCAACCAGGAATCCTCGCCTTTGATTTCGGTGTTATTCGAAGGGGCCAGGTCGGCCGAACCACCAAGCAACAGTGGAATCTTTTTGGCCAGGGCCTGAATCGCGGCACCACTGGTCTGACGGGTCGCCTTGGCGCCATCCTCAACCGTAAACTCGGGCAGTTCACTCCCCCAGCCAGCGGGCAGTTCGCCATCGGCCACGGCCAGCCAGTCACTGACCTTCGGGTCAGATTTTTTCTCGTTCAGCTGCTGCTGCCAGGCGTTTTCAAGTTCGGCGCCACGCTGCAGACAACCGCGCATGTGCTCTTCCACTTCATTCGGCACGACAAAACTCTGCTGCGGATCGCGACCATAGGCCTGCTTGGTCAGCGCCAGTTCATCGCCACCCAGAGGAGCCCCGTGGGCGCCGGCAGTATCCTGTTTGTTGGGTGCGCCGATCCCGATATGGGTGCGGGCAATAATCAGCGAAGGCCGCGGATCATTCTTGGCCCGTTCCATCGCCGCATCGATCTCAATCAGGTTTTCGCCTTCGACCCGCTGGACGTGCCAGCCGCAAGCCAGATAGCGCGCACCGACATCCTCGGTAAAAGCCAGGGAGGTATCACCCTCGATGGTGATCTTGTTATCGAGATAGAGATAGTTCAGATTGCCGAGCTGCAGATGACCGGCCAGCGAGGCGGCTTCGGCCGATACCCCTTCCATCAGATCACCGTCACTGCAGATCACCCAGGTCCGGTAATCGAAAAGCCCGGCGTCAACTTGCTCGGCCAGAAACTGCCCGCCCATCGCCATGCCGACAGCCACCGCGACGCCCTGGCCCAGAGGACCGGTGGTGGTCTCTACTCCGGGAGTATGACCGAACTCGGGATGACCGGCGGTCTTGCTACCCGCCTGACGGAAACTCCGGATATCGTCAAGGGCAAGGTCGTAACCGGTCAGGTGCAGCATGCTGTAGATCAGGGTTGAAGCGTGACCGCAGGACAGGACAAAGCGATCACGCCCGGCCCAATCAGGATTGGCCGGATTGTGTCGCAGGTGACGACAAAAGAGCAGGTAAGCAATCGGTGCTGCCTCCATGGGAGCACCGGGATGACCTGATTTGGCTTTTTCCACGGCATCGGCCGCCAATAACCGAATAGTATTGATCGATTCCTTGACGACAGGTGCAGCAGATTCTTGCGACAGCATGACAACTCCTTCGGGAACAGGCGCATGCCGCAGATTCTCAACAGCAGACCTGATGAATGACTTAAATAACGGGAAAACGAAATGCAGGGCAGGGATTTCCGGATCCGGCCAAGCGGTGCCATTGAAACAGGAAAGCAGTTAAAAAACAAGGGATAAGCAGTGAGGAAAAGAGCTTTTTCTATCGGCCAAGAGCAGCGATTTCAGTCAGCGGAAAAAAGTATAAAAAAATGGGCCGGTTACGGAGGAGGCATTTCCGAAACCGACCCGTTCCACATGAATAGGAGGGTGTTGCTAAAGGTTCTGTTACCAACGAACCGACTGCCACACCAGCCCGTTGATGCTAGCCAGTCTAAGGCTTGCCGAAATGAAAGAACAGGGGTCTTTGCGCAAATATTCGCAGCCAGATAAACATGAATCGACTGTGCGAATGCACAGTGTACAGATCAACCCTGGCGCGCAAAGGAATAATCACACAGGCGCTGTAAATGACTGAACTTATCCTGCTGCCCCCCCTGCCAACCCTCCAGAACCTGCTCGGCCAGGGTTTTTCCTGAACGCAGAATCGGCTCCAGCGGATCAAGAAAGGTCGTCTCATCATCGGCATTATGGCCTTGCTGATGCTGACGTTTTAAACCAAGACGCGCTTCAGCAACTAACTCACGAGCCAGATCAAGCAGACATGCATCTCCGAACCGGGCCCGCAACCCCAGGCGCCAGGAATCACGATAGAATTCCAGACGGGCGGGCACACTTAAGCCGTTGAGCAAACTTTCGGTCTGTGCAAGGGCGGCTTCGTCATAGAAAAGGCCCTTGACCAGGGCGGCAACTGCCAGCGCCAGATCGGGTGGTAAACTGTCTGCGGTACGCAATTCCAGCTGCGGTCGCAGGCGAACCTCGGGGAAAAGGGTCGAAAGGTGCAATTCCCAGTCATCAAGGCAGGCAATCTCGCCCTTGGCTCCCTGTTCAAGAAAATCGCTGAAACTGATGCGCCGATCAGTCATGTCGATCAGCGTTTCGCCACGTTGCAGAAAATAGACCGGGGTCGCAAGGGCATAATCGACATAGTCATCGAGACTCGCGCCCTCCTGCATAAAAGCGGGAATCAGACCGCAGCGATCATTGTCGGTTCGTGACCAGATTTCTCCGCGCACCGCCAGAAAACCACTATCGACACCATCGAGTAACGGTGAATTGGCAAACAGGGCATAAAAAACCGGAGCCAGCCATTGCAGCAAGCGCAGCTTGCGCACACAATCAGCCGCGTCAAGATAATCGAGATTGACCTGGGTCCCGGCGGTTTGCTTCATCATCCGCTGGCCCATATCGCCGGTTTTCAGCATATAGGGTCCCATGACGCCGTAGCGCTTCTTGGGCAACCAGTCGATCTTCTCCAGCGGGGTAAAGGGCTGAATACCGAAACCGACCAAGCAGAGACCCAACTGCGGGGCAACTTCACTGACCTGTTTGACATAACGCAGCAAATCACGCCGGTTGCAATGCAGATCGCAGCAGAGACGACCGGACAGTTCGAGTTGCCCCCCAGGCTCCAGCGTCACCGAAGACCGCTTGCCCTGCAGACCGATCAGAGCCTCACCATCATAGATCCCCTGCCAGCCGGCAGTACCCTCAAGCTGCGCAAGCAACTCACGTATTCGTGCATAACCGGCCGCTTCGCCGCTTGCGGCGTCAAGCACCAGTTTTTCAGTCTCAAGACCAATCCCCCACTCCTCGCGCGGTCTGGCACCGCTACGCAGACAGTCCAGCAGATCATCCCTTGAGTTTATCGGTTGGTTGGCCGAAGAACTTTTCATTCTGATCAGTCTAGCACCTTTGCTTCAGGAATCGCGAGGTAGTCACCAATCGAGCTGGCCAACATTTTAAAAACCTGGGTAAACTCACCCTCATCCATCTCCAGCAGGGTCACACGGAAACCACGCTCATCGGTACAGAATGAAGAGATCGGCACCACACAGATTCCGGTCGAGCCCAGCAGGTAGTAGACAAAACGCTTATCGAGGCTGATGCCGGGCGCTGTAATCAACTCCTCAACCATGCTGCGCACCTCATCGTTCGCAATCGGCAGGACCTGCTGTTCAGTCAGGACCCCCGGCTCGAAAACCACACTCATGTAGAAAGCGCCATTGGTCCGGTTAACCTTGATTCCCGGCACATCCTTGAGTAGTTGATAGGCGATATTCGAATATTTTTCGTAGCGATTTCTGCGTTCTTCAAGATATTTCGGATATTCGGGATGACTGAGAATCGGCGGTATCGCCTTCTGCGGCAGGGTCGTTGAGCAGACCTCGACCATTTTGGAATTGACGATACTCTGGATGTATTGGGCAAACATCGGATCTTTGTCAGCATTATAGACTTCGATCCAGCCGCAACGTGCTCCGGGCCAGGGCAGTTCCTTGCTGATCCCCTTCATGGAGATCGCCGGCAGGTCACCGATCAGATCGGAGATCGGCTTGGTGCTTTCACCATTGTAGACCAGGTTATTGTAGATTTCATCGCAGATCAGAAACAGATCGTATTCCTTGCAGATCGCAATAATCTCGGTAAGAATCCGCTCCGGGTAAACTGCCCCGGTCGGATTGTCGGGATTGATTACCAGAATTCCCGAAATTGTCGGGTTGTATTTGACCGACAGGCGCAAATCATCGAGATCGGGATACCAGTGATTGTCCGGATCGAGATAATAGGTCACCGGCTTCTGTCCGGCATGGGCACCCTCGGCCGAAGAGTGGGTCGAATAGGTCGGAGAGGGCCCTATGACCCGCGCCTCACGCCGCAGCAACCCGTAAACTTTCTGAATAGCATCCCCCAGGCCATTGAAAAAGATAACGTCTTCCGCAGTGATCTGGGCTTTACCACGAGCATTGGTCTGATCAGCCAGAAATTGCCGGGTTTCGAGCAACCCCTTGGTCGCGCAATACCCGTAAGAGCAATCCGTCATCACCAGATCGGCCACAATCTCTTTCATCCACAAGGGAATTTTTTCCCCCTTGGCGATCGGATCGCCAATATTTTCCATATTGGTCTTGATCCCGAAGCGATTCATCTTTTCTGCAATCTCGACGATTGCCCGGATCTCGTAGGTCAGTTCTCCGGCACCGATGTGGACAATATTGTTGCGCATCTGCTTAACTCTCCCATTCCATAAAAAGAAAGGCCATGAACACTCTGTCCATGGCCTCGGTTGTTTATTGTAAACCCGTACAGCTCACCCCTTCAGGGATGATGGACAGTTGAAAGGCGTAAGGTCGCCGCCTGAAACGCTCGTGCTGCCGCTGCTGCCGTGTTAATCATGTGTTTCTCCGTCTTGCGATTATCAGATTCATAGCCTGAATTATCACAGAGTCAAAAACAAGTCAATCCCCGACCGACAAATCCGGGCACCAAGCCGACAACCTCCGAAACTCAGAGCAGAACCATCAACAGGGTCAGGGTCACCAGGCTGGCCAAAGTGGAGACAACCACGACCGAAGTCACAAAATCGGGGACGATATCGTTCTCCTTGGAGATAATCGCCACCAGAATCGCCGTCGGCATCCCCGCCTGCAAGATTCCGGCAGCACTCTCGACCGAACTCAAGCCGAAGGGAATAACCACGGCAAACGCGATGAGTGGAGCCAGCAATAACCGAATAGATGAGGTCAACAGGACATCGCCCGACAGTGCAACCCGTTTCTGCTCCAGCAGTTGCAGTCCCAACGCAAAGAGCATCACCGGAATCATCGCGTCTGCCAACAGCCCGATCATCCGGGAGAACGCCAGCGGAATACCCAGCCCGGTGGAAGAAACAATGACTGCCGGAACCGTCGCCCACAGAGCCGGGGTTTTCAATACCCCCAGGAGCGCCCCATTGCGCCCTCCTCTGGCCCAGCCTGCGGCACCGACGCACACGACAAAAGCGGTAATGGTGATGGCGACAAAATAGATGGTTGCCGAAGCCAGCGCGACATCACCAAGACGAAAACGGATAACCGCCAACCCGTAATTGCCGACATTGCCGAACACCGCGATCATCACAAACGCTGCGATCATTTCGCGGGAGCGGCCCAGCAGCCAACCGACCCCGCCGGCAACAACAGCGGTCAGCAGATGCACGGCAACGATGAAACAGAGCATCTTCAGGGTGCCGTCGAGCGAAACCTTCGAGCCACTGATCGCCTGGAAAATAAAGGCCGGGACAAACACATAGTAGGCGGCCCTGGTCAGGGTCCGCGCCTGCAACTCCAGACGTTCCCCCAGGAGGGAACCAAGGACAACAATCCCGAACACCGGCAGGATCACATTGAAAAAAACTGAGAATAATTCCGTCATCAAATCATCCGAAAAAGAAAAGTGCAGAACTGCAGACATCAGCCTAACGTTTTCGCTGCCACAATACCAAAAAAAAGGCTCTCGACAAATCAATGTCGAGAGCCTTTTCTGCTCAGCGGTTGGAACTCCGCTTATTTACCGCAATCAGCCTGCATCTCTGCCAGCTTCTTGTACAGATCGTAGCGGGTGGCAACATCCTTGGCCGAGGCCTCCATCAACGCCTCTGCGTGCTCCGGGTTGGCCTTCTTCAGAACCCGGAAGCGGTTCTGGTTCCCGGCATACTCGGCGAAACTGATGCTCGGGTCCTTGCTGTCCATCTGCAGCGGATTCTTGCCTTCCGCAACCAGGCGGGGATCGTAACGGAACAGCGGCCAGTGACCGCAAGCCACGGCCTCTCTGCAGTTGTCGACCGCCTTGGTCATGTTGATGCCGTGGGCAATACAGTGGCTGTAAGCGATGATCAGAGACGGACCATCGTAGGCATCCGCCTCGATCATCGCCTTGACCACCTGAGCCGGATTCGACAACGCAACCCGGGCAACATAAATGTTGCCGTAGGTCATGGCGATCATCGACAGGTCTTTCTTCGGCATCACCTTGCCACCGGCAGCAAACTGGGCCACCGCACCAATCGGAGTCGACTTGGACGCCTGACCACCGGTATTGGAATATACTTCGGTGTCGAGAACCAGTACATTGACGTTTGCGCCGGAAGCGAGGACATGGTCGAGACCACCGTAACCGATATCATATGCCCAACCGTCTCCACCGTGGATCCAGACCGACTTGACCACCAGGTAGTTAACGTTGACCAGCAGCTGCTTGGCCGTTTCGTGGGTACAAGCGGAAAGAACCTTCGTCAACTGAGCGACCCGGCCGCGCTGGGCCTCGATCTCTCCTTGTGAATCCTGAGCGCTGTCAAGGATCTCATTCTTGAGACCTGCAGTCCCTTCACAGGCCTTGCAACCGCAATCGATGTTGCTCTTGAGCAGTTCAGTCGCGTAAGCGGCCGTCTTGTCGATCGCCAGACGCATCCCGAAACCGAACTCGGCGTTGTCTTCAAACAGTGAGTTGCTCCAGGCCGGACCGAGACCATCTTTACGCTTGGCCCAGGGAGTGGTCGGCAGGTTGCCACCGTAAATTGAGGAACAACCGGTCGCATTGGCAACCACCATCCGATCACCAAACAGCTGCGAGCAGAGTTTGACGAAGGGAGTCTCGCCACAACCGACGCAGGCGCCGGAAAATTCGAACATCGGCGGCAACAACTGACTGCCCTTGACGGTCGCACGGTTGAACAACGACTCGTCGGGATCAGGTAGAGCGAGGAAGAAATCGAAGTTCGCGGCTTCCTTCTCACGCAGGGCAGGCTGGGGAGCCATATTGATCGCCTTGATACCCTCTTCGGTCTTGCTCTTGACCGGGCAGTTGTAAACACAAGCGCCACACCCGGTACAATCTTCCGGAGCGACCTGCAGGGTAAACTGCTTGCCGTCCATGTCCTTGCCCTTGGCCGCAACCGACTTGAAGCTTTCCGGAGCGCCCTTGAGCTCGGACTCCTCATAAATCTTCATGCGGATTGTCGCATGCGGGCAGACAAAGGAACAGATGCCGCACTGAATGCACAGATCCTCTTTCCAGACCGGGATATGGACTGCGATATTGCGCTTCTCGACGCAGGCGGTCGCGGTCGGGAAGGTGCCGTCAGCCGGCATGGCCGAAAGCGGCAGTTTGTGGCCGAGGCCGTCGATGATCGGACCGAGGGTCGTCTTGACGGTCTCGGAGTGACCGTCCCATTTACCGGCCTGCATCTCGATACTGCTGTCGGCCGCAGACGGAACAGAAACTTCGGCAATGTTCTCAAGCGCGACATCAACCGCCTGCTTGTTCATATTGACGACCTTCTCGCCCGCCTTGCTGTATGACTTGACGATCGCACCCTTGATCTCGGCAATCGCCTGGTCAAGCGAGATGATATTCGAAATCTTGAAGAAGGCGGTCTGCATGATGACATTAATACGAGAGCCGAGACCGATCTTCTCACCCAGCTGAATACCATCGATGACGTAGAATTTCAGTCCCTTGTCGATGATCTGCTGCTGAACCATCTTCGGCAGATGCGCCCAGACCTCATCCTTGCTGAAAGGGGAGTTGAGCAGGAAGGTCGCTCCCGGCTTGGCGTTCTTGAGCATGTCGTACTTCTCCAGAAAAGAGAAGTTGTGACAGGCGACAAAATCAGCTTCATTGTCGGAAAGCAGATAGGTCGACTTGATATCCTGATGACCGAAACGCAGATGCGAGGTGGTCATGCTGCCCGCTTTTTTCGAATCATAAACGAAGTAAGCCTGGACCTCATTGTCGGTGGTGTCACCGATAATCTTGATCGAGTTCTTGTTGGCGCCGACAGTACCATCGGAACCCAGGCCGTAGAACATCGCCGCGAAGCCTTTGAACGGAACCTTGTAGTCGGCGTCGAACTTGAGGCTTTTGCCGGTCACATCATCCTCGAAACCGACGATGAAATGATTCATCGGCTTGTCCGGCAGCATGTTGTCGAGCACCGACTTGCACATTCCGGCATTGAACTCAAAGGAACCAAGGCCATAACGACCGCCGACGATCGACGGATAACCTTCGAAACTGGTGAAGCCCTCGACCATTCCCTAGCCGATCGCTGTACGGACCGACTGATAGAGCGGCTCGCCGATGGAACCCGGCTCCTTGGTGCGGTCGAGAACCGTAATCTTCTTGACACTGGCAGGCAGTGTCTTGCAGAACTGTTTGATCGGGAAGGGCAGGAAGAGGCGAACCTTGAGCATGCCGACCTTCTCACCCTGGGCGACCAGGTGCAGGATCAACTCTTCCATTGCTTCGCAACCGGAGCCCTGCAGGACAACGACACGCTCGGCCTGCGGGTGACCGACGTAGTCGACCAGGTTGTACTGACGACCGGTCAGCTTGGCAAACTTGTCCATCTGGGCCTGCACGATGCCCGGCACCTTGTCGTAATAAACATTGACCGTCTCACGTCCATGGAAGTAGACGTCAGGGTTTTGCGCGGTCCCGCGCAGAACCGGATGGTCAGGCGACAGAGAACGGCTGCGGTGAGCAGCAACCAGATCGTCATCGATCATCGACTTCATGTCACTCATCGTCAGTTCTTCGACCTTCTGAACCTCATGGGAGGTGCGGAAGCCATCAAAGTAGTGCAGCACCGGCACGCGCGACTCAAGAGCCGCAGCCTGGGCAATCAGCGCAAAATCCATGACCTCCTGGACATTGTTGGAGCACAACATGGTCCAGCCGGTCTGGCGACAGGCCATGACGTCGGAATGGTCGCCGAAAATAGACAGCGCCTGGGCCGCAACGGCCCGTGCCGAAACATGGAAGACAGTCGGGGTCAGTTCCCCGGCAATCTTGTACATGTTGGGAATCATCAGCAGCAAGCCCTGGGAGGCCGTAAAGGTTGTGGTCAGAGCACCGGCCTGCAGTGAACCGTGAACCGCACCGGCCGCACCACCCTCGGACTGCATCTCGACGACCTTGGGGATGGTTCCCCAGATATTTTTCTCACCTGCGGCGCTCTTGGCGTCAGAGATCTCACCCATCCCGGACGAAGGGGTAATCGGGTAGATCGCAATGACTTCATTGGTCGCATGAGCGACATGCGCGGCGGCAGAACAACCGTCGATAGTTACCATCTTTCGAGACATCAGTTTTCTCCTTTGCTGGTAAAAGAATACATAGCGGTCAATCAGTTTCTCGTAGTCTTCTCTTTTGCGTCAGTTCTTTTTACGCCGTTTTTCCCGCAGGCCTTAGGATAAAATACCAGTCAAGGGAAAACGGAAAGACAACTATAGAGGCTAAAGTTCACGCCGGCTGTCAATTGCCAGCTGTACAGTCGCCGAATCAATGTACTCCAGATCACTCCCCATTGGAATTCCGTGAGCCGGCCGGGTGACCCGAACACCGCACTCCTTAAGAATACGCGCCAGGTAAAGTGCCGTCGCCTCACCTTCTACCGTGAAGCTGGTTGCCACCACCACCTCGACGATTTCTTCGCTCTTGAGGCGTGCAAGCAACTGCGGAATTTTCAGATCGTCTGGCCCGATGCCATCGAGCGGTGAAAGTGCGCCATGCAACACATGGTATCGACCGCGATAACCATGACTGCGCTCAATGGCAATCAGGTCCTGCGGCTCCTGAACCACACAGATACAACTTTCGTCGCGCGTGGCACTCGCACAGATGCTGCAAGACTCCCCCTCGCTCAGATTGAAGCAGCGCTGACAGAAAGACAGATTCTGCTTCATGGCGATCAGCGCCGCCGCCAGAGCCTCGACATCTTCCTGCGACCTGCGCAGCAGATGAAAAGCCAGGCGCGTCGCCGTCTTGCCACCGATTCCCGGCAACTTGCCCAGCTCGGCCACTAATCTCGCAAAAGATGGGAGGGAGCCTAGCATGAAAAAACCCCAAATTCCAACACTTTAAAATGCCGTTCTATTTTTTTCAGGGACGCTAAAAAAATAAAATCTCGCGAAAACACTCGTGGTTCAATGGTCTGACCAAATGCCGATGCTAGCACAGACTTTTTCTCCATTTCAACAGTTAATCGTATACGGTATACAATTTTCGGCAACACGGAAAAAGCAAAAGACCACCAGAACTGACTCCGATGGCCTTCGACAGGAGCCTGACAGGCTCCTGGTATTTAGTTTTCCGACCCGACCGGCCTAAAACATCCCGGGCAGATTCATGCCGCCGGTGACCTTGCCCATTTCCTGCTGCATCATTTCCTGGCTCTTCTTCAGCGCTTCATTGACCGCAGCAGTCACCAGATCCTGCAACATTTCAACATCCTCGGGATCAACTACGTCCTTTTCAATTTTCAGACTCAGCAACTGCATCTTGCCGCTGACCACAGCCGTGACCATACCACCACCGGCCGTCGCTTCGACTTCACGTCCTTCAAGTTCCTGCTGTATCCGAGCCATGCGCTGCTGCATCTGCTGCGCCTGTTTCATGATATTCCCAAGACCTTTTGCCATCGCTCTTCTCCTTAACTGGATTTTTCGTATTCTGCAGGATTATCTACACAAAACCCTTATCAATCGGTCGAACTTCTTCAACCTCGCCGTCAAATATTGTCTTAGCTGCCTTGATCATCGGGTGCTCAGTCGCATTTTCACGTAACTGCTGCTGCCGACTGGTCTGCTGTTGCTGTTGCTGTTGAGCAAAACTGGGAGCAACCTCGTCCTGTTCGACCATCCGGGTTATTTCCAACCTGACCGGCTGGCCGAAATACTCCGTCACCATCGCCTCAAGCGAACTGCGTGTCTCATTATCACTCAGCAATTGCAGGTTGAACGACCCCTCCGGGTAACCGATCTTCAGCTGCGGTAACGCGAGGTTCAAGGGGTGGGCATGCTCAAGGACCGAGCCGATCGCCCGGCGCTTGCGGTTGACGAATTCAACCAGCCCCGCCCAGTCTTGCTGCTGCGTCGCAACGGGCGAGGCTTCACGCTTTTTTGGCGGCGACTCTTCCTGTGGGGGGGGAGGAGATGGAGGCGCTGTCGAAATCTCGACTTGTGCCGGTAGCGGTTGAGATGGTCCCGCGCCAGCCAATCTCTTTTCCAGCAGATCGAGCTTATGAATCAAACTACCGACATCGGCACCGCTGGGCAGACTGGCCAGCTTGACCACCGCCATTTCCATACTCAAGCGCGGATAATTTGAATGCGCAATCTGTGATTCGGTCTGCATCAGCAGGGTCAGCATCCGTTGAAGACGATCAAGATCAGTAGCAGCAGCCAGCTGTTTCAGCTCCTGCAATTCGGACTCGCTGGTCTCAAGCAGGTCGGAAGAAGCATCAACCACGGCAATAAAAAGCAACGAACGAACCAGATCAATCAACTGCTGGCAAAACTGGCGAAAAGAATGGCCCTGCTCATCAACCTGTTGCAAAATGCCCAGGCCACGTCCACCATCACCGGCAATAATCGCCTCAACCAGGTTGATCAGTAGCCGCTGGTCAACGATCCCGAGCAGACTCTGAAGCTGGACATCTTCGATCTTCTCACCACAAAAAGCGATCACCTGATCGAAGGTTGAAAGAGCATCACGCATGCTGCCACCACCAGATCTGGCGATCATCGCCAGCCCGGCATCAGTGATACCGATCGTTTCGGCAGCAGCAATCGACTTGAGCCGGGCCGCCACCTTGCCGAGGGTAATTTTACGAAAATCAAAACGCTGACAGCGTGACAGGATGGTGACAGGAATCTTGTGCGGTTCGGTCGTGGCAAAGATAAACTTGGCATGGTCCGGTGGCTCTTCGAGCGTCTTCAGCAGAGCGTTGAAGGCGTTGATCGAAAGCATGTGGACTTCGTCGATGATAAACAACTTGTAACGTGAATTTGACGGCAGGTAGCGGATATTTTCACGCAACTCGCGGATGTCATCGACACCGGTATTGGAAGCACCATCGATCTCGAAAACATCAATCCCGCGGCTGGCGGTGATCTCTTCACAGGAGGGGCAGATCCCACAAGGAGAAACGGTCTGACCCTGCTCGCAGTTGAGTGCCTTGGCGAAGATCCGCGCCGCTGAGGTCTTACCCACACCCCGGGCACCGGTAAAGAGAAAGGCATGGTGCACCCGGTCAGACGTAATCGCATTCTTCAGCGTCTGGCTGACATGCTCCTGGCCGATCAGATCGTCAAACTGCTGGGGGCGCCACTTGCGCGCCAGAACCATGTACGACATGGGGAGAAACTCCGCTGGCGGCCTTCGTCCCTGAGGGGGGAGGCGTTGGGTGCGAGGAGAAAACTGTGAGGTCTGTGCACACTCTCCATCGCAACAAACATTGCAGACACAAGTGACAGCCAGGCACCCCCACGGCACACGAAACATGCTGCTGCCGCTGCTCCCTTCCGGGCCTGACGGGGTTCACAACCGCTCGTTGCGTGGGACCCGGCTGTCACTTCTGCCGGCAAATCAAAACAAGCTGCAGGCAATCAGCAGCCCCCAAACATCAACCCAGGAAACTGTGCCCGGGCTGATCAAAAATGTCCAGCTGCAAGGCGCCCGAAAGCCAACCGAATAAGGCGTACCTCAATGGTACGTCGTTGAGGTGGGCTGAGGGCAACGCCGCAGATGGGCGTTTTTCATCAGCCGAGTAGAATATGGCGGAGAGGGGGGGATTCGGTCACTCTGTCGTCGCCATCATGGCGACTCCGGCGTAACCTCCCCTGCACTCGCTGACGCGGCCATCCGGGCCGCTCTTCTGACATTAAGTCAGCGCTCGCTCCGCTTCGAATCCCCCCAAGGGAGAATCCGTTGCTTATTGTTATGGCGGAGAGGGGGGGATTCGAACCCCCGGTAGCTTGCGCTACACCCGCTTTCCAGGCGAGCACCATCGGCCTCTCGGTCACCTCTCCGCAGGCTGGACAAGATACACCAAGGGTCTGTGGGTGTAAAGGGTTTTTCAGAACCACGAAAAGGCCTAAAGCTGGCCCGAACGGGCCGCATAACTATTGTTGGCCTGATAGACAAAAGAGAGGATTTCGGCAACCACCTGAAATAGTTGCGGGGGGATCTCCTGACCGACCGGCACCTTGCCAAGAACCTCCAGCAGATCGGCATCCTCGACGATATCAACACCGGCACGGCGGGCGGCAAGCAGAATTTTCTCCGCAAGCTCACCCCGGCCGCTGGCAACCACCCGTGGCGCACTGCCCGGCCGATGATCATAATTCAGGGCAACCGCCTGATCTTTTTTGTGTGATTTTTCCCTGATCATCTTGAGTCCCGTAAAAGTGAAACCGAAGGACAACTCCTTTGCGTGGGGCGCATCTCCCCACTTTTCACACCTCAGATTTTTTCAAACTCTGGCGTCCAGCATCCCCTGTGAACGCGGCACAATTTTTTCGATCAGCTCGGTGGCGGGGGATTTGGCGCCGCTGGTGAAACTGATTCCGCGCACCGGCAAGTCTCTCAACCGTTCTTTCAGTTGCCCACACAAGGACTGTAGAAAGGTCGCCCGAGATTGATCCTCGCAGGCAACGCGCAACAACACCCCGGAAGATTCTGACAGCATATCAACCCGCAAACTCCCAAGGGCGGACAAACGCAGATATAACGACATGCGCACCATGTCCGTATCTTCCTTCTGTTGGTCCTTTTGTTGACCCTGCTCTTCGACCAGCAGAAAACCTTCCTCGAGGAAAGAAAACGGCAGAGGGATAAAAAACAGGTTCTGTTCGGCCAGACGAACACGACTGACCTGAAACAATTCGAGTCGTTGCAGAGCTTCTTCCCCCTTGGGACCCAACGACTCCCCCTCACCCAACAGGGCCAATTTGAGACTGCTGAGTGCTTCCCTGGTCCGTCCTCGCAGCAGTTCCGCCTCAAGGTTCAATCCGAACAGTTGTGACAGCATCCCAAGATGTTCTCCGCGGACAATGAGTTCGGGACCACCCACCAATGGCTGCATCACATTCAGGACCTGCCGGACAACCTGTTGCAACTCCTGCGGCCAGACCGGTTTTGCCGCAGCGGCAATTTCCAGCTGAACAACCAGTTTTTTCAAATGGCCAAGCAGGGCCGGAGACAGTTCAAGATCTTCGACCGGAGGGCGGTTGAGGAGAATTTTCAGGTCCTGAGTTGTGCTCTTTAACGACTGGGGCAGAACGGCCTGCCTGGCTGACAATAGAGTTTTCAATTCTGCGGCCAACTGGCGAGCCTGTTGCGGCTGCAAGGGCTGCGGAGGCTGTTCAAGCTCGGTCAGAAGACCGGCAATCCGCTCCTGCTCAACGGCCATGAACTGGCGCATCAATTCCGGCTGCTGGCGTATCTGCATAGCCATGACTTTTAATTGCTGCGGCAGATCAAGTGCCTCAACACGGCGACTGAGGACAGTAAGCACCCGGTCAAAAGCTGTCGCCAGCGCCGGCCCATTCACAACTGCAAAGAGTGCATCAGACTGTCTGAGCTGCCCCAGAGTCACGGCAACTGACGTCAATTCCTCCACCGGCAGATCAGCGACCGGCCTCATCATTGAAGACAACTGCTCAAGCACCTGTCTCATCGGCTCAGGTTGCGGCCCTTCTTTCACCTGGAGTCGTTGCAGCAAACCGCTCCAGTCAAAAGGTTTTGCCAACAAAGGCAGCAGGGTAGCAAACCGAGAGTCGAGAGGATCAGCGAGAATTTTAAATGAAAGCCGGGGATGGGTTGTCAGTACCTGCATCTCAAGCTGTTGCCCGGTCTGCAGCTCCTGCTCGGTCAAAATCTGAAAGCGCTGGTGCTTGAGCTCCAGCAGCGCCCGGTCAAGCCCCCCCTCGACAACAGTCGCCTGCACGATCTGCTCGACGCGCAGACTATGCTGTCGTTCTTCAGCTCGGCCGGAGGTTGCAGTCGCCTGCACCACCAGATTTGTTGATATCAACGGATTCACAATCGTCATGCTCTTCTTATCGTCAATACCTAAATCCTTCTTTAATGAACATTACCGATGTCAGCTGTCAAAATTTCGGCATTCCCAAAGGCACGAATATCCTGCCATCACAACTGCTGTCCGGCAACAGCATAACCCACTGTTAATAAAGATTATTTCACTATAGAGATCTGGCTGGCACAATAATCGCTATCAGAAAAACTTAGTCACAGCTAATTTCTCTTAAGAAAAACCCTGATTCTGTCGATAGGTAATGAACAAATCGCCTTATCGGCATCCAGCGAAAGGGACCAAGCGATGACAGTCACCGCCCTGATCATATCAACCAGCAACCCGCCCCGCGGAGCCCTGGAGAAAAAAGTCCGGAATACCGGCGTCTTTGACCGCACCATCGTTTGCAGTAGCGGCGAAGACGTGATAGCCGAACTGAAAAATCAGACGGTTGATATGATCTGCTGGGCATTCGGTATAAATGACGAACCGACCGACTGGCTTGAAGCCCTGCGCATAAATCCGGCTTGGGCCGACCTGCCGCTACTGGTTTTCACCAAAGAGGGCGATCAGGAACATCGCCTGCGCGGACTTGAACTGGGTGCCTGTGACAGCGTGACCTTTGTTACACCGACCGCCGAACTGGCGGCACGTATGCGTGGACACATCAAACGTTCGGAACAGATTACCCGTTTGCGAAATCGCAGGGCGGAACTGGCACAAATGGCATTGAACGATCCCTTGACCGGGCTTGGGAACCGGGCCTCATTCGACCTGCGGCTTGGTCAAGAGATTGCCCGCAGTCGCCGCAGTGGAAATTCCTTCGGGCTGATGATGATTGATCTCGATCATTTCAAGTGGTTTAACGACTGCTACGGACACCAGGCCGGCGACACGATCCTCAAAGCGGTCGCCAAGGTCCTCGCCGAAACAGTTCGTGATTCAGATGTTGCCTGCCGCTATGGCGGAGAAGAGTTCGCTATCATTCTTCCAGGCACAACCGCAACCAGTGCCCGGCGACTGGCGGAGCGCTTGCATGAAGCCATTTCCACCCTGTCGCGCGACCTCTGGCAGGACGAGAAATCCCTGACTGCCAGTATCGGCCTGACCTGCTTTGATGGCTCACGTCTTGCCGGCAGTGGCGAACTGGTCAGTGAAGCTGATGCCGCACTCTACCGGGCAAAAAACAATGGTCGTAATTGTACAGAAATATACTTGCCGGAAACATCGCAGCTACCGCTGACCTTTGACTATCACCTTCAGGGGCCAACTCCTCTCCAGGCCCATTAAAAAAAGCCCGCTGTCTCCCAGGAGATGGCGGGCTTTCACTCTGTTACCAGTGTTCCGTGCGGTTAATTCTGCCTTCTCATTCCGGCCCTTTTGGCTGCACGGCTTAACTCAGGCCAGGTCTGCGTCGGCGCTCCTTGTCCGCAGCTAAGATGACCCAGAATCAATTGACCCAACCAACCAAACGTGACACTGCACTTCAGGACGAACCGACTCCCATCATATGCACCTTGAGCCGTAACTGCTTGCGCTGTTCGGCAAAACAGTAGGCGACGATTGCATCCTGATCTTCCTCTTCGATATCAACATAGCGCAGAGCGAGTTGTGTCGCTCCAGCCAACGTGAAGGTGCGAATAACTATCGCGGCACATTCAATCACCCGCGGACGCGGCGCATCAAGAATAATTTCCAGACCGACCTTACTCCCCTCGCGCATCTTTTCCTTGACCGGGATACGGATCCCGCCACCGCTGATATTCACCGGCGCCTGCACCGACAGCGCATTGGCATTCTCGATATCGATCGGCCAGTAACTGACCGACAGATCGGCATCAACTCGAAAGTAGGCACGTTTCTGGGTCTGGCTGAAGGATTCAAGTGCGCGCAGCTGTAACTTGGTGTCACTGACAACGCTGAGAACCTCGGCGTTAAGAGTCTGCGACGAACCGTTCGGAGCAAGAAAGGAGATACGACAACCGGACTGGTCATCAAAAGTAGCTGGCTGAAGTTGGTCGGGGAGAAAAGTCACTTCGAACACCGGCGGCTCGCTCGCCAGGGCAACACCGTCAACAACTGTCGACTCAGCCCCGTTGCGCGGCAACGTCACTTGTACAACCCGGTATTCTTTAAGATGATCCAGTGCAGACATGAACGACCCGTGGCAGGAGCCAATAGTTGAATCAGGCGTTATCCAACCCCCCGAAGACCTCGTTGATCAGGGGCCGGAGACGCATAGCCGACAAGAAAAGTCCGACCACCCCGTAACTGATCAAGCTCGGCGGAAGTAACGGCCATCATGCCATGGATTTTGGGCAAAAGCAACTTGTTGAGATCAAGGATCGTATTAATAAAACCCTGCCGTATCTGATAGAGGCGATGTTCTTCCCAGAGAGACAGATCGTCCTTGAGCAGCGGCAATAACAACTCATCCTGGCGACTTGCAGCAACCTGCAACTGTTGTTGTCTGGCAATATGTTCATGCACACGAACCGGCTCACAGCCTTCCAGGATGCCGGTCAATTTTTCGGCATGCTGTAACAGTTCACGATACTGCTCAACCGAAAAAGCCAGCAGTTTTTCCGTCTGGGGGTTGAATCCGGCCATTGTCACCTCCCTAGTGTCCCGTGCGGTTAATTCTACCTTCTAATTCTGGCCCTTTTGGCCGCGTGGTCTACGTTTCGCTTCCTCGGCTTAACTCAGGCTAGACCTACGTCAGCGTGCCTTGACCACAACCAAAATGTCTCAGAATTAATTGGCACAACTAACCAAACAGGACACTAGAGGGCAGCAGCAATGCTGCTGCCGGTAGACTCGCTCGATGGCTGCTTTTCCCGGGCATAAATTTTGGCCGCCTCAACCCAGGCTTCACGTAACTCAAGAAGAATATTCTCGACCGGTTTCAGCTTTTCAGCGTCGCCCCGGGCATTGGCCGCCGCCAGCTCACGGACCATAAAATCGTAGAGACGACCCAGATCGACGGCAATCTCCCCCCCGATTTCGTAGTCGAGGGTATTGGAAAACTCGGTGATAATCGCCACAGCCTTGCCGATCGACCGGGTTCGCGCTGGAACATTCTTCTCTTCAATTGCTTGTTGAGCCTGCCTGACAAAACGGATTGCACCATCATAAAGAATGATCAGTACCTGCTCGGGAGACGCTGTCAGGATCTGGTTGTTCTGGTACTGGTTCATATAAGCATTCATACCTTCGACTCCTTCGGTCTATTTAAAAAGGGCGCAATCGCTATCTCTTGTTCATACTGGAAAGACTGGTCATCTGCTGCGATAAAAACGCGCTCTGGCTGTTCATGGCACTCACCAGCGCCTCCATCGCCGAAAACTGGCTGCGCAAGGTCTTCTCCCTGATCACCAGTCGTGCCTCAAGCCTGACGATGCGATCATCGATACGCGAAATTGTGTCATCGGTACTCTTCTGCTTGCTGGCCAACAGCCCGTCGGCAGTGTCTGTCATACCGGTCAACAGATCAGCAAACTTTTTACTGATGCCGTCAACCCCGGTTTCTCCTGCAAAGACAGCGACCATACCCTCATAATCATTGTCCATCGCCTTGGTCAGAGTGGCACTGTTAAGGACAAGGGTTCCGTCTTTCTGAGTTTCGAAACCAAGTTCGGCAAGACTTGAATAGCTTCCGCTAAGGCCTGAAACGCTGGTTGTCAGTAAACTCTGAAGACCACGCTTGACACTGCGGAAACCGGCATCATTCCCCCAGTCGGCATCCTTCTGGGCGGAAATATGCGTAACGATGGCATTATAGGCATCGACAAACCCTTGAATTTTGGTCTTGGTCGCATCCTGATCGACACTGACCGAAAGGGTTGTCGCAACCGCCGCATCAGCCTTGAGCAGGTCGATGGTGACCCCGGGAATTGCATCGGCAACCGTGTTGCTGTTGCTGTAAATATCGATATTGTCAACCTGAATATGCGCCTGTTGCGCCGCCTGGGTATTGGTCATGGTCGGGTTGACATCCGTACCGCCGGTCAGTCCCGAAGCATCCAGGGTAAAGGTTTTGTCAACACTGTCGCCACTGAGAACCAGGCGATAAGGGGACGCGGTCCCATCGTTGATCACCGTGGCCGTCACACCCGTTGCGGCATCATTGATCGCCTTGGCAATACCATCGAGAGAATTATTCGTGGCATCGATCGTAATACTGGTCGGCGTCCCGCCAACGGTCAGGCTCATGGTGCCGGTGCCGAAAGTACTGGTCGTCTTGTCGGCATAGCCGCCACTGACATCCTTTTGCACCTGGGCCAGAGCCATCACTTCGATCTGATAGGACCCCAGACCAGCAGTGCCGGTCGCAGTGGCCGAATAATAGAGATCCGAACTCTGCTTGAGTCCCGGCGAATCGATCTCGGCAGCTGTATCGATCGCCTCAGCCTTGGTCTGCAGGCCTCCCAGCAAACCATCAAGATCCTTGAAGACCTGCAGACGGCTGTTGAAAAAGTTCCTGTCATTCTCAAGGCGTGTAATCGGCTGGCGCTCGATCTTCATCAGCTCGCTGATAATCGCATTGGTATCGAGGCCGGTTGCCAACCCACCAAAGGTGATAGCCATGACTCTTCTCCCTTTTAGCCCTCAGCTCTCGGTATCGAGCAGAGAACCGCGCAGTTCCTTGAGATAGACACTTGAGTTGATCACTTCCTCGGGCGGAAGCTGACGAATGGTTTCGCCCGATTCCTGATCGACGATCGAAATAATCAGCTTGCCGATATCGGCATTCATTTCGAAACGTACCGAATGTTGCCCCCCGTCGGTCAGGCCCTTGATCTTGTTCAGAACCTCCTCGGGGGCCACCAGGTTTTTGTTTATGCTCGCCTCATCGACAGTATCTGCAACCCGCCGCCGATCCTGATCGACCTGCTGTCCAGTCGTTGCTGTGGTCGGAACTCCCGCCCCGATATTACCTACCGCTTCAACTCCCATAATCTTCTCCTCCCCCAATCAGGGGTATTCTGGTGGAGAGCGGCCTGAGCCGCCCTCCACCGGGATACTGACGAGTTACTGCAGGAGTGACAGTGCCAGATTCGGCGACTGGTTAGCCTGGGAAAGAATCGAGACCCCGGCCTGCTGCAGAATGTTCATCTTCGTCATGTTCGATGTTTCCTGGGCAATGTCGGCATCCAGAATCCGGCTGCGCGCCGCCGAGAGATTCTCGGAGATGTTCGCCAGATTCGAAATGGTCGACTCGAAGCGGTTTTGAACCGCACCCAGTTTACCGCGCAGTTTGTCGATACAACCGACAGCACCATCAACCGCAGAAATCGCTTTCTGGGCATCGGCAAAGGTGCCGATACTGATGGTTGCCGAGTTGACACCGAGCTTCCCGACACTGGCAGCAGCAATGCTGAAAGTGACCGTCTGGCCTTTATTGGCGCCGACCTGGAAGATGGCCGATTTCATCGAACCGTTAAGAATATTCTTGCCGTTAAACTGCGTGGTAGTTGCGACCCGCTGAATCTCCTGCTGCAGCTGGTTGAACTCCTGCTGCAAGGAAGTCCGGTCAGCGGTGCTGTTGGTGCCGTTGGATGCCTGAACCGCCAGTTCACGCATCCGCTGCAGAGCATTGGTACTCTCCTGCAGGGCGCCTTCAGCGGTTTGCGCCAGTGAGATCCCATCGTTGGCATTGCGTACCGCCTGGTTCAAACCACGGATCTGCGAGGTCATACGATCAGAGATCGCCAGACCGGCCGCATCATCCTTGGCACTGTTGATGCGCAGCCCTGAAGACAGGCGTTGCATCGAGCGGTTGAGCAAATTCTGCGACTTGCCGAGATTACGCTGGGCGTTTAGTGACGCAACGTTGGTATTAATGGTAAATGCCATAATTTCCTCCGTGAAATTTCTGCTTTTAATCGAGGCGTCCGTGCCTCTTTTTTCTTGTCGTCACCTTCTTCCGATTTCTTAAATAAAACTGTCGCAAGAAAGCCGACTACACCCGAAAGAGCGTCAGCCCTTCCGAAGCAGGCTTTGAACCTACTGCAACAGTGACAGTGCCAGATTCGGCGACTGGTTAGCCTGGGAAAGAATCGAAACCCCGGCCTGTTGCAGAATGTTCATCTTCGTCATGTTCGACGTTTCCTGGGCAATGTCGGCATCCAGAATCCGACTACGCGCCGCCGAGAGATTCTCGGAGATGTTCGCCAGGTTCGAGATGGTCGACTCGAAGCGGTTCTGAACCGCACCCAGCTTACCGCGCAGTTTGTCGATGTTACCGACAGCATTGTCGATGATGCCGATGGCGCTCTGGGCCTTGGTGAAGGTACTGACCCTCACCGTCGAGTTGATACTCAGGGCCCGAACACTGGCGGCGCCGATGCTGAAGGTCACGGTCTGACCCTTGTTGGCCCCAACCTGGAAAATGGCCGACTTCATCGAACCGGTCAGGACGTTCTTGCCATTAAACTGCGTAGTGGTTGCAACCCGCTGAATCTCCTGTTGCAGCTGGTTGAATTCCTGCTGCAAAGATTCGCGATCTGCGTTGCTGTTGGTGCCGTTGGATGCCTGAACCGCCAGTTCACGCATCCTCTGCAGGGCATTGGTGCTCTCCTGCAAGGCGCCTTCAGCAGTTTGCGCCAGTGAGATCCCATCGTTGGCATTGCGCACCGCCTGGTTCAAGCCACGGATCTGCGAGGTCATGCGATCAGAGATCGCCAGACCGGCTGCATCATCCTTGGCACTGTTGATGCGCAACCCTGAAGACAGGCGTTGCATCGAGCGGTTGAGCAAATTCTGTGACTTGCCGAGATTTCGCTGGGCATTGAGAGAAGCTACGTTGGTGTTAATTGTAAATGCCATGATTTTTCCTCCATGAAAAGTATTTTTCGAAAAGGGCTTCCGTGTCCTTTTCGGGTCAGCGGCTACAGCGTGTAACTATTGATTTCACCTCCTTTTCTCCACCTGGGTATTCAGCCGCCTGATCTCTTATCGGTTCAGTGACTAAACTTCTTTAAATAAAATTTGAAATTTTTAAAATAAAAAAAACGGCAGAAGCCAAAAGCCTCTGCCGCAGTGTTTCAGTGGGATGGAATAACTACTGTTGCAGGAGTGACAGCGCCAGGTTCGGCGACTGATTAGCCTGGGAAAGAATCGAAACCCCGGCCTGCTGCAGAATATTGTTTTTGGTCATCTCTGAGGTTTCCTGAGCAATGTCCGCATCCAGAATCCGGCTACGTGCTGCCGAAAGATTCTCGGCAATATTCTTCAGGTTCGAGATGGTTGACTCAAAGCGATTCTGCACCGCACCGAGTTTTCCGCGCAACTTGTCGATACAGCCGATAGCACCATCGATCGCCGACAGGGCAAGCTGGGCAACCCCGAAAGATCCGATACTGACCGTCGAATTGATTCCGAGGGCCGCAAGGCTGGCAGTTCCGATACTGAAGGTAATAACCTGGCCCTTGTTGGCACCGATCTGGAAAGTCGCCGACTTCATCGAACCGTTAAGAATATTCTTGCCGTTGAACTGGGTGGTGGTCGCGATCCGCTGGATCTCCTGCTGCAGCTGGGAAAATTCCTGCTGCAAAGATGTGCGGTCGGCACTGCTGTTGGTTCCATTTGAAGACTGAACAGCCAGCTCCCGCATCCGCTGCAGAGCGTTGGTGCTCTCCTGCAACGCACCTTCAGCAGTCTGTGACAGAGAAATTCCATCGAGTGCGTTGCGTGCAGCCTGATTAAGACCTCGGATCTGCGAAGTCATCCGATCAGAAATTGCCAGCCCGGCAGCATCATCCTTGGCGCTGTTAATGCGCAGCCCCGAAGACAGCCGTTGCAGAGAACGGTTAAGTTTCGCCTGAGACTTGCCCATATTACGCTGAGCATTCAGCGAAGCCACATTGGTGTTGATGGTAAATGCCATGGTTTAGTTCCTCCTTGAATCTATTCTTTTTCGATTTCGTTGTCTGGTTCGATTTGCTCTCGTCCCCCGGCGAGGTCACTCTTGCTTCTCTCGTTACTACTCATCGGAGTAATTTCTGCATAGTTTAGGCCAAGGAGTGTTTTTTTATTTAAACCTCCCAATTTTTGGCCGCTAAAACGCAAATTGGTCTATTATCTGCTCTAATCGACTTGGCAGGGTGCAGAGTGTGTCATAATATTGTCCCGTCCTCGCCATCTCAAGCGTTATGACCCAACAGGAGAACTCCGTGACAAGCAACAGATCAAAAATTCTGGTGACCGGTGCAGATGGTTTTATCGGTTCTCACCTGACCGAAGCACTGCTGGAAACCGGCGCCGAAATCAGGGCGCTGTCCTGCTACAATTCCTTCAACGACTGGGGCTGGCTCGAAGCCATCGACGGACTCGATCAGATCGAGGTTGTCAACGGTGATGTGCGCGATCCGCATTTCTGCCGTGAAATTACCCGCGACATCGATATCGTCTTCCACCTCGCCGCCCTGATCGCGATCCCCTACAGCTACCAGGCCCCCCAGAGTTACGTTGATACCAATATCCTGGGCACCCTCAATATCTGCCAGGCTGCGCTCGAACGGCTGCCAACGCGTGATCCATACCTCGACCAGCGAAGTTTATGGCAGCGCGCAATACGTGCCGATCGACGAAAAGCACCCCCTGCAGCCGCAGTCCCCATACAGCGCCAGCAAGATCGGTGCAGACGCCATGGCCATGAGTTTTCACAACAGCTTCGAGCTGCCGCTGTGTATTGCCCGGCCCTTCAATACCTACGGCCCGCGTCAGTCAGCGCGGGCCGTTATCCCGACCATCATCAGTCAGATTACAGCGGGTAAAAAAACCATTCAACTCGGCGATGTCAGCCCGACGCGTGACTTCAACTATGTCAGCGATACCTGTCGCGGTTTTATTGCCCTGGCGGAAAATGCCGCAACGATCGGCAAAACAATCAATATCGGCTCGAACTATGAGATCTCGGTTGCCGACACCCTTGATCTGATCCGCGAGCTGATGGACAGCAAGGTCGAGTTCATCACCGACGACCAACGCCTGCGCCCGAAGGATTCGGAAGTCCAGCGCCTCTGGTGTGACAACCGTCTGATCACCGAGCTGACAGGATTCCAACCGCAGGTCGATCTACGTGAGGGACTGCAGAAAACCATTGACTGGTTCACCAACCCCGCCAACCTGGCGCGGTACAAAACCGATATCTACAATGTTTGAAACGATTTTTGAGCTGATCAATAACCAGTTTCCGCAAGACGGCATCCCGCTGCACGAACCCCGCTTTGGCGGCAACGAGCAGACCTATCTGGCCGAATGCGTTGAAAGTACCATGGTGTCAAGCGTCGGGGCCTTTGTCGACCGCTTCGAAGAGGCCGTTGCGAGCTACACCGGCAGCAAATATGCCATCGCCGTGGTCAACGGGACCCAGGCACTTTTTGTCGCACTCAAACTGGCGGGAGTCGGACCCGGAACCGAAGTTCTGACTCAGTCGTTGACCTTCGTTGCTACCGCCAACGCCATCTCCTATTGCGGCGCAACCCCGCACTTTCTGGATGTTGACGTCGAGACCCTGGGACTGTCGCCAGCCGCCCTGGAAGATTTTCTGGCCAACCAGACCGAAATTCGTGACGGCCAGCGGATCAACCGCACCAGTGGCCGTCCGCTCAGCGCCTGTCTGCCGATGCATACCTGCGGACATCCCTGCCGGATTGCTGAACTGGCTGAGATCTGCCACACTTACGAGCTGCCACTGATCGAAGATGCCGCCGAAAGTCTCGGTAGCACCTACCAGGGGCAGCATACCGGGACCTTCGGTCTGTTCGGCACCCTCAGCTTCAACGGCAACAAGATCATCACCACTGGCGGCGGCGGAATGATTCTGACCAATAACGCCGAGCTGGCTGCCGCAACCCGGCACCTGACCACCACCGCCAAACAAGCGCACCGCTACGAATTTATCCATGACCAGATCGGCTATAACTTTCGCATGCCGAATATCAACGCCGCCCTCGGACTGGCCCAGATCGAACAACTGCCCGCCTTTGTCCGGGAAAAACGGCAACTGGCAACCGACTACCGTCAGACACTGGCAACACTGCCATTGACCCTTGTCGATGAACCGGCCGACTGCCAGTCAAATTTCTGGCTCAACACCCTGCTGTTCGATAATCCGGAGCAGAAAATCTCTTTTCTTGAGCAGGCCAACCGGCGCGGCATCTTTGCCCGTTCCCTGTGGCGCCCAATGCACCTGCTTGAGATCTACCGGGATTGCCCGCACGGCGATCTGCCGATCACAGAGGACATTTACCAACGGGCAGTCAATATCCCGAGCAGTGTGAGGGTTACGCCATGAAAGATCTGGTCCTGATCGGCGGCGGCGGCCATTGCCGTTCCTGTATCGATGTCATCGAACAGCAGAACGCATACCGTATTGTCGGAATTATCGATCTGCCGCAGAATATCGGCACTGAGATCCTCGGGTATCCGGTCATCGGCTGCGATGATGATCTGGAGCAGACCATCGGCCGCTCTCCACATTTTTTACTCACCCTCGGTCAGATCAAAAGTCCGGACCGGCGCATCGCACTGTACAACCGTCTTCGTGCCTTTGGCGGCACGCCGGCATCCGTCATTTCGCCCCGGGCCCATGTTTCGCGCCACGCCCGGGTTGAGCCCGGTACCATCGTCATGCACCAAGCCCTGATCAACGCCGGAGCTCAGGTCGGAGCCAACTGCATCATCAACAGTTGTGCCCTGATCGAACATGACGCCCATATTGGCGACCACTGCCATATCTCGACCGCGGCCGTGATTAACGGCGGCGTCCAGGTCGGCAGCGAAACCTTTATCGGGAGCAACAGTGTGACGCGGCAGGAAATTCATATTGGCAAAAAAGTGATTGTCGGCGCCGGAGTCACCATCATGGAAGATGTCCCTGACGCCAGCGTCTATCTGGGCAAAAAGGCGAGGTGACACCGATGGCAGAGCATGTTTTCATCATCGCCGAAGCCGGAGTCAACCATAACGGCGATCTGGATCTGGCCCTGAAGCTGGTCGATATCGCCGCAGATGTCGGGGCTGATGCGGTCAAATTTCAGACCTTCAAGGCCGAAACCCTGGTGCGCAAAAATGCACGCAAAGCCGACTACCAGCAAAAGACCACCGGGAATGACGAAAGCCAGTTCGCGATGATCCAGCGCCTCGAACTCGACCTGGAAGCCCACCAGCGACTCAATCAGCACTGCAAGAAACGTGGTATCACTTTCCTCTCATCAGCATTCGATCTGCCGAGTATCGATCTGCTGGTACAGATGGGGATAAAAATATTCAAGATTCCGTCCGGCGAAATCACCAATCTGCCCTACCTGCGCAAGATCGGTGGCCTGGGGAAACAGGTCGTTCTTTCAACCGGCATGTCCGACATGGATGAAATCGGTGCCGCCCTGGAGATCCTGACCAGGGCGGGAACACCACGACAACAGATTTGCGTTCTGCATTGCAACACCGAGTATCCGACTCCGATGGCCGATGTCAATCTGCGCGCCATGCAGACCATCGCCCATAAGCACCGGGTCCGAATCGGCTATTCAGACCACACAACGGGAATCGAGATCCCGATTGCAGCCGTGGCCCTGGGCGCCGAATTGATCGAAAAACACTTCACCCTTGATCGCAATCTGCCCGGTCCCGACCATCAGGCCTCCCTTGAACCGGCCGAACTGTCCGCTATGGTCACAGCGATCCGCAATATTGAACTGGCTCTCGGCGAGGGCAATAAAACCCCGAGCCGCTCGGAACTGAAAAACCGTGAAGTAGCCCGTCGCAGTATTGTCGCTGCCACAGCAATCCGCCAGGGTGAATGCTTCTCGGCAGAGAACCTGACCGTCAAGAGACCGGCTACCGGTCTGAGCCCGATGGAGTGGGATCGTCTTCTCGGCCGAACGGCGCAGCGGGACTACGCTGCCGACGAGGAGATCGACGGATGAGAAAGATCTGCTGTTTTACCGGCACCCGCGCCGAATACGGCCTGCTGCAACCACTGCTGAATGCAATCAAGCAGCACCCCCAACTGCAGCTACAACTCCTGGTTTCAGGCAGCCACCTGTCAGAAGAACATGGCATGACCTGGCAGCAGATCGAAAATGACGGCTTCATGATCCATGAAAAGGTCGATATTGAGGTCGACGGCAATACACCGGTCGACAGCTGCCGTGCCATGGGCCTCGGCTTGAGCGGCTACGCCCTGGCCTTTGAGCGTCTGCAACCCGACCTGCTGCTGCTGCTTGGCGACCGCTACGAAGCCTTTGCCGCAGCAGCGGCGGCGACCCTGTGTAACATCCCGGTTGCTCACCTGCATGGCGGCGAACTCACTCAGGGTGCGACCGATGATGCCCTGCGTCACGCCATCAGCAAATTGAGTCTGCTGCATTTCACCGCAACGGACGAATATCGCCACCGCGTCATCCAGCTCGGTGAAGACCCGGCACGCGTTTTCAACGTTGGTGCTATCGGTCTTGACGGCCTGGAAACCCGCCCGCTGCTCGACCGCAAAACACTTGAAGCCGAGATCGGTCTCGACCTGAGCCAGCCGACCCTGCTACTGACCTTTCACCCGACAACCCTTGAACCGGGTTCAGCCAGCCTTCAGATCAAAGAATTGCTGCTCGCCCTTGACCAGTTGCAGCTGCAGGTCATTTTTACCGGCGCCAACGCCGATGCTGAAGGGGCGACGATCAACCGCATGATTGCCGACTACCAGAGCAGAAACCCTCAGAGCTGCGTCGTCTTCCCCTCCCTCGGTCAACAACGCTACTTAAGTGCAATGCATTATGTCGCTGCGGTGGTCGGCAACAGCAGCAGCGGCATCATTGAGGCCCCGAGCTTCGGTATCCCGACGGTCAATATCGGCCAACGCCAGGCGGGCCGTCTGCGCAGTGCCAGCGTTATCGACTGCCCGGCCGAACGTGACGCAATCGTCGCCGCCTGCCGCAAGGCACTCTCGGAATCCTTTCGCGCCGGGATTAAAGATCTGCCCAATCCCTACCGACAAAAGAGTACTGTACAAAAAATTCTGGAGATCCTGCTCAAGTCCCGTCTCGGCGGAGCACCCAAAGAATTTTATGACCTTCCACCAGCAACATCAGGGGATAAATAAATGCGAAATACCAGGAAAATTACCATCAGCCGCAAAGCGACTATCCGTGAAGCGATCAAGGCGATTGATAAAGGGGTAATGCAGATCGCACTGGTGGTGGATGGTGACCAGCTGCTCGGGACGATCACCGATGGTGATATCCGCCGCGCTTTTTTACAAGGCAAGGGGCTCGAAGATCCGGTCGACGGCCTGTTCAATGCGGCGCCGCTGACCGGCCGCATCAACCAACCGAAAGAAGATCTGGTCCAACTGGCCCTGGCCCACGGGGTCAAGCAGCTGCCGATGCTCGACGATGAAGAGCGCCTGGTCGGCATCGAATATCTCGACGACTGCCTGCTCAGCCCCAAAAAGAGCAATCCGGTGGTCCTGATGGCCGGAGGACTGGGGACCCGGCTGCGCCCGCTGACTACTGACATTCCCAAACCGATGCTGACCGTCGGTTCCAAACCGATTTTGGAGACCATCCTTGAAAGTTTCCTCCGCTATGGATTTGAAAATTTCTATTTCAGCGTCAACTACAAATCAGAAAAGATCCGCGAATACTTCGGCAATGGCGAACGCTTCGGGGTCCAGATCAGCTACCTGAACGAAAGCGAACGTCTCGGTACTGCCGGAGCCTTAAGCCTGCTACCGGAAGGGATTGACCAATCACTGATTGTCATGAACGGCGACCTGCTGACCAACGTCAACTTTGAACATCTGATCAACTACCACCGGCTCGCCAGCAGCAGTGCAACCATGTGCGTCCGCGAATACCAGCTGCAGGTTCCCTACGGCGTGGTTTATACCGATGGCGCCACCATCAGTGAAATCCGCGAAAAACCGACCCAGAAGTTCTTTGTCAATGCCGGGATCTATGTCCTGGAACCCGAAGTCTTGAAGCGTATCCCACAACAGACCTTTTTTGATATGCCGCAGCTCTACCAACAACTGATCGACGCCAGGGAGAAGGTCTGTTCTTTCCCGATCAAGGATTACTGGATGGATATCGGCCAGCCGACCGACTTCGATCAGGCCAACTCGGAGTATGGCGATGTCTTTGATTTCTGACCCGCAAAAAACCCTGGTGCTGATCCCGGCCCGCGCCGGCAGCAAGGGACTGCCGGGGAAAAATACCCGTCTGCTGGCGGGAAAACCCTTGCTGGCCTGGAGTATTGATACCGCCCGTGCGGCCGGATTAACCTGCGTCGAGGTCAGTACCGATTCACAGACTGTCGCCGACATCGCGATTGCTCAGGGAGCTCGGGTTCCGGGCCTGCGACCCGCAGAACTGGCCAGCGACACCGCCGGCAGTATTGAGGTAATCCTGCACTGCCTACAGCGGGCCGCAGAGCGCGGAGAAGAATACGAGATGGTCCTGCTGCTGCAACCGACCTCGCCCTTGCGCAGCAGTGAGGATATTACAGCCGCCTTCCAGCTCATGCAGGCACAGGATGCAGGTGCCGTGGTTTCGGTGACCCTTTGCGACCATCATCCCTGGTGGAGCAACAGTCTACCCGAAGATGGCAATATGGCAGGTTTTCTACGGCCGGAGGTCATCAACAGCAACCGTCAGCAATTGCCGCCTCATTACCGCCTGAACGGTGCCATCTACCTGGCAAAGACGGAGGTTCTGAAACAACAGCAGGGTTTTATCGGTCCCGAAACCTACGCCCTGGTCATGCCGCCGGAGCGCTCGGTCGATATCGACAGTCTGCTCGATTTCCAACTGGCAGAACTGATCATCAACCAACAATCCTGAACACAAATTTCCGGGGAACCTCAATGAATACTTCCTGGCAAGACAGCTACTTCTTTGATGCCGACCTGGCCTATCAGACCGCCATGCAACAAAACCGGGTTGAGCGCACCATGGCCGTTGATGGCCTGCAGGTCTGCTATCTCGGCACCGAAAATCCGCGGCCGGATGCCCCGCCGAACCTGATCCAGATTCCGCGCAAGGACACCCTGAATTTTTTCGCCAACACCAACCTGCGTCTGCCGACCAAAGTCGTTTTCAAGGAAGGTACCCGCAAGGATCTGGTGGTCCAGCAGACAAAAAACTTCAACCAGATGATCGCAAGCGTTCAACGTAAACGCCTGCAGACCGCCCAACTCTACGCCCAGGAAATCCTCAAGCTGCACCCCGAAATGCCGACTTCGGGACCCATGCGGATTTTTTGCGTTGCCAGCCGCCTGACCACGGTCATGCAATACAGTGCCAAAAGCCTGATGAACGCTTTTGCCGAAATGGGTCATACCACCCTGCTGACCATTGAACAGAACGAGATGGAGGAATACGACCAGCAAAAGACCCTCGCCGATCATCTGAAATTCAACCCGCACCTGGTCATCAACATCAATCACCTGAACAATTCTTACCTGCACCCGGATGTCTACAACCTGACCTGGTGGCAGGATCCCATGCCCGAGATCACCTCGCAGCACAGGCTCAAATGGCGCTCACGGGATCTGGTCTTTTCATTTTCCGGGGTTCTGGATGATTATTTGTACGCGGCTGGCGCCCGGAAGATACATCGGCAGTCATTCTGCATCGATAAGACCTTTTTCCATTGCACAGATAGGTCAACTGATGGACGACACAACAAGGTGGTTTTTATCGGATCCGGAGTTTCCCCACAGATTTTCGAGACCGAAAAGGGCCGGAAAATTTTTGCGGAATTGACGACCCTGATCGACAATGGATTGCTGATCACCAAAAATATTACGGCAGAAATCGCGCGCAAGTACGGATATACAGGAGATACCGTTTTCTGGCGTTTTCTCCATGCCGCACTGCGTGACCGGACTGTCACCTGGCTTTGCCGGCAGCAGGAACTTGAGGTTGAAATCTACGGCCGCTACTGGGAATACAACCAGGAGGTCATGCCTTTTTTCAAAGGTGTTGTGCCACACGGAAACGCGGTTGCCGACATTTACCGCTCCAGTAAATATGCCCTGGTCTGTCATCCGTTCGACTGTCAATCCCAGCGCCTGCGGGAGGTTCGAGCCTGCGGTTGCATTCCGATTATCTACGATTGCCGTGAGCTCTCTGATCCGCCCTTCTTTGAAGAACAGAGCTTGTTCTTTCGCACCCCCGCTCAGCTGACAGAGGCCTGTCGCCAAGAACGGGGAATATCTCCGCAGCAGTTCGGCAAACTGTACAGCTACGACCACTTCGCCCGTGAAATCCTGCAGCATGTCCGGCCGGCGGCCCCGACGGCCGACAGCAGGGACCAACGTAAATTTGCCTTGATCCTGCCGATCGATGGTATCTACGCCCAGTTCGGCAACGCCCTGCAGACAGAAATGGTCTCGCGGGGGATCGAGACAGCTTATATTGCGGCCCGTGGTTCCTATCCCAAAGCCTTCAAGAAACAGGACATCATAAATCTGGCCAGTGAAATCAAACATTCCGGGGCAACCGATATTTTCACCATCAATTTTTACCGTAACGTCTTCAACTTCCCCGAGGAGCTCCGGGTTCATGTCTGGATGCAGGACCTGCCGCAACTGTTCGAGGGAGAAGTCGGCGACGAACGGATTCTGCCCTTTGCCAACAACTGGACCCATCTTTATGAAGGCGCCGAATTTTTTCCGCCCTTTACCGACTATGCCAACTATTACCAGGCGTCTGACAATAATTTTGACGTCGACATCTCCTTCGCCGGCTATCTGCCCAGACTACACTGGCCTCCATCCGGTGACCCGCAACAAGACCAGCAGGTTGAAACCCTGTTCACCCTGATCTGCGATATCATCCGCCGGGAAAAAATCTATGCCTGCATCTGGTCAACCGGCGAAGCATTGCTGTTTCGGGCTGAGATGGAAACCGGCATCTACCTTCAGGGCAAAGAGTTGCGCCAGGAGGTGGTGCACTACATTATTCAGAGTCTGGTGCGTCGGGTCCAGC
>JAJRWF010000040.1 GCA_024276905.1 Deltaproteobacteria bacterium
AGAGATTGAAGCCACGCAGGAGAACAGCCCGCCGGAGCTGAAAAAAGCCTACCAACAGGAACTTGCTGATTTCATTTCTTCGGGTTCCTTCATCGATCAGCACAAACAGAAATCGCAGATAGCAGACCTGATTTCCGCCATCCAGAAACAACTTGAAAAACTCTCGGTTGTCCCCGCAGCCACAGACACCCCGGTTACCAACGATCAGATCAGTGCTCTATATGATGGTTTCAAGCAGGCCTACGAGTCCAGGAATGAGGCACAGGTTATGAGTTATATCGATGATGACTGGTCTTCAGCTGACGGTGTGACCCTGTTCGACCTGGAAGACAACCTGCGCAACATGTACAACGTCTTTGACGACATCGAATATCGTATGTCTGGACTGCATATTAGCAGCGCCGGACAGAATCTCTTCAATATCAGCTACAATGTCAGCATTCGCGGAATTATTTTCGACAATGATCTGACCCACGAAGAGGTTTCAGCAGTCAGGGAGCAGGTCCGAACCGACAGCAGCGGCAACCCGAAAATTTTCAAAACTCTGGGTGGCAATTACTGGTCAATCAAATAAGTCCGGATAATCAACAGATTCACCGCAAGGGGGCCTGATCCAGGTCGATGGCCCCTTCCGGTTGATCGCCTCTGGCAACAGCGGAACCTTTCCTTTCCCCCCGGGAAGATCGACCACAAATTGTGGCGTTGCCAACCCGGTCACCCTGCCACGCAGATGCTTCATGACGACAAGACCACGGGCCAACGGGGTCCGAAAATGCTCACCACCACGTACCAGATCCATCTGGTGCAGATAGTAGGGGCGGACCCGCATTTTCAACAGCTTAAAGCATAAGCAGGGCTTGCTGAATAAATACTTTTTCAGCCGACAAAGTTAGCTTACCGTCTAGTCTACTCACACACGTGCCGTCTTGCGAGTTCGGCTTCGGAACGCGGGGGAACTTCAGCAGAGAGGCTGATACCGCTTTCGATGATTTTCTCACCCAATTCACTCATCATCTTGAGAAAGTTCAGCGTCAGATGAGGGTTGAGCTGTTTGCCAACCAACTCCAGCATACGGCCACTGATCTTGGCGAAGTCCCAGGGTTCCTTGTAGGTACGCCGGGTCCGTAGCGCGTCGAAAGTATCGGAGATCATGGTCATCTGGGTGCAGAGGTTGACCTGCCAATCAAAGGAGACCTGAGGGTAGCCTTTTTTGTCATAGCGCATGTGATGCTCGAAGGCGGTGATAATGGCGAGGAGTGGGATCCCCTCCTGGCCCATCAGATATTGTGCCCCGCGTGAAGGGTGTTGCTGCATCTGTCGCCATTCTTCATCACTGAGACCTCCCGGCTTACGAAGGATCTCCTTGTCGATAAATATTTTACCCGAATCGTGCAGCATCCCGGCAATTCCGACATCGTGCAGTAATTGCTCCCCAAACCCGAGTGAGTTCGCCTGGGCAATGTTGAGGATGGCAACGTTGATCGAATGAGTGAAAGTGTATTCGTCTTCCTCCCGTAAAGGGACCAGAGCCAATAGCGGGTTGGCTTCTTGCTGAAAAGCGGAGACAAACCCGGCAATAATCGATGAAACATCTCGAATGTCGAAATTATCCTTGTCGCCAATAGTATCGTAAAAAGTACTGATACTCTGTAGTTCTTCATCGGTCAGTTCTTCAAAACAGAAAATCGGACGTCGCCCCTCCAAATCTTCCGGTGTATCAATTTCGCCATAATCGATATGCGGGGTGTCCGTATTGAAAATAGCCGCCTCTTCCAAACCGACTGCAACCCGTAGCAGCAATTCAACCTCCCGGCTGTCAAGCCCCTGATGAAAACGGATAAAGCCGACATTACGCGCGTAGAACAGACGGGCGATCCGCTCGGTATGCGGGGTCCGTTCCAGCGGCTTGCCATCGAACAACAGATCTTCCTTGATGATCAGAAAGGTAAATTCAGCCTGCCGGGACAATAAGTTCGCCAGGTTTTCACGGATTTTCGGAACCAGAGAACGAACCTGCTGATGCTCGATAGAGTAGAGGCTTGATGCAGAGAGCGCTGCGGAAATCAGGCGCAAGCTATCATGAATTGCCTGTCGATGGGAGTGCAGTGACATCAGAGATCCTCCTGCGACAGTTTCTTGATCGTCAATTTAGCCTGGCGGGCCACTTCCTTATCTCCGCTGTCGATCTGTTTCCGTAAGAGAGGCGATACCTGATCTGCCGGGTATTTACCCAAAGACTTAACTATCTCGATTTTTAATTTACGGTAGAGGCCAGCTTTGAAAATTTTGCGGGATTTTAAGATTGCGGAGAAAACCTTAAGCGCCTGAGGGCATTGGTGGTCGGCGAGGGCCTGCACCAAGGTTCTTTTCATCTCAAAATCGAAGCGGAACAACTCTTTTTTCTGCAGCATGAGCAGTAATTTAGCAGAGAGTTCCGGGTTGTCCACCAGGTGGCACACGGTGATAGCGTGCAGAACCTCTTGTCGGTTTTTTGAAGAGAGCCCATAAATCAGCTCCTGGGTTGAGTCGCCGTCATGCAACAGCAAACAGGCTTTCAGGGCTTCCTGTCGAACCTTAGAGTTACTGTGTTTGAGTAGAGGTCTGATCTGCGGTAACTTATCCACAGCACCCAGTTCGCCAAGCAATATCAGCATATTGCGCTGGACAAACCACTGTTCATCATTCAGGGAGAGAATAGCGAAGTCCGTAACCTGAGGTCCGAGTTTTTTCAGACAGTTCAGATAGAAAAAACGGATGGCGCGATCGGCCTCAAGGTTGATGGATTCGATCAGTGGCTGGGCGAAAGGGAGGCCAATCAACTCAATCACTTCGGCAATGTCCTCCAGATAATCTCTATCCAGGGTGGGCACAGACCCAAGAACCTGGTCCACAAATGAGGCGGGGATCAGTCCGGCAAGGTATATTCCATGCCGATCCGCCTTGTCGGCAAAACAGAGTCGACAGAGATCAAGCAGATTGGCGTAATCCGCAGCATCAAGGCTGGACTGCATCGCTTCAAACAGTCGATCCCTAAGCCCCGCCAGAGAATCCTCAGCCGGATCATTATTAAGGATAAACAACGAAATCCGGGCCACCTGCCGTTCCTGCTGAAAATCCTCAAGAGATTTTTTCAATTCCTGGAGTTTGTTGTTTGAGCCGCTCGGCAGGCGCTGCTTGCTTAAAACCTGCATGAGTACTTGCTGGTAGCGGGACGGAACATATTTCTTAAATTCATCGGGCTTGAACAACTCCTTGATTCTGTCGGACTTCTCTCTCTGCGTGGTGAGTTGCGCGACCAGCTCAGCACCAGACACAAGCTTACGCGTGCTGGCCAGTTTGCTGATCAGCGACATGACCACCGGAGTTGTGTACCCCTGTTGCATTGTCGTCTGCCGGAAGCTCTCCAGAATCACCTTGTCGGACAGACCACTAAAAAAATCTTCAGCGTATTCCATCGACATCTGCAGGTTGCAGATCCCATTCATCACATTGCTCCGCAGTTCATCGCTAAGATGGTTCACAAAATCTGCCAGGTTGAGGACAGCTGCAGCTCGCACTGTTTTTAACTTTTCGCGCTGCAAGCCTGCGGTAAAACGGGTCAATTGGCGGGTTAAAACCGCCTTCTCTTCCATCGTTTTGCCGACCAGCAGGTTACTGATCCGGGCAGCAAGGTCAGCGGAAGTAAATTCTTCAGCCGAGAAAGTCTTCGGCCCCTGATTTGTCATGGTTTTAGCGAGTGAGTGAGAGAACTTGCTCCAGGGGTCCGATGATTGTTGCAAACTGTCGGTCTGCTCCTCATTAATAGAGGCATTGAGCAAGCGAAAATCACTTTCGGACATCTCGGTGAACTGGATGCCCACAAGATGCTCGTCCTTCAAACTGGCACTAAAGCCCCCCTCATCCCAGATCTCTGCGGCATTGCGCATGATCAGGTGAAGAAAGACATAGAGCGAAGGGACGGTGAGTTCTGAAGTCAGAGTGAATGAGGAGAGTCCAAGTTGAAACATACGGCGGGCAAAGGTTGTAAAGAGCAGGTTCTTCGGGTTGAGAAATTCATTTTGAAAGAGAAAACCATGCTTGGAGACAGTGATATGGATATCGTCTCAAGCGATGTGAAGCTGCCTGATGTCTTGCATCAGTTTGTCCGTGGCCTGTGCAACCACAGCATTATCTTCGCTATAGAGGCTCAGGTGTTTGCACAGCCGAAACAGCGTATTCAATATGTCCGTGGTCTGAGCAACCTGAGCCGAGCTGTCTGCGGGAAGCATTCATAAGCCCTTCGTAGCGAGGGTCGACTGTTCCGATTTTCTACAAGTGTCCCGTGCGGTTAATTCTGCCAACTAACCAAACGGGACACTCGCTCCAAGTAAAAAGAATAACAAAAGTCAGGGCAACATGTGTGACGAAGAAAATTCCGTAAAAGCACATGAATGTAGGCTATTCAAAGTGTTTTGATGCGTTTGCGGGCTCCAGAAAAACATGCCATGCCCTTCCCCCTTTAGATCAATGCTCTCAAGAGAGCTAAACAGAATTCCAGCTTTACAGTTTACATATCCGGGTAGTCAACAATTTCACCGTTAGAGGTTATGATCCGGGTCGATGCCCCCGACTGGCTGAGTGCTTCAGGTAAGAGCGGAACCTTGCCCTTGCCCCCCGGCAGATCAACCACAAACTGCGGCGATGCCATCCCGGTGACCGAACCGCGCAGGCTGGCCATAACCTTCAGTCCAGTGGCCAACGGAGTGCGAAAATGTTCGCCGCCACGCACCAGATCCATCTGGTGCAGGTAGTAGGGCCGCACCCGCATCTTCAACAATTTAAAGAAAAGCTCTTGCAGCACTGACGGGTCATCGTTCACCCCTTTGAGCAATACGGTCTGGTTGCCCAGCACAATGCCATGGTCGGCAAGCAGGTTACAGGCTGCGACCACTTCAGTCGTCAATTCGCGGGAATGATTAAAATGGGTATTCAGAAACAGCGGCGCAAAGCATTTTAGCAGCCGACAGAGTTGCGGTGTGATGCGCTGCGGCAAGGTCGAGGTAACCCGACTGCCGATGCGGATGATTTCGACATGGGGTATCTGGTGCACTCTGTCCAGCAGGTCGCCCAAAACACTGTCGGGCAACAATAGCGGATCCCCGCCAGAAAAGAGGACATCGCGAATCTGCGGAGTCGCGGCGATATAGTCGATCCCTTCGCGCAATTCACGAAAGCTGGGGGAACTTCCGTCACAGCCAATTTTGCGTTTACGGGTACAGAAGCGACAGTAACTCGCGCAACTGCCGCTGACCAGAAAAAGAGCGCGATCAGGATAACGATGCACCACACTGGAAACGGGTGAGAGATTCTCTTCATTGAGAGGATCGACCAGGCCGGTCTCGGCCAACTCAAGGGGATCGGGGACAAACTGCCGCCAGATTGGATCACCGGGCGTTTCGATCAGTTGCAGGATATGCGGGCTGATCCGCAACGGATAACGCTCAGCCACCGGCGCCAGCGGTGCGGGATCGAGGCCGAAGCGCTCGGCCAGGGTTTCAACACGCGTCAGGGAATCCTTGAGTTGCTGCTGCCAGCCTTCAATCATCCAGCGACTCTCCGGCCTGTTGCTGGCGTAGAACCCAGGCTACTGCGATCATCAGCATCAGGCCGGCGTCACGTAACAGTGCCATCTGCGGGCTGGTCGTCGCTTCCCCTTCGGCTCCGGGATGAAAGCAACCACAATCAATATCCAGCCCCCGCAACAGGAGACTGAACAGGGCCAGCATGAAGACAGAATTGAGGCCGAAAATCACCAGCAACGCCGGGCGCACCCGCTGGTTGAGCAACAGCAGCCCCCCACAGAGCAATTCGACAAAGGGCAGTGTCGCCGCAACCAGGTAGTTAAAAGCGTATGGCAGAATCTGGTAGGCCGCGACCTGTCCGGCGAAAGCGACCGGATCACTGCCTTTGACATACCCGGCGTAAAGAAATACCGCGGCTAACCCCAGGCGGCACAGATGATAAAGCAGCTTTTTCATTGCGACCCTCCAGATTCAAGCTGCCGGCCCCGATCACGCCACTCGGGAAAACCGCCTTCGTAGACCTGCACCTGCTGATAACCTTCAGCCAGCAGCCGGACTCCCAGATCGAAAGAGTCGGGACAACCGAAACCGTTGCAATAAATAATCAGCGGCGTATCGCGGGGGACACGCTTGCCGAAGTCATCAAGCCGGGCATCGACCTCACCCAGCGGCAGAGGAAGAGCCCCGGGCAGATGCGCATCGTTGTAGAGATTGCGATCACGGGCGTCGACCAGCAGAGCCCCCGCTGCCAGCAGTTCGTCCAGCTCTTCATAATCGACCGGCACTGGCAACTTTTCCTCGGGGCTCTGCGCGGTTTTTTGCGGAAGGCTGACGACATTGCGCCCGGAAAAGGCGTTCATGACCATGCTATAGTTCAAACTCATTCCGGCGGCGGCCGCAAAGGTCACCAGCACCACCGCCTCAAGCAGAACCCGCCGCGGCGGCCATAACGAATTACTCATCGGGAGATTCCGGCAGTTCCGGGGCCAACGAGCGCAACATTTCTCTGAGATTACGATTTTCACTCACCAACCGCTGAACCTGCAGGTTGCAGGCGGTGACAACCTGATTCAGCTCCTCGATCAACTGGTCCTGGAAGGTTGAACGAACCTCCAGAGCATTCAGGCGTTGTCTGATTTCTTCCATCACTGTCTCCATCTGGTAAGCCATTGAACCAACCGTCTGCAGGTTAATTCCGGGAACTCATTGCTGCCCCAGATTACAGACAAAACGCATCTTAATGCGCGTCGCGAGCAGTTGCCAAGCAAATTTCATGGTAAAATTTGCTATCCATTCAGAAAAATCATGCTAGATTGTAATCGCAACTCAAAAAGTAAACTATTGCCTCCAGCAGTATCTCGTCGTGACCTACAGGAGGGTTTCAATTGCTTTGCCGCTACCTGTTGCTGACTTTCATAATCCTGACGCTCCCCCTGCAAATCGTTTCGGCACACGAAAGTGAGCCGGAGGCAGAACACCAGCAGAGGGAAAAGCCCCCCGCCAACTGGCTGGACGAAAAGTCTGGCGACTCCCTGCCTCTCGATACCCTGTTTACCGATTCGGACGGGCAGCAGGTCCAACTGTCGCAGCTGATCGACAAACCGACTCTGGTGGTGCCGGTTTATTACCGTTGTCGCAACGTCTGTAACCTGCTGCTCGGTGGTCTGGCTGAAGCCCTGCCCGATATCAAATTAACCGCCGGGGAAGACTACCGCATTATCGCCTTGAGCATCGACGCTGAGGAAACGCCTGAAATTGCGGCCCACAGCAAGAAGACCTTCATGACGGCGCTGAACAACAGCTTCCCACCTCAAGCCTGGACCTTTCTGGTCGGCAGCGATAAAAATATTCGCCTGGTGACCGACGCTGCAGGCTATTACTTCCAGAAAAAAGGTGAAGATTTTCTCCACCCGATAGCGGCCTTCGTTGTCAGTGACAAGGGCAAAATCGTCCGCTACATCAACGGGTACCGTTTTTCCTCGCTTGACCTGACCATGTCCCTGATTGAAGCCTCGGAAAACAGGGTCGGGACGCCGATTCGCAAGGCACTTGAATTCTGCTTCAGCTACGACCCGGCCGGACGACGCTACACCTTTAACCTGCTGAAAGTCAGCGGAACCGTTATCCTGTTGACCCTCGGCTCGTTTTTGCTTTTCCTTATTTTTGGCGGCAGAAAGAAGAAATCATGAGCGAAACTCCTTCTCGTTATGGCGGCTTCTTCACCGAAAGTCCGCGTTCCGGCATTCTGGGTTGGGTCACGTCAACCGACCATAAACGGATCGGCCTGCTCTACCTGGGCTGCATCGTCACCATGTTTATCGTTGGTGCCGTGCTGGGACTGGCGCTGCGCCTGCAGCTTTTTGAGCCCGGCACCGGGATTATGGAAGCCCAGACCTACAACGCCACCTTCACGGTCCATGGCGTAATCATGATTTTCCTCTTCATCATTCCGAGCATTCCGGCGGCCTTCGGCAACCTGTTGTTGCCGATCCAGATCGGTGCACGGGATGTCAGTTTTCCACGCGTCAACCTGCTCTCCTGGTACTGCTATATCGCCGGAGCAATTCTGGCCGTTACTGCCATCTTCAGCGGTGGCGGTCCGCCGGATACCGGCTGGACCTTTTACGTCCCTTTCAGCACCCAGACCACCACCAACGTCAATCTGGCAGTTTCGGCCGCGTTCATGCTCGGCTTCTCATCGATTCTGACCGGCATCAATTTTGTCACCACCATCCACCGCCTGCGCTGCAAGGGCATGGGCTGGGGCAAACTGCCGCTCTTTGTCTGGACCCTCTACGCCACGGCCTGGATTCAGGTCCTGGCCACCCCGATGATCGGTATCACCCTGGCGCTGATTTTTGTCGAACGGATCTTCGGCGCCGGACTCTTTGATGTCGCCAAGGGGGGCGATCCGATCCTCTTCCAGCACCTGTTCTGGATTTACAGTCACCCGGCGGTCTACATCATGATTTTGCCGGGGATGGGGGTCATCTCGGAAATCATTCCGGTCTTTGCCCGCAAGCCGCTCTTCGGTTACTGGGCGATGGCACTTTCAAGTCTGGCAATCGCTTTTGCCGGATCGCTGGTCTGGGCTCACCATATGTACGCCAGCGGCATGAGTGACATGGCGATCATGATTTTCTCCTTTTTGACCTTTATTGTTGCCATTCCCAGCGCAATCAAGATTTTCAACTGGGTCTCGACCCTCTACAAGGGTTCGATTCAACTGGCGCCGCCGATGCTCTACGCACTCTCCTTTATTTTTCTCTTTGCCATCGGCGGACTCGGCGGGCTGGCGCTGGGTGCCGCAGCAGCTGACATCCATCTGCATGACACCACCTTTGTGGTCGGCCATTTTCATTACACCATGTTCGGCGGCACCGGATTTGCGTTCTTCGCCGCCCTCCATTACTGGCTGCCGAAATTCTTCGCCCGCATGTACAATCATAAAATCGCGACCCTGGCCTGGGCGTTGATCTTTGTCGGGTTCAATGTCACCTATATGGCGATGCAGGCGGTCGGCATTCAGGGCATGCCGCGCCGTTATTACGATTACCTGCCGCAGTTCGGCCCACTCAACATGGTGGCCACCATCGGCTCATGGATTCTGGCGGTCGGGTTGATTATCATGTTTGTCAATCTGTGGCGCGGCATCCGTTACGGTACCCCGGTCGGCAAAAACCCCTGGGGCGGTGCAACCCTCGAATGGGAGGTCCCCTCACCGCCGCCGATGGAAAACTTCGGCGCGGAAGACCCGGTTGTCACCCGTGGCCCCTATGATTTCAAAGGAGTAATTGCCGATGAGCCATGAGCATCGCGATGATACCGGGGCCCGCTTCGGCATGTGGATTTTTCTCTATACCGAGGTCATTCTCTTCAGCGGCCTGTTTATCCTCTACGCCGTCTCGCTGTCGAAGTTTCCCGAACAGTACAGTATTGCCAGCCACAAGCTGAATATCTATTTTGGCGGCGCCAACACCCTGGTCCTGTTGACCAGTAGTCTGACCATGGCGATGGCCATTACAGCCATTCAGCGCGGGCGCAAAAAACAGACCCTGATTCTCTGCTGCTCGACCATCGGGTTGGCGCTCCTGTTTCTGGTCAATAAATTTTTCGAGTGGTCGGCCGAAATCGGCCACGGGATCTATCCTGGATCAGAAGAGCTGGCCGCCATGGGTCCGGGAGTGACCAACTTCTTCAACCTCTACTATTTTACCGCCGGTCTGCATGGCATTCACGTCATTATCGGCGCAACCCTGATCGGGGTCGTTACCGTACTGGTGAGTAAAGGACGGGTCAACAGCGAGCAGTACACCCTGCTGGAAAACAGTGCGCTCTACTGGCACCTGGTCGACCTGGTATGGATTTTCCTGTTCCCGCTTTACTACCTGATTCTGTGAGGATAGATCATGACTGAATCCGGCCATTATATCGTACGCTTCCGCACCTTTGTCATTATCTGGGTCCTTCTCGGCACGTTGACAGCCTTGACGGTCGTCGCCTCACGCATTGACCTCGGCGCCGGCAACATCTGGGTCGCGCTCGGCATTGCCGCGACCAAATCAGCGCTGGTGATCTTTTTTTTCATGAATCTGCGCCAGGAGTCTCGTCTGTTCAAAATCGGGTTGCTGGTCCTGCTGTCGATTGTGGCGATTTTTATCGGCCTGACCTTCTTTGACGTGCTTTATCGCTAGGAGCCACTGTGAATCCGCTGACCAATCCAACAGCCTCCGGGGTTGACAATGTCCTGATCTATATTTTCGGATCATCACTGCTGCTGCTGGCCGGAATCACCATCGTGATGATCTGGTTCGTCATCCGCTACCGGCGCTCGAAAAACCCCGAACCGACCTCAGATGTCGAGGGCAACCTGTGGTTGGAAATCACCTGGACAGTGTTGCCGACCCTGATTGTATTGACCATGTTCTGGTACGGCTGGGTCAACTATCTGGGCCTGCGCGATGTTCCAGAAGGGGCATTTGAGGTCAGAGCCACCGGTCGCATGTGGTCCTGGCAGTTCGAGTACGAAAACGGTCGCACCAGCAGCAAGCTGTATGTGCCTGCAGGCAAGCCGATCAAGGTCATTCTCAATTCGACCGATGTGCTGCACAGCTTCTTCATGCCCGCCTTCCGCATCAAACGCGATACGGTGCCGGGAATCGAAACCTATGTCTGGTTCCAGGCCCCCGAGGTAGGGAGCTATGACATCTTCTGCACCGAGTACTGCGGCACCGGCCATGCCGACATGATCACCAGCGCCGAGATCCTGTCGCCTGAAGAGTTCACCGCCTGGTATAGCGAAAAAACCACCGCGCAGACTGTTCCGCGCGGGCGCCAGCTGCTCGAAGAACAGGGCTGTCTCGGTTGTCACAGTTTCGACGGCAGCAGCAGTATCGCGCCGACCTTCGGCAAACTGAAGGGTGTGAAACGCGAAATCAGTACTGAGGGGCAGAAAAAAGAGATCACCATCGACACCGACTACCTGCGCCGAGCGATTCGCACTCCCGAGGTCGACCTGGTTGAAGGGTTTCCGCCGATCATGCCCGCCTACGGCGATGAAATCAGCGAATCGGACCTGGATGAAATCATCAATTATCTTCTTGAAGGAGACACCGGCCCGGTTCTCGATGGCAATAAGCTGCTCGAAGAGAACGGTTGCTTCGGCTGTCATTCAACCGATGGCAGCGCATTGGTCGGGCCGAGTTTCAAAGGTCTGAAGGACCGCACCACTGAGGTCAAACGTGATGGTACGGAATTGCAACTGAAGGTTGATGCTGACTATCTGCGCCGCGCAATCCGGCAACCGAACAAGGAGATCGTCGAGGATTATCCGGCAATCATGCCTGCGGCAAACCACCTTAGCGATGAAGAAATCGACGCAATAATCAAAACCTTACTCAAAGGAGCAGACCAGCAGTGAAGCAACTCTTCACATATATTGTGACAACCGGCTTGATGCCCGGCGACAGTCTGCGGCAACTGACCTGTCTGTTCCGGGTCCGACTTGCGAGTCTGGTCGCGCTGTCAGCCCTGGGAGGAGGCTTCTTTGCAGCACAACGATTTACCCCCGCGGCCCTGGTGATATCCCTTGCGGTCTGGCTACTCGCAGCAGGCTGTTCGGCCCTCAACCAGCTGCAGGAGATCGACATCGATGGCAGAATGCAGCGTACCCGTAACCGCCCACTTCCCAGTGGAGAGATGTCATCACTCCAGGCCTTGCTGCTGGCACTGATTGCTATCGGCAGTGGATTGCTGCTCCTGACAACCCCTGACAACCCGCGGCCCTTGCTGCTCGGACTGCTGGCAATTGTTTGGTACAACGGGGTTTATACGCCATTGAAAAGAAAGACCGCCTGGGCAGTCTTTCCCGGTGCTATCTGTGGTGCCCTGCCGCCCCTGATCGGCTACAGTGCCACCGGCGGCTCGCTTTTCGATCCGGCAGCGGTCATTCTGGCCGGAACCCTGTTTATCTGGCAGGTGCCGCACTTCTGGCTGCTGGCCTGGCGCTACAAGCAGGATCAACTCGACTCCAGACTGCCGACGCCCTTCAGACAACTCAGCGACCGGCGCCTGTTTGCCATCAACCGCTGCTGGCTGGCAGCACTGGCACTCAGCTATCTGCTTTTTGTGCTGTTCGGCATGATCAGCAATCGTATTCTGGCCGACCTCTATCTGGCCCTGCTGGCGGTACTGCTGCTGGCTGGCAGCCGAGAGCTCCTGCGCGGTGCAAAGCATGCGGACAGCGGAAGACTCTTCCATCTGGTCAACCTGTCAATGGCCTTGCTGTTGTTGACCCTGATCGGAGACAGTCTGCTGTAACGCCACCCTCAGCGGCGGGAAAAAGCAGGAGTCCATCCTGTTCCGGGATCCAATTGAGTTTATGGTTTATGCCCACCATCTCCGAATGCAATCAGAACCCTCGCAAAATGTTGTGTCAGGAGATCTGCCAGCTGATTAAAGGCTCTGATTTCAGCCATTTCCGCCTGCCGGGCAGAACTCTTATACGACCACTGATAAGAACCTATATGGTTGCCGCTGGCAGTTTCAACCAGTGAAACCTTCAAGATGCCGCGCACCCAGTTCCAGCCGTCTGTCGTCTTGAGTCGTTCACTCTCTATACTGGCTCGCAGCAGGTAGTCAGCCTCAGACCTGTCAGCCCGATAACCGATTCCGGTATTGGCCAGGGCTCCGGCCAGAAGGCCCTGGCCACCACCCAGTTCATCACGCTCGACCTCCAGGGCAATGCGCCAACGACCAAGCAGTGTTTCCAGATCATTTTCCAGTGCAACCAACGAATAGACTGCAGGCAAACCACTGCCGGTCGGATCGACAATCTGCAGCATCTTCTGAGGCTGTCGGCGCTGCTGCTGCGCCGAAAAAGCATGATAGGCGGCACTGATCTTTGCCGGTAAAGACTCCTCACGGCGCGCGCGCGCGATACTCACCTCGGTCTCTACATCCAAGGCATCTATCCTGGCACGCAAACGGTTACTGGCCTGCAAACGATCGAGAACAGCCAGGGCATAGTAATCGCCTCCGGTTGCAGCACGCCAGGTCCGGGCAATCTGCACCCCATTGATCACCTGGCTGGTCTGCAGCTGGACATCACGACTGATGAGGGTCTGCAGTCCATCCTTGTCGCCCTTCCCCTGCTGCCACTGCAGACGATCACTGCTGCTTTCGCGCACCGCCACCTCGAACACCTTGGCCAGGTCGGAACGCGCCCGGTCACGAGCCAGCCCCGCCGTCTCGCCCTGTCCGCGACCGTTCAGATAGCGTTCGGCCGGATAGGCGTCAGGTTCGGCGGCAAGCCAGTCGGGGGGGCTCTGGGTTCCGGCACAACCGGCACCCAGAAGGAGCAGCAGCATGATCATGATCGTTTGCATCTAATGTTTCCTCACCAGAGACTCCTTTGCCACCTCGTGACAAGAGATAAATGTTTTCCGCCCCGCCTCCAGACGAACCGCCGGGAAAGAACGTGTTTTCACCCGGGCACCGGAAGGATCAAGCAACTCGACTTCGAGGTCATAGACTCCCGGCACTAAGGCGATTCGTGCCAGCTGGATGTCGGCGGGTAACGACATCCAGCTGCGGGTGTCGGCTCGCTCTGTCAGCAACCCGGTAAGGTTGACCAGCAGACCGGCAAGATCGTCCTTTTTGCCTGCTTCTTTAGTCACCCGGTATTTGAGAATATTCCGGGCGACAGCCCGCGCTAAAATCGCTGGCCGATTGCGCTCAAGCTCGGCAATCGCCAGATTTTCGATATCTTCAAAGATCTCGGTTTCCAGAACCTGACCGCCGATTCTGAGCCGAGCCACAGAATAACCGGCGGGACGCCGGAGATATTCCGGCAATGCAACCCTTACCAGCTGACCACGCGGCGGTACGGGCACAGTCAGGGACTGCTCAACCTTGACCGGCGCCAGGCCCCGGTGAAAGAGGAAGACCAGCTCACCCTGCTGGCGGAGTTGTTCGGCGGTCTGCCAGACGTCAATGCCGAATTCGGAAACGTACTGCTGATTTTCTTCAGTTAGTCCGACCGCCTCACTGGCACGCAGCAGATCGACTTCTAGCTGATGCGGCACGGCAACCGGATAACGCTCCTGATGCTCCAGATATGCCTGGTAGGCACTGCGGTAAGCGATCATCGCATCACTGAGCTCACCACCGGCTTCGAAGATCAGTGCGCTCAGGTAGCGTGCCAGAGGGTCGTTATCGAACAGCGGCCCGACCTCATCGTCTCCAAGCTCCCCCAGCAGCAGATCAACCTGCAACGCCTCGACCCGAGCTTGATCGAGCTCTCCGAGTTCCAGATAATTCAGCGCCATGTAGAGATTGAGCATCACCCGCTCGTAGGGAGCTCCAACATAACTACGGGTCGCATCGTTGATTGTCAGTGCCGTCGTCTGTTCGCGCAGACTCAGGGCATTTAACGCCTCGGCTAACCGCTTGGCCGCTAAAAACTCCTGATTGCTGGCCTTGAACTCGCCGCGCATACGCAGCAACATGCCGCGATTCATCAAGGATAGCAGCCGGTTACGCTCAGGAACCTTCCGCTTCCCCAGCAACTCAAGTGCGCCGTCCAGGTCCTGCCCGGCGATCTCGGCAGCAATCGGTGCAAAACTGTTACTGTACGAGGCACAACCACCCACAACCAGTAACAGCCCAAGCAGCAGTCCCGGCATTACAGAACGTAGAATTCTCATCCGCGAGGATCAGGAGCGGGTTCAGTAACGCAACTTGCTGCGCTTGACAAATTTCTTGATCTTCTTCTGACCGAGCCAGACCTTGCGGTTGTCAGCCAGGCTGATCAAGGTCAAATCGACCTGATAGTAACGCACCTGTTTCTTGCCGGCATGGTCGATAATGGTATTGATCTGTCCCTTGAGCATGAAATCAGCACCGAGTTCCTGGCCCATCGCCTTGCGGGTATCCTCCCGGGCATTCAGATCCTGGTCCTTGCGTTCGCCACGAATCTCTTCTCGCTCGACCGCCGAAGCGACAAAATCAACCCGCCCCGAATTAACCAGCGACCGTTCGATATCATTGACGAAAGTATTGATATTGATATGCTCGTGACTCAGGTTGCGCACAGTCCCGACAATCACTGCCGGGCGTTTGCCGCTATCTACCATAAAATCAGAAACCCAGGGCCGCTCAAGCATATCGGCAATCATCTCTTCAGAAACCAGACGCGAATCGGCATCGTTCCAGGCGCCGCTTAAATCCTTGACCTCGTCCGGGTCAATCCGCTTGACCTGAGTCGCACAACCAAACATCAGACTCACTGTCAGCACCAGAGTAATCAACGCGCAAATTCTGTATATCCTCACTTTGTTCTCTCCTTTTGACGATCAAAAATATTATCTGCTTGTGTCTCAATAAATTTTCCGAAGTCCCGATTCATTTCCTGGTTGGCTGACAGGATGCGCTTGACCTGTTTGAGATCAAGCTCGGCAATCGCAAAGATGGTCCCGCTCTTTTTATCACGCCAGTGCCCGATGATCTCGACACCGCTCAGGTTGGTCCTGGTCAGGCTCTCTATCCGGCGCGAAACCGATTGCTGAGAAACCATTTTGGCATCTGAGCCCACCGCACTGTCGTAGTCACTGTTGACGACATCGATAAATGACGAAAGGATCCGCGCCACCTCGGCACGAGCGCGGTTGTCGGCAGTAGACAACTGCAGTGACTGGTCTCCCATCACCGGGGCCTGTCCAACCCCGTGGAAAAGTCTGCCATCCTTATCGTTGAGGGTCTGGGTCCCTTCATTGACCCAATCCGGCGCACCCTTGATACCAAGATCGCTCTCGACCAGGGTTTTCCCCGAACATCCGGCCAGCAACAACAACGACAAACAGACAACAAACAGGCTCTTCATAACAGCAAAATCCTTCCGCAAAAAAGACGTTTTTGATTCCGGGCCACAACACGCAGCGTTACCGGAAACTCCCGACGGAGTGACGACCCTGAAGCATCAGACGACCGAAGCCAGAGCTATCAAAGGTGGAATCGTTGAAAAAATTGCCCCAAAAACCTCGGTGAACATGCTACAAAGTATAGCAGATATCGGTTGACAAACGTCAGCTTTCACCCTGCTGAAAATGGAGAAACCCCATGAGCCATTTTGCCCTGACCATCATCGGCCGTGATCGTGCCGGCATTGTTTCCGAGGTCACCGGCATCCTCTACCAACTCGGCTGCAACATCGCAGACAGCAGCTGCTCGATTCTCGGCGGCCAGTTTTCGATGATCCTGATTATCTCCCACCCCAAGCTGGAAAATCAGGAATCATTCCGTGAAGCGTTTCTCCCGCTTGAGCAGAGCGGCCTTTCGGTCTTTCTGCGCACCCTGAGACCTGGCGGCGAGGAACGTCCTGATCTGGAGGGAGAAATCTGCATGATCTCGGTCTACGGCGCTGACAAACCGGGGATTGTCTATCGGGTTGCCCACGAACTGGGTGAGCGGCAGATCAATATCACCGATCTGAACACCAAGTTGATCGGAGAAAAAAATGCTCCGGTCTATGTCATGATGATCGAAGCTATCCTCAATCCGGGGGTAGAAATCGCAGATGTCGAAAGCTGGATGGCGAGCCTCAAGGACGAGATGAAGGTCGACATATCAGTCCGCTCGATCACTCCGATGGAGCTTTAGCAAAAATGGCTGTCAAGGACGTTCTGCTCTACCCCCATCCGGCGCTCAAAGAAGTCTGTGCCCCGATTGAACACTGGGATGAAACTGTCAGCCGGTTGCTGCGGGATCTTGTTGACACCATGATCGACGCCGGTCATTCGGTCGGCGTTGCGGCCCCCCAGATCAACGATACCCGGCGCGTCGTGGTGGTTGATGTCTCGAACAGCAAGTTGGGGAAGAAACAGGAAAACCACGGATTGCTGCAGATGGTCAATCCTCAGATTATTGAACGCGAGGGCCAGACCCTGGTCCGCGAAGGCTGTATGTCGGTTCCCGACTATACCGGCAACGTCGCCCGCGCCGAACGGATTGTTGTCCAGTTTCAGGACCAGAGTAACCAATTGCAGGTCATTAGAGCCGCCGGTTTCGAAGCGATCGCGATTCAACATGAACTCGACCATCTTGACGGCTATCTTTTCCTGGATCGAGTTTCCAGCCTTAAAACCGACCTGTTCCGCCGCAAGTAAACCTGTGGCCTTAAAATTCTGTATTCCGAGGATATTGCAGGGTTAATGGCGACCAGCCAACGCCAGCTTTACTCCCAGCGCGATCAGCACACCCCCCATCGCTCTTTCTGCCCAATGCCCGAAACGACAAAAAAATAAACGGATTCTCGGCCGGGTCAGAAATATCGACAGCGCGCTGAACCAGAGTCCTGTCGCCAGGGCCATGTAAAATCCATAGCCAAGCTGTGCCCAGAGTGGTGTCTGCGGGCTGATGACCAGAGAAAACAGTGACAGACAAAAAAGGGTCGCCTTGGGGTTCAGAACGTTGGTCAGGAAGCCGAGCCGCAACGCCTGGGTTGCCGAGATCTGGGTCTTTCCGGAATCAGGAACAAAGACTGAGGAATCAGCCGGACGTGCCCGTAACGAATGCCACCCGACATAGAGCAGATAGATGGCTCCGACCATCTTGATCAGATTGAATAACAGCACCGAGCGGGAGATCACCAGCCCCAACCCGAGCAGGCTGTAGCAGACATGCACCAGGATACCCGCTCCGATGCCGATACTGGTATAGATTGCCGGACGGCGGCCGCTGACGATACTCTGCCGCAAAACCATGGCGAAATCGGGACCGGGGCTCGCAACCGCCAGCAGATGAACCAGAACAATGGTCAGGAACTCGGCCCAGAGCGTCATAGATTTTCCATAATAGCACCCAGCTGGGCGCGAAACTTCCCGGCCCCGCCATTGGCAGGGTGCCGTACCTCAGAGGCGGGAATTCCGAGTGCCAGAAGCTGGGCCGCGGACTTTTTCCCAACCGCCACCACCTGATCGAACTGACCGAGATCGAGGATCCTTTCGAGCATCCGATGTCCGGCCGCCAGTTCTTCATCCGTCGGAGTCCGGTTACTCAATAAGCCTTTGTGGAGATGGTAGGGATGCCAGGGAAAGGCATTCCACAACACCACTGATCGCGGATCAACCATTGTTTCCTTGAAAAAACCCCAGACGATGGTCGCCGTCGGTTCGGTGAAACCATCAGGCTTGATAAGCGGAGAACTGGTCCGCTGGGGCGGGAGGTGAAAAACATCCGACGCAGCAAGCTCTTTGTGTCGCAGGCCCCCAAGCAACAAACGTTCGCTGGTCATCGGGATACCGCTGAAGTGTCCCCCCTGGTAACCGATCGCTTCGGCCAGCAACAGAATCCGTGCCCGCCCGATCCGTTCCTGCAGGTAGGCTGTCAGCTGACGCCGACGAATTTTTGCTCCCCGCGTATCGAGATCATGTTCCGGATCGCACTCTCCCCAGGGATTGAAAACCGCGCGGCTGCGGTAGTCCGCCAGGGCCGCGACAAATTTCTCAGGCATTTTTAACTTCCTGTAACAGGATATAAGGAGCCGCAATCAACATGCGAAAAGGCTTGTCGAGTTGCGTTTCCCAGGCATCAAGCTGCTCTTTTGTCGGCTTGCCGAGCTGGCCACTTTCAATCCAGCACCCGATTTCTGTGGTTTCATCTGCCGCAACCTTGCAGGCAACCTCTACCAGATCAAGTTGTGCCGCGACCAGGATCAGGGCATCGCGCTGCAGGTGAATCCGCACCGAACTCCAATCAACCTCGGCCAGATCCTTCTCAAACCGTTCACGAACTTCAGACATCAACAACTCCTCCGCACCACTCATTCCGACAAACTCTCGCTCAAGCTGTAAGAGCCGGAGCATAACCAGCGACAGGCGGGATCGTCAAGCCGGGCAATTCTTTCTTAATTTGCACTTCCCGAAAAATTCGGCAGCCGCACCAATGAACTCTCCGAGAAGCCCTGGCGCACAAGGAAAACACCGCCGGAACTGCACAAAATGGCCTGATCCTTGCTGACCTATCTGCCGTTAGTATTCGTCATTCAGAAAAATCTCTCTGGATTCCCGACAAACAGGGGAATCCAGGGACTGATCTGCACCCGGGAACCCTGATGGCTGCGACCTCTGGTCCACAACAACAGAAAGCCGAAATCGGTGTCAAGATTCTGGCAGAGAAGAAGACGCCAGCCTATATTCTGCGCCTGCAGTTGGGGGCGTCCCAACTAAACCTCTACGCCTTTATTACCGTTTTTGACGCTGAACACACCATCCCGCCCTCGGAGCTGATCGAACTGCTGGCCAAAAATAATGTCAAGGACAGCCTCGATCTGGAGGAAGTCGCCAAGTTCTGCAGCAAAGCAGCCATGGGGATTAGCCAGGAGGAGATCCGGATTGCCACGGGAACAGAACCGATTCCCGGCAAGGACGGCTGGCTGGAACTGGCGGTAAAAACTGGTGGTGACGATACCGCCTTCATTGAAGATGAACAGGGCAATGTCGATCTGCGCAACCTTCAGAGCTTCACCAATGTTGAGGCTGGGCAACAGATCGGCATCATCCATCCTCCTGCCTACGGTAGTCCCGGCATAACAGTTCATGGTCAGCCGATCCCGCCACTCGAAGGACTGCCGCTTGACCTCTGTGCGGGTGACGGGGTCGAACTGAGCGCAGATGGAGCCAGTGCCATAGCAACCAGCGCCGGACGTGTCGTCTTCGACGGACACACTCTTGCCGTTGCCGAAGAATTTGTCGTCAGGGGAGATGTTGACTTCAGTGTCGGCAATATCGACTTTAACGGTGTCGTCGAAATCAAGGGCGATGTCCTAGACGACTTCAACATCAGGGCGAGCAAGGGGATCAATGTCAGCGGTGCCGTTGGCGCCTGTCGACTCGAATCGGACGGCCCGGTTGAAATCGGCAGTATGTCCGGTCTCGGCACCGGCCTGATTCGCTGTCGCGGTGATTTGCGGGCGAATTATCTGAATCAGGTTCGGGTCGAGTGCTGGGGAAACGTCAGCGTGACACACGAACTTCGCAACTGCAGCGTCAAGGCAACCAGAGCAATCATCGTCGAGCGGGGGAGCATCTCGGGGGGCGAAGCTGTCGCCCTTGATGGGATTGAAGCCAAAACTCTCGGTGCGGCATCCGGAGTTAAAACCCGCCTGAACGCCGGAGTCTATTTCCCCGAAGCTGACCGCCTGAACACCCTGCGACAACAACAACGCAGCTACAATTTACAGATCCAGCGAATCGGTGCCGCATTGGGCCCGCTCGGAAAACGCAAAAATTTGCGTAAAGCCCTGCAGGAAGCGATCGAACTGCGTGTCAGCCTGCTGACGCAACGCAAGATCAACCTGGTGACCGAAAAGAAACAGGTTGACGCCGAACTGGAAAGTTTCAAAACCGAAGAACATCCAAGCGCCAATCCGAAGATTAACGCCCTTGGCAGTCTCATGGAAGGGGTGGTAATCAGCCTTGGAGAAACCACTGAAGAGATCAAAAATAAACTTACCGGGCCGATATCGGTGATTGAAAACAGCACCGCAGGTGGGTTACGCTTTCTTGAGCATTCTCCACTACAGGTTATGGCAACAAAGATCGAGGCGGAAAACATCAGCGCCGAAGAATCAACACCGGACGAGGAGCAAAACAGTGCCGCAAACTGAACTGAACGCCGCCATTCGTAAAATGATCCAGGTCGAAGTTGATGCGATGCACTACTATCGTCAGGCAACCGAGGCAATGCAGGACGAAGGAGCAATCTTCCACTTTAACCTGCTGGCCGAAGAAGAACGGGAACACGCGCGCAGCTTTTATCAGATTTATCCGGGCAAGGACCTGCCGGCGTTTGACGAAATACTCGAAACCCCGAGCGCTGACAGCCCGGCGGCACAGGCAATCGACACCGGCCTGATGGCCCGCCTAGACGAACGTCAGGCACTGCAACTGGCTATGAAACTCGAAAAAGAGGTGGAAGGCAGTCTGCGCCGCATGGCCAATGAAATCAAGAGCCCGGAAGCCCGGGCGGTCATCGAAAAAAATGCCGAATCAACCCTGGGCCACTACGAAATGATCGCCGCTGACTATGAGCGGCTCTATGCTGACGACGAAGGGTAATTCATCCCAGGGTTCTTTCCTTCCAGCTAAGTCCTATTTCTTTGCCTCGATGGTCTCAATCACCTTCTGAGCGATCCGGTTTGAGGCGTTAACACAATCATTGATCCCGACCCCGAAAAATGCGTTTCCGGTCAGAAAAAGTCCGGGAATCTGCGCCAGACGTTCATCAAGCTCAAGCAGCCGACGGCCATGACCCGGAACATACTGCGGGATCGCTCGCCGATGCCGGAAAACCTTGACGAAGTCGGGTTCGGCATCAATTCCCATGATCAATTTCAGATCAGCCATCGTCTTGTTTCTGACCTCGTCTTCACTCAGCTCAATCGCTTGCGGGTTGGTCGCACCGCCATACATTGAACGTAACAGAACCTGCCCACGCGGCGCCCGATTGGGGAAGATGCTCGAATCCCAGAGAGTCCCCAGGGTATGACGCTTTTCTCCCCTGGCAATCAGATAACCGAAACCGGACAGATCCCGACTGATCTTGTCGCGCTCGTAACCAAAGCAGACAATATTCATCGGTGCATAGGGAATCTGCTGCAGCAAAGAAGCCGCCTGCGCATCGGTCTGCTTCAACATGGTGGCCAAAGCATGGGCCGGGGCAGCACTGACAACCATGTCAGCCTCAACAACCGTCTCATCTTCGAGGTGGAGTAAAAAGCCACCCTCTTTGGTTTCAAGTCTGGCAACACCGCTAGCGACACGAATTTCGGCCGTTAGTTTCTCGACCAGAGCGTCGGTTAGATCCTGAATTCCTCCTGCAAAAGAAGTGAGAATCCCGCCGGGGCCAGCGGCACTGGCAACCTGCTTGCCCGCCTTACGTTCGGCACGCTTCTGTCGCCCGAGCTTGGCCATCGCCTTGATCAGTCCACCATACTCCTGTTCCAGCTGATAGATGCGCGGAAAACAGCTGCGCAAACTCATCGTTTCCGGGTCACCGGCAAAAATACCTGAAACCATCGGTCCGATCAGGCGTTCCAGAGCTTCACCACCTAGACGGCGACGGGCAAAATCGGCCAGGGTTTCGTCATCATCGCCACGGTTGGGAGTAATCAGCATCTCGCAACCGAGCCGCAATTTCCCCGGCCAGCTGATCAACCCTGATTTTAGAAATGCACCCGCAGTCTCCGGCAACCTGTGCAGGGTTCCCCCGGCATAGATAAAACGCTTGCGGGCGTTATCATTGGAGCGCAGCAGGTTGGCATCAACGCCAAGGCTTCGACAAAGATCGAGGGTCATCGGTTTGTTGTCGAGAAAACCGTTCGGACCCCATTCACAGAGAAAACCGTCGGTCTTGACACTCATCACCTTGCCGCCGGTCCGCTCAAGCTTCTCAAGAATGACAACCTCGATCTCCAGGTTCTCCCGCTCGGCAGTCTTTTCCAGGGCATAGGCGGTTGATAATCCGGAAATACCGGCACCCAATACAGCTATTTTTGTCATGCTAACTCCAGCAGATCAGCCACGCAGAAACACTCTGAATCTTTGCTGTGCACTCGCAACCTCAGGTTTATTACAAAATTTTCACCAACATACTAGCGACAACCGGGCAACCCGTCAAGAGATTGCCAACAGACATTGCCTTCCGGCGAACAAAAGGTTCTTGACCTTAAACTGACCGGTTTCTATAGTTCAGAACTGTTGCCGACAGTCATACTGACAGAAAGGGCCGAAACCGAAATGGCCAAAGATTACTACCAGATCCTCGGAGTTGCCAGAGACACAGACCAGGCCGCTCTGAAAAAAGCTTATCGAAAACTTGCTCAGACCTGGCATCCCGACCGCAATCCGGGCGACAAACAGGCCGAAGAGCGCTTTAAGGAAATTACAGAAGCCTACGCCGTTCTCTCGGACAAGGAAAAACGGCAACAGTATGATCGTTTCGGCGAGGCCGGTTTTCACCAGCGCTTCAGCCAGGAAGACATCTTTCGCAATGTCGATATGGGCGATCTGTTTGGAAATTTCGGTGGTGGTGGCGCCGAAGACCTGTTCAGTCAGCTGTTTGGTGGCGGTCGTGGACGCGCACAGCGGCAGCCGGTGCGCGGGCAGGACTATTCGATGGAAATCGGCATTCCCTTGCGACTGGCGATTGAAGGGGGTGAGCGGCGAGTTGAATACCGAAATGAAGACCGGGTGGAACAGATCAAGGTCCGTATCCCGGCCGGAATCGAAGAAGGTGCCAAACTGCGCGTTTCCGGTAAAGGCGGTCCTGCTCCGCACGGAGGGCGCAGCGGCGACCTTTATCTGCAGATCCATATCGATCCCGATCCGGACTTTCGACGTGAAGAAAACAACCTGCTGGTCGATATCACACTTCCCTTCAGCCAACTTTGCCTCGGCACCAGTGCCGAAGTCCCGACCCTGAAGGGGAAAAAGCGGGTCAAAATTCCGGCGGGGATGCAACCCGGGGGGAAAATTCGTTTACGGGGATTTGGCGTACCTGCATCCGCTGGAAGACCAGCAGGCGATCTCTATGCCGTCATCAACGTCGAAGTTCCGGTCGAGATAGACGAACAACAACGCAGGCTGCTGGAGGAACTGGCCGAAACCGGTCTTTAACGCTCTCAGCGGCATCCTGAAGACATGCAGACCGGAGAAACCGCCAGCGCGGCATTCTGCTTGCATGAGTATGGCACGCCAGTTATATTGACGGGTGCTGATGGTGTGTACCCGCTGAACCTGAATCCAGAACCCTAATGATAGATAAACAGATCCGACATATGCTGTTTCTGGGAGCCCTGCTATTTGTTATCCTCAGCAGCGGCAGCCTGCAGTGTGCCCTGAACTGCTATGACCATGCAGCACGAAATTCTGCAAACAGGGTTCTGGCCACTGATTGCCATCCGCTTGACGATGAGAAACTGGCCCCGTTACAGGTTTCCAGCTTCTGCCATCACGGCCGCTCAGCCAGTGAAGCCCGAACAGAGTCACAACTGCTCAGCATCCGCGGCAGGTTGGTTCTGGCCCTGTTTGATCTTCGCTGTGACGCCCCGACATACCGTAGTGCTGAACCCTTCAGTCAACCTTTTGCCACCCTTGCTTCCAACAGTCGACTGAGCCCGGAAATCCTCCCCCTTTCTCAAAATCTCAAGCACCTGCGCAGCACAATTCTGCTGATGTGAGCTAACCGTTCCACAGGTTGACGCCCTGCTTCACCCCGGGTATGATGACTCGATTTGTCATCTTTGCCGGTGGCAATCCGCCTTATGGAGATAATCCGTTTTGACTATTAAAAATACATCTTCAACTGATCGCGTATGGGACTTTTTCTGCTCCCTCAAACTGACCATTTTCACCCTGCTGATGCTGGCCGTTACCTCGATTATCGGCACCATCATCCAGCAGGATGGTGCTCCCGAAGAATATATCCGTGAGTATGGTCGTGCCAACTACGAACTGTTCCAAAAACTGCAGTTCACCGACATGTACCATTCCTGGTGGTTTGTCGGGCTGCTCGGCCTCTTCAGTGTCAACCTGATCTGCTGCTCGATCAAAAATTTCCCCCGCGCATGGAAATTCGTCGTCGCCCCGATGCTGGTCCCCGGAGAAGGAACCCTCAAGAACTCGGCCAACAAGGCAGAATTCACAAGCAGCGAATCGGTTCAGAGCCTCGCTCCGCGCCTCGCTGAAGCACTGAAGGGGGCCTTTTCCAAACCGACCCTGACCGAGGCAGACGGCAAGCTGAACCTCTTTGCACAAAAGGGGATCTACTCCCGTTTCGGCGCCTACATGACCCACCTGTCGATTCTGGTTATTATGCTGGGAGCAATTATCGGCACGATCTGGGGCTACAAAGCCTATGTCAACATTGTCGAAGGAACCGAGATCAATCAAGTCTGGCCGCGTAGCGGCAACCAGCCAATCGATCTCGGCTTCAGCGTACGTTGCGACCTGTTCGAGGTCGAATACTACGAGGGCACACAGCG